>NZ_JBEYVO010000068.1:0-26928 GCF_040644055.1 Streptomyces sp. NPDC047043
CCCACTCGGGTGTCCCAAACCCGGGGGTTCCCCCCCGGCGGGCTAACCCCCTCCGGGCCCCGCGGGGGGCCCCCCCCCTCCGGCGGGCCCCGGCCCCGCTCGCGGCGCAGGGCCCGGGCGGTGCTGCTCGGCGCCGACACCACGCCGTTGCGCTGGTTCCAGACCTGGCGGGTCACCCAGACGTCCAGGGCGCCCCAGGTGGCCACCACCGTACTGACGACGCTGCTGATGACCATCGGGAAGGCCAGCCAGGATCCGGCCATGGTGCACAGGAAGGCCACCATCGCCTGGATCAGCGTCACGGCGATGATGAGCACCGCCCGCACCGCCGCCGTGCGCACCGGATCGGGCATGCGGCGCCGCCGCGCCGGCTCCTCGACCCACAATGGCTGGTAGGGAGGCTGCACTTGGTCCATGTTGCCTTCCCTGGTCCCCGCCGCAGCGCCGCGTCTGTCCCTTGCCTCGCGTCCGGTTGCCGGAATGTCGCGATCCGGTGCCTCGGCGTTCTGCTGCACCGTCAGGTGCGCCGCCACGCCGTCTCCGGGCGCCTCACACCGCTCCGCCGTGCCCATCAACGTGTCACTCCCCACCGCCGGCAGACAGCTCGCGCCGTGTCCGATCACACGGCTCCCCTGTGGCTGCCCGGCTTGCGCTGTTTTACGCCGCCGGGGTGCGGGATGCGGCTCCTGTGGCCGATTCCGCCCCCATCTCCCATGGACAAGGACGAACAAGGCGTCCTGAAGATTCCCAAGGAGCGTAAATTTCCAGCCAACTGGCCGGGCGGGCCGGTCGGATGGACATCGGCGGTCACCACAGGAATCGGGGAGGCAATCTCCCCCAATGACCGGACAACTCCCCATGTCTCGCCGCCCGCGCGGAAGTTCAGCTTCCGGACGGCTCTTCGAGTTACCTGTGCGTCGGTAGTAGGCTCGCGCCGTTTGTTGACGTACATGTGTACCCCCGGTCGGTGGGGGGCGAGCTGGGGGAGGCCATGCGCTTTCGCGGGAAGTCGATCCGCCGGAAGATCGTGGCGCTGCTTCTCGTGCCGCTGGTGTCCCTGACCGCGATCTGGGGCTTCGCCACGGTACTCACGGGTCGTGAAGCAGAACAGCTGTTCAACGTGTCGGACGTGGTCGAGAAGATCGCCTACCCGATCGAGGACACCGTCCGCGTCCTGCAGCAGGAACGCCGCCAGACCCTCGTCTACCTGGCCGATCCCCGGGCCTCCGACGGGCTCACGGACCTCCGGCAGAGCCGGGCCGCCACGGACAGGGCCGTCGCCGAGATCCGGAAGAACGCCAAGGACCCCGATGTGCGCGACGCGGTGGGTGAGGGCACGGACGAGCGTCTGACCGCCGTGCTGGACGCCTTCGACGGCATCGACGCCCTGCGCCGCGGCGTCGCGGACGGCACCGTCGACCGCGCCCGGGCCCTCGACCTGTACAACCGCCTGGTCGACCCGTGCTACACCCTGCTGACCAACCTCCATGTCGTCGACAACGTCGAGATGGACAAGCAGTACCGCGCACTCGTCAACCTCGCCCGCGCCCGCGAACTGCTCTCCCGTGAGGACGCCCTCCTCGGCTCCTCCCTGATCGTCGGCAAGCTCTCCCGCAGCGCGAGCCGCGACGTCTCCGACCTGGTCGCCCAGCGCACCCTGATGTACGACGTCAACCTGCCGCTGCTGCCCTCGTCGGAACGCGACCGCTACGACCGGTTCTGGAAGAACGCCGCCACCGCCCCGCTGCGGGTGGCCGAGGAGTCCGCGATCTCCTCCGGGTCCGGCACGTCCCTCGAGGTCAGCGCGCAGAGCTGGGACACCGCCGCCGGTAACGTGCTCGACGAGCTCGGTACCCTCAACGACCAGGCGGGCGACCGCTACCAGGACCGCGTCCGCCCGGTCGCCATGGGCGTCATCGCCAAGGCCGCCATCGCCGGCGTCCTGGGTCTGCTCGCCCTGCTCGCCTCGCTCTTCCTGTCCGTGCGTGTCGGCCGCACCCTCATCCGCGACCTGCGGCAACTGCGCCTGGAGGCCCACGAGGCGTCCGGCGTAAGGCTGCCGAGCGTCATGCGCCGGCTGTCCGCGGGCGAACAGGTCGACGTGGAGACCGAGGTCCCACGCCTGGAGTTCGACAAGAACGAGATCGGCGAGGTCGGCCAGGCCCTCAACACCCTGCAGCGCGCCGCCGTCGAAGCCGCCGTGAAACAGGCCGAGTTGCGCGCCGGGGTCTCCGAGGTGTTCGTCAACCTCGCCCGGCGCAGCCAGGTCCTCCTGCACAAGCAGCTCACCCTGCTCGACACCATGGAACGCCGGACCGAGGACACCGACGAACTCGCCGACCTGTTCCGCCTCGACCACCTCACCACCCGTATGCGCCGGCACGCCGAGGGCCTCGTGATCCTCTCCGGTGCCGCCCCCTCCCGGCAGTGGCGCAGGCCCGTCCAGCTCATGGACGTGGTGCGCGCCGCCGTCGCCGAGGTCGAGGACTACGAGCGCATCGAGGTCCGCCGGCTGCCGCGGGTCGCGGTCACCGGTCCGGCCGTCGCCGACCTCACCCATCTCGTGGCCGAACTCCTGGAGAACGCCACGGTGTTCTCCCCGCCGCACACGGCCGTCCAGGTCCTGGGCGAGCGGGTCGCCAACGGCTTCACCCTGGAGATCCACGACCGCGGCCTCGGCATGGCGGCCGACGCCCTCCTGGACGCCAACCTCCGGCTCGCCGAGACACCGGAGTTCGAGCTGTCGGACACCGACCGGCTCGGCCTGTTCGTGGTCAGCCGGCTCGCCCAGCGGCAGAACGTCCGCGTCTCGCTGCAGCCGTCTCCCTACGGCGGCACCACCGCGGTCGTCTTCATCCCCGACGCGCTGCTGACGGACGACGTCCCGGACACCAACGGCATCGGCTTCCGTCTCGACCGGCCCCGACCCTCGAAGGAGGCCGAGCTGGAGGAGAGCCGCCGGACCGCGCTCTCCCAGATGCCCGTGGAACTGCCCGGTCTGCCGGCCTCTCTCCTGGACGGTCCGATCGAACTGGAGGCGCCCGTCGACCTCGACGCCATCGAGGACTTCCCGGGCGCGCTCGACGACGAGGACAGCGAACGCGGCGGACTCTTCCGCCCACGCCGCTCCATCGTCCTCGCCGAGGACGAGACGACCAGCCACCACGGCGATCTTCATCACGCCCCCGAGCGCCACGAACCCGACCACGACGGCGCCGATGCGAGCGCCCCGGTCGCGCTGCCCCGCCGCCGCACGCCCAAGCTGGTCAGCTCGCACGGTCGCCCGGTCACCGAGCAGCGCTCGCGCCGCGAGGACGCGGTCGACGGTCCTGCCACAGGTCCGGGTCGACCCGAGCCGGAGGCCACGGCACCGTTGCCGTCCCGCCGCCGGGGCGAGGAGCCCTTGGCGGGCAGGGGCGGGCCAGACCAGGCAGCCGTGCCCCCGCTGCCGACCCGCCGCCGCGGCGCCTCGCCGCTGCGCCCGGGCAACGGCGGGGCCGACGGCCCCGGTGAGCGCGCGGCCTCCCCGGCGCCCGAGGGACGCTCCGGCGAGGCCCCGGCCCTGCCCATGCGCAGCCGAGCCGCGATCGCCCCCGGCGACGCCGCCCCCACCGCCCGGCGCCCCGGCACCGCACCGCAGGAGACAGGCTCCGGCACGGGCCCGCTGCCCCGGCGCGTACGGCAGGCCAACCTGGCCCCGCAGCTGAAGCAGAGCCCCCAGCGGCACACGGAGGAGCACAGGGACCTCGGGGAGCGGGACGCCGACGAAGTACGCAGCCGTATGGCCTCGCTCCAGCGCGGCTGGCAGCGCGGCCGCGAGGAGAACGCCGCGGGCGACGACGCCCACAGCGGCACAGCACCACAGGGAACGACAAAGGGGGACGGTCGATGACCGCACCGAAGGCGACCGGCCACACCGCGACCAACAAGTCCGGGGAACTGAACTGGCTCCTGGACGACCTGGTGGACCGCGTCGCGAGCATCCGCAAAGCCATCGTGCTCTCCGGGGACGGCCTGCCGACCGGTGTGTCCAAGGACCTCACCCGGGAGGACAGTGAGCACCTCGCCGCCGTCGCCTCCGGATTCCACAGCCTGGCCAAGGGCGTGGGCCGCCATTTCGAGGCGGGCAATGTGCGGCAGACGGTCGTCGAGCTCGACGAGGCCTTCCTGTTCGTGACGGCCGCGGGCGACGGCAGCTGCCTGGCCGTCCTCGCGGACGCCGACTCGGACGTCGGCCTGGTCGCCTACGAGATGACGCTCCTCGTCAAGCGGGTCGGTGTACATCTGGGCGCCGCTCCGCGCACCGATCTGCCCGCGGGCGGGTAGTGGGATGTCATGAGCGCTGACGGTCAGGGAAGAAGCCACTGGTTCGACGACGAGGCCGGACCGGTCGTCCGTCCGTACGCGATGACGCGCGGCCGCACCACCAGTCCGGGCCAGCACCGTCTCGACCTGATCGCCGTGGTCGTCACGGAACCCCAGGCGGACGATCCGGACGCCGACGCGACGCTGTCCCCGGAGCACGTGGACATCGTCGATCTGTGCCGTGACGCCCCCCAGTCGATCGCGGAACTCGCCGCCGAGCTCGATCTGCCGATCGGGGTGGTGCGGGTCCTCATCGGTGACCTGGTGGACGCGGAATTCGTCCATGTGACGCGGCCGGTACCCCCTGCCGAACTGCCGGACGAGAGTATTCTGCGCGACGTGATCAACGGCCTCCGGGCGCTGTGAGCGGCGCGGAAGCGGGGTACTGACGTGACAGGCTGGCAGTTCTGGGTCGACCGAGGCGGCACGTTCACCGACATCGTCGCGCGACGCCCGGACGGCCGCCTGCTCACGCACAAGCTGCTGTCGGAGAATCCGGCGCGATACTCCGACGCGGCCGTCGCGGGCGTCCGCGAACTGCTGGACGGTACCGAGGAGCCCATCGAGGCCGTCCGCATGGGCACGACGGTCGCCACCAACGCCCTCCTCGAGCGCAAGGGCGAACGCACCCTGCTGGTTGTCACCCGCGGCTTCCGTGACGCCCTGCGCATCGCCTACCAGAACCGCCCGCACATCTTCGCCCGCCGCATCGAACTCCCCGAACTGCTCCACGAGCGGGTCGTGGAGGTCGACGAGCGCATCGCCGCCGACGGCACCGTCCTGCGCGCCCCCGACCCGGACACCCTCGTCGGCCCCCTGCAGGAGGCGTACGACGACGGGATCCGCGCCGTCGCCGTCGTCTGCATGCACAGCCACCTCCACCCCGCCCACGAACAGGCCGTGGGGAGGCTGGCCGCCCGCATCGGCTTCCCGCAGATCTCGCTGTCCAGCGAGGTGAGCCCCCTGATGAAGCTCGTCCCGCGTGGGGACACCGCCGTCGTGGACGCCTACCTCTCGCCCGTGCTGCGCCGCTACGTCCAGCATGTCGCCGACGAACTCCAGGGCGTACGGCTGATGTTCATGCAGTCCAACGGCGGTCTCGCCGAGGCCGGGCAGTTCCGAGGCAAGGACGCCATCCTCTCCGGGCCCGCCGGAGGCATCGTCGGCATGGCCCGCATGTCGCAGCTGGCCGGTTTCGACCGTGTCATCGGCTTCGACATGGGCGGCACCTCCACCGACGTCTCGCACTTCGCCGGTGAGTACGAACGTGTCTTCACCACACAGATCGCGGGTGTCCGGCTGCGCGCCCCCATGCTGGACATCCACACCGTGGCGGCCGGCGGCGGCTCGGTCCTCCACTTCGACGGCTCCCGCTACCGCGTAGGGCCGGACTCGGCGGGCGCGGACCCCGGGCCGGCCTGCTACCGCGGCGGCGGCCCGCTGGCCGTCACCGATGCCAATGTCGTGCTCGGCCGCATCCAACCCACCCACTTCCCCAAGGTGTTCGGCCCCGACGGCGACCAGCCTCTCGACGCGGACCTCGTTCGCGACCGCTTCGCCACCCTCGCGCGCGACATCCGCGAGCGGACCGGCGACGACCGCACGCCCGAGCAGGTCGCCGAGGGCTACCTGCAGATCGCCGTCGCCAACATCGCCAACGCCGTCAAGCGGATCTCCGTCCAGAAGGGTCACGACGTCACCCGTTATGCCCTCACCACCTTCGGCGGGGCGGGCGGTCAGCACGCGTGCATGGTCGCCGACTCGCTCGGCATCCGCACCGTCCTCGTGCCCCCCATGGCCGGTGTGCTGTCCGCGCTCGGTATCGGCCTCGCCGACACCACAGCCATGCGCGAACAGTCCGCCGAAGCGCCCCTGGAGCCCGCCTCCATGCCCGGCGTCCAAAAGACGGCCGACGACCTCGAGGGAGCGGCCCGCGCCGAACTCCTCGCCGAAGACGTCCCCGAGGACCGCATCCAGGTCACCCGCCGCGCCCAGCTGCGCTACGACGGCACCGACACCACCCTCACCGTCGAGCTGACCGAGCCCGACACGATGCGCCGCTCCTTCGAAGATCGTCATCGGGCCACGTACTCCTTCACGCTGGACCGCCCGATCGTCGTCGAAGCCCTCTCCGTTGAAGCCACCGGCATCACAGAACCCCCCGATCTCTCCGCCCTCGCCCCGTACGAAGGCCGCACCGCCACCCCTGACACGGTGCGCCTGCACACCGGCGGCGCCTGGCGCGACGTACCCCTCCACCGCCGTGAGGACCTCCCTCCCGGCGAAACCGTCACCGGCCCCGCGATCATCACCGAGGCCAGTGCGACGACCGTCGTCGACGACGGCTGGCGGGCCGTGGCACGAGACGACGGGCATCTGGTCATGGAACGCGCGGCGATTACGCAGAGTTCCGATCTCGACACAAAAACCGATCCGGTTCTTCTCGAGGTCTTCAACAACCTCTTCATGTCGATCGCCGAGCAGATGGGCGCCCGGCTGGAGTCCACGGCCCAGTCGGTCAACATCAAGGAGCGCCTGGACTTCTCCTGCGCGCTCTTCGACCCGGACGGAAACCTGGTGGCCAACGCCCCTCACATTCCTGTCCACTTGGGCTCGATGGGCACCAGTGTCAAAGAGGTCATCCGGCGCCGCGGTTCGTCGATGAGGCCCGGCGACACCTACGCCGTCAACGACCCGTATCACGGCGGCACCCACCTGCCCGACGTCACCGTCATCACCCCCGTCTTCGACACGCAGGGTGACCGGATCCTGTTCTACGTCGCCTCCCGCGGCCACCACGCCGAGATCGGCGGCATCGCCCCGGGCTCCATGCCCGCGAACAGCCGCACCATCGAGGAGGAAGGCATCCTCTTCGACAACTGGCTGCTCGCCGAGAACGGCAGCTTCCGCGAACAGGAGACCCTCCGCCTGCTCACCGAAGCGCGCTATCCCTCCCGCAACCCGAAGACCAACCTCGCCGACCTGCGCGCCCAGATCGCCGCCAACCGCAAGGGCGTCGACGAAGTCGCCCGCATGATCGAGAACTTCGGCCTCGACGTCGTCCAGGCGTACATGAAGCACGTCCAGGACAACGCCGAGGAAGCCGTACGACGGGTCATCGACGCCCTCGACGACGGCGAGTACGCCTACGAGACCGACTCGGGCGCCGTCATCCGCGTGCGCGTGCGCGTGGACCGCGAAAACCGCTCCGCAACCGTCGACTTCACCGGCACGTCCCCCGAGCTGGCCAGCAACTTCAACGCCCCCTTCGCGGTCGTCAACGCGGCCGTCCTGTACGTCTTCCGCACCCTCGTCGCCGACGACATCCCGCTCAACGACGGCTGTCTGCGCCCCCTCGACATCGTTGTGCCGCCAGGGTCGATGCTCGCGCCCGAGCCGCCGGCCGCCGTCGTCGCGGGCAACGTCGAGACCTCCCAGGCCATCACCGGAGCCCTGTACGCGGCGCTCGGCGTCCAGGCCGAGGGCTCCGGGACCATGAACAACGTCACCTTCGGCAACGAGCGCCACCAGTACTACGAGACCGTCGCCTCCGGGTCCGGCGCCGGCGACGGCTTCCCCGGTGCGCCCGTCGTGCAGACACACATGACCAACTCGCGGCTCACCGACCCCGAAGTCCTCGAGTGGCGACTGCCCGTACAGCTCGACGAGTTCGCCGTACGGCACGGCAGCGGCGGCGGCGGACGCTGGCGCGGCGGCGACGGTGCGGTGCGACGCATCCGCTTCCACGAGCCCATGACGGTCTCCACGCTCTCCCAGCACCGCAGGGTCCCGCCGTACGGCATGGCGGGCGGCGAGCCCGGTGCGCTGGGCGCAAACCGCGTGGAGCGCGCCGACGGCACGGTCACCGCGCTCGGCGGAAGCGACGCGGCGGACGTGCTTCCCGGCGACGTACTCGTCATCGAAACCCCAGGCGGCGGAGGCTACGGCCCGCCGCCCCACGACCCCGATCAAGCAGGAGAAGAGAACGATGATCTTCGGGCGTTCTGAGCGCGGGAAGCCTCCGGTCGAGCCCGTCACGCTCAAGATCCTGGTGGCCGGCGGCTTCGGCGTGGGCAAGACCACCCTCGTCGGGGCGGTCAGCGAGATCAGGCCGCTGCGCACCGAGGAACTGCTCACCGAGGCCGGTCGGCCGATCGACGACACGAGCGGTGTGGAGGGCAAGCACACCACCACCGTCGCCATGGACTTCGGCCGCATCACGCTCCGCGAGGACCTCGTGCTGTACCTGTTCGGCACGCCCGGGCAGGAGCGGTTCTGGTTCATGTGGGACGAGCTGTCCGAGGGCGCGCTCGGCGCCGTCGTCCTTGCCGACACCCGCCGCCTGGAGGACTGCTTCGCCGCCGTCGACTACTTCGAGCGGCGCTCCATACCCTTCCTCGTCGGCGTCAACTGCTTCGAGGGATCGGCCCGTTACCCGGTGGACGACGTCCGTCGGGCCCTCGACCTCGACGACGACGTTCCGCTCGTGCTGTGCGACGCCCGCGACCGGGAGTCCGTCAAGGAAGTCCTCATCGGCGTGGTCCAGCACGCGATGGCACACGCGGCGGACCGCCGCCAGAGCGTCGTCACCTGACGCGGGTGCGCGGCCCGTACCCCCGCCGACCGGGGTACGAGCCGCAGCCTTGGGCACGCGCGCGTGTGCCTAGTTGTCGCCGTCTTCCTCCCAGCCGAAGCTCTTCTCCACGGCCTTGCGCCAGTTGTGGTACTGGCGGTCACGTACGGACGCCTCCATGGCCGGCGTCCACTCGACGTCCTTCTGCCAGTGGGACTTCAGCTCGTCGAGGTCGTTCCACACACCGGTGGCGAGCCCGGCCGCGTAGGCGGCGCCCAGGCAGGTGGTCTCGGAGACCTTCGGGCGGACCACCGGAACGTCGAGCACATCCGCCTGATGCTGCATGAGCAGGTTGTTCTTGGTCATGCCGCCGTCCACCTTCAGGGTGGTGATGTGCACCCCGGAGTCCTGGTACATGGCGTCCACGACCTCGCGCGTCTGCCAGCTCGTCGCCTCGAGCACGGCCCGGGCGAGGTGCGCCTTGGTGACGTAGCGCGTCAGGCCCGTGATGACCCCGCGCGCGTCGGAGCGCCAGTAGGGCGCGAAAAGGCCGGAGAAGGCGGGCACGATGTAGGCACCGCCGTTGTCCTCGACGCTCGCCGCCAGGGGTTCGATCTCGTCGGCGGTGCGGATGATGCCGAGCTGGTCGCGGAACCATTGCACGAGGGCGCCCGTTATGGCTATGGACCCCTCCAGGCAGTAGACCGGCGCCTCACTGCCGATCTTGTAGCCCATCGTCGTCAGCAGCCCGCTCTTGGACGCCACCGGCCGGTTGCCCGTGTTGAGCAGCAGGAAGCTGCCCGTGCCGTACGTGTTCTTCGCCGTGCCCACGTCGTAGCAGGCCTGACCGAACACCGCCGCCTGCTGGTCGCCGAGGGCCGAGGCGACCGGCACGCCGGCCAGCTGGCCGACCGCGGTGCCGTATGTCTCGGCGGAGGACCTGATCTCGGGGAGGACGGCCTCTGGGATGTTCATTGCGGAGAGGATCGACGAGTCCCACTGGAGGGTTTCCAGGTTCATCAGCATCGTGCGGCCGGCGTTGGTCACGTCGGTGACGTGCTGCCCGCCGTCGGTGCCGCCCGTCAGGTTCCAGATGAGCCAGGAGTCGATCGTGCCGAAGGCGATCTCGCCGCGCTCGGCGCGGTCCCGCAGCCCGGGCACATTGTCGAGCAGCCAGGCGGCCTTGGGACCGGAGAAGTACGTGGCCAGCGGCAGTCCGGTCTGCTCGCGGAAGCGGTCCTGCCCGTCCGAGCCGCCGAGCTGGTTGCACAGGGCCGCGGTGCGCGTGTCCTGCCACACGATGGCGTTGTGCACGGGCTTGCCCGTCGCGCGGTCCCACAGGACCGTGGTCTCGCGCTGGTTGGTGATGCCGAGTGCGCTGAGCTGGTCGGCGCGCAGTCCGGCCTTGGCGATCGCTCCGGCGACCACCGCCTGCACCTTGGACCAGATCTCCGTGGCGTCGTGCTCCACCCAGCCGGGTTTGGGGAAGATCTGGCGGTGTTCGCGCTGGTCGACGGCGACGATCGCGCCGTCCTGGTTGAAGACGATGCAGCGGCTGGACGTGGTGCCCTGGTCGATAGCGGCGACGAACTTGTCCGTCATGACGTCCCCTTCGTCGTTCCTTCAGAAAGCTGCTGTGGATCAGAAAGCTGCTGTGAAGAAGGCTGTTGTGAGGATGAGCCCGGAAGGCACCCCGCCGATCAGCGGTCCGATCACCGGGATCCCCGCGCGATTGCGGTGTGGGATCCCCGTCTCTCCGTTGCTCATGGCGGCTCCTAGGCCCTGGCCCGGGGTGATCGACCCCGGGCCTGTGTGCAGGGTGCGTTTCCCATGGCGACTTCAGCCGAAGGCAGGGAGTGTCCCGCGCCCCGCCCGGCGTCCGTGACGAGCGTGCCGTCGCAGCCGAATCGCCCGTGAGGGAGCGGGCCTGTCCCGCAGGCGCGGCCCGCGCGGTGCGTGCCTGGTTACACCGTGTATGTACGGCGATGCCGACTGACACCGGAAGTGTTCACCGGCGCCCAGAGAGCGTCAAGGTCGCTGACGGCAACGGTGACAGCCGCCCGAGCGCCCGTGGGGAGTACCCACGGCCGGTACCAGTACAGACTCATCCTCTCCCGGGTTCCGCCACCGCGCACCCCGCCTGGGCGGGCGTGGCCTCCGAGCCGCGCAGAATCTCGTATCCCGGCAGCCCTGCGCGGCCCAGCACCCAGCTTGCGCCGTTCAGGGACTTCGCCGCCTTTTTGAGCGGCGCCAGACAGGCCGCGACCTGCCGGTGGTCCGTCACGCTGCCGGGCCGGCACAAAACCGTGGCCAGGGACAACGTGACCGGACGCCCGCCCGCCGACCAGGGCGCGTCCAGCACCGCGCGGGCCAGCGGATCCACGCCTTCCGGATCCGCGAGCACCAGGAAGTCGTCTCCGCCGATGTGCCCCACGCGCGTGCTGCCGGATGCGGCATGCTGCAGCGCACGCGCCACGGACCTGATCAGCTCGTCGCCGGCGGCGAACCCCGCCCCGTCGTTGACCTGCTTGAAGTGGTCCACGTCCAGCCAGCTCAGCGCGACCGTCCGCCCGTCCGCGATCCGCCGGTCCACCTCCCCGGTGATCGCGTCCGAACCGGGCAGCCGGGTCAGCGGATTGAGCCCCGCTGCCTCCTCGACCCGGCTCTCGGCCAGCGCCCGCACTAGATCCGCGAGCCGTACGACCCCCACACACCGCCCCTGCCGGTCGACCACCGCCACATCGTCCGACGTACGGTCCCGGCCGCCGACGGCCACCACGTCCAGAACCTCCCAGGCGGTGGCGTCGACGCCCACCGTCCGCGGCGGATCCCCGAGCTTGGCTGCCGGCCGGTCGGCGTACAGCGCATGCCCGTAGCGGCCCGACATCGACAGCAGGAAGCGCGAGCGGTGCACCGAGCGGACCGGGGTCCCGTGCACGTCCACGAGCAGCACTCCGGACACCTCCGGTGACCCGGTGAGCAGCGCCCGCACCTGACCGGCGGACACGGTGGCGGGCAACAGCGCGGCAGGCCGCACGAACTCGCGGACCGACGGTCCTGACCGCGGCACCGCCACGACGCCGGGGGGGAGGGGCGGAATGTATACGTCCGCTGCGGGCAGCCGGGCGGGCGGCGCGAACAGCGCCCCCTGGGCCAGCTGCGCCCCGGCCGACACCGCGGCCGCGCACTGCAGCTCCGTCTCCACACCCTCGACGGACAGCAGCGCTCCCAACTGCTCGCACAGCGTCCGCATCGCCCTCACCGCAGCCGGCCGCGCCAGCAGCGATGCGTCCAGTTTCACCAGGTCGGGTGCCATGTCGTTGAGCAGCCGCAGGGGTACGTCGCCGTCCCCGATGCCGTCCGCGCTGATCCGGAAACCCTGGCCCCGCAGCGCGGCCACCGCCTCCAGCAGAGCCTGCTGCGGCACATGCGTGTACGGCGGGCCGACGTCGACGGTCACCTCCCACGGCAGCCGTCCCGCCTCGCGCACGGCGGCGTGCAGCGGGGTGAGGCCGCCGAGGTCGGCGAGGGTGCCCGCGAATACGTTGACGTGCAGCGGCAGCAGCGTCTCCTTGTGCGCCGCCGCGCGGACCGCCAACACCGCGAGCCGGCCGTCGAGTTCGGGGTCCCGGCGGGCCTCGGCCAGGATGTCGCCGGTCTCCGGGCGGGCAAGTATCTCCAGCCCCGCGACCCCTCCGGTGGCCAGATTGACCACCGGCTGGAAAGCGAAGCGGAGAGTGTCCGTCCAGGAGCGCACGGCAGCATGATGACTCCGCCGGAGCACCCCCAGGCCCAGTTCATGAGACGTTCACGCAGCATTTCGGGGCGATCACGCAGCGTATGAGAAAGGGCTTGCTCCGGTTCGCGAGGAGAGACCGCGCAGCCGGACGCACCCAGCTGCGACGACGGCGCGCTCCTCACCGCACCGCGATCACCGCCGACCCGTGCCCGAACAGCCCCTGGTTCGCCGTGATTCCCACCCGAGCGCCCGCGACCTGCCGGTCACCCGCTTCCTGCCGCAACTGCCAGGTCAGCTCGCAGACTTGGGCGATCGCCTGTGCCGGAACCGCCTCCCCGAAAGAGGCCAGTCCACCGCTCACGTTCACCGGTATTCGCCCGCCCAGGGTCGTGGCGCCCTCCCGCAGCAGCTTCGCTCCCTCTCCCTCTCCGCACAGCCCCAGATCCTCGTACCACTGCAGCTCCAGCGCCGTGGACAGGTCGTAGACCTCCGCGAAGGAGAGATCCTCGGGCCCAACGCCCGCCTCCTCGTAGGCAGCGCTCGCGATCGACGCCCGGAACGTCTCGGCGGTCGGCTCCACCGCCATCGCGGAGTCCGTCGCGATGTCCGGCAGGTCCAGCACCGTGTTGGGGTAGCGCGGCGTCACGGTCGACACGGCCCGGATCCGCACCGGCTCCGCAGCGCCGTGCCGGCGCGCGAACTCCAGGCTGGAGAGCACCAGTGCCGCACCTCCGTCCGACGTCGCGCAGATGTCGAGCAGCCGCAGCGGGTCGGCGACCACGGCGGAGGCGGCGACCTCCTCGGCGGTCACCCGCTTGCGGTAGCGCGCGTTCGGATTGAGTGCGCCCAGGGCCGAGTTCTTCACCTTGACCCGTGCGAAGTCCTCCGGGGTGTCCCCGTGCACGGCCATGCGACGGCGCGCGTACAGCCCGAAGTACGTCGGATTGGTCGCCCCGAGGACCCGGAAGCGCAGCCAGTCCGGATCGTCGGGACGGTCGCCGCCCGCGGGCCGGAAGAACCCCTTGGGCGCCGCGTCGGCGCCCACCACGAGGACGACGTCGGCGAGTCCCGAAAGGATCTGCGCCCGCGCGGTGTTGACGGCCTGCGACCCCGACGCGCACGCCGCGTACACGCTCGCCACCCGGGCCCCCTGCCAGCCCAGCGCCTTCGCGAAGGTCGCACCGGCCACAAACCCCGGATAGCCGCCACGGACGGTGTCCGCGCCGACGATCGAGCCGATGTCCCGCCACTCGAGCCCGGCGTCGGCGAGCGCCGCGCGGGCCGCCACCGCGCCGTACTCGACGAAACTGCTCCCCCACTTGCCCCACGGGTGCATGCCCGCGCCGAGCACCGCCACCTCACCCGTCATGCCCTCACCCCCGTCGGCCGCCAGTGCCAGGTCGTCCAGGTCGTCTCCGCGTCCTCATGGAGCACGCCCGGGGCGACCTCCACCTCCATGCCCACCGTCAGATCGGCGACGGTGATCCCGGGAGCCGCCTGACCCAGCACCACGATCCGCTCGGCCTCGAGCTCCACAGCGATCAACGTGTACGGCTCCCACGGAAGTTCCGGATCGGTCACATACGGTGACGGAGGTCGATAGCGGCTGTCCGTGTACGACCAGACCCGCCCGCGGGGCGAGAGCGGCACCTCTTCCAGGCCGCCGCCCGGACACCCGGGGTTGCGGCAGTGCGTGTCCTCGCGAGGAAAGAAGACCGAGCTGCACGCCGCACAGCGCGTGCCGAGAAGCCTGAAGCCGTCCTCGCCGCCGGCGAACCATCCGTCGACCACAGGCCTGCGCGTACGCGACACAACCCCTCCCCGCTACGGAATCTGACGGAACGTCAGAAGTCTGCCACGGGCATCCGGAAAAGGGCAGGGCGTCCCACCGAACCGAACAGGCCCCTGCTGCGTCGTCGTTACGGAAGGGACGGCCGGGGCCCACGGGGGTGGTTCCGGCCGTCCCTTGGTTGCATCCGGAGTGAACTGCATCCGATCGCTTCCCGTGCGGAACAGTGACCTGGTAGATGCAGGAGACATGACACGACTCACCAGTGCAGTTCGCGGTCTGATCACCGCACTCGCCGCCCTGCTGGCCGTGACCGCCACCTCCGCCACTGCCCGGGCTAGCACCGAGCCCAAGGCACCGAGCGACTTCGTGGCTCTGAGAACCGTGGACCCGACGATCATCCAGGAGATGCGCTACTTCACGGTGCACAACTTCGTCGGCGAACGCATCGACGGCTACGAGCAGCCCCTGTGCATCCTCACCCGGCCGGCCGCCGAAGCGCTCCACAAAGCCCAGACGAAGCTGCTGCGCAAGGGCTACACCCTCAAGGTCTACGACTGCTACCGGCCGCAAGGCGCCGTGAACCACTTCGTCCGGTGGGCCGAGGACCTCGACGACCAGGCGATGAAGGGCGAGTTCTACCCGAACGTCGACAAGACCCGGCTGTTCGAGGACGGTTACATCGCGGAGAAATCCGGCCACAGCCGAGGCTCCACCATGGACCTCACCATCGTGAAGCTCCCCGCGCGGCGGACCCGGCCGTACCACCCCGGCGAACCCCTCGTGCCCTGCTACGCACCCAAGGACGAGCGCTTCCCGGACAACTCCGTCGACATGGGCACCGGCTTCGACTGCTTCGACACCCTGGCCCACACCCTCGACCCGCGCATCCAGGGCGAACAGCGCGCCAACCGGCTGCTGCTCAAGAGCACCCTGGAGGGTCTCGGATTCGTGAACCTCGCCGAGGAGTGGTGGCACTACACGTACAAGCCCGAGCCCTACCCGGACACCTACTTCGACTTCCCGGTCTCCTGGAAGTCGCTCACCAACGGCCACTGAGCCGCCTCGAGGAGACGCCCTCCACGTGATCGGATACATTCCGCTTCGTGTCCGAAACTCATGCCTCCGCCCCCAACTCCGCGCCCGACTCACATTGTTCGAGCTGCGGAGCGCCCTACGGAGAGGGCGTCTCCGGCTGGCCCCGCACCTGTCCGGACTGCAAGGCCGTGGCCTACCGCAATCCGCTTCCGGTCGCGATCGCGCTCCAGCCCGTGTACGACACAAAGGGCACCGCCCTGGTCGTCATCACCCGAACCATCGCCCCCGCACGCGGGGGCATAGCCCTGCCCGGCGGCTTCATAGACGACCGCGAGGACTGGCGGCATGCCGTGGTCCGCGAGCTCAAGGAAGAGACCGGCATCGACGCGGCGAGCCGCGACGTGCGGCTCGTCGACGCCATGAGCTCCCCCGACGGACACCTGCTGCTGTTCGGGCTCCTCCCGGAGCGCCCTGCCGAGGGCCTCCCGCAGTCCGCCGCCACGGACGAGACGGAAGGCTGGCACCTCCTGCGCAGGGCGGAGGAGCTCGCCTTCCCCCTGCACACGCTGGCCGTGCGGGCCTGGTTCGAGGGCCGTTACCTCTGAGTCAGCCCTGCTCGACTCCTCGCACCCGCACCGGGTAGGGCGGCTTGCCCGAGCCGCCCTCGCCCTCCCGCCGGACCACCAGCCGCCGTCCCTTCCAACGGGCGACGTAGCGCTCGAGTTCCGGCTCGTCCCAACCGTCCCCCGAGTCCTGCACCACCAGTCCGCCGCCGCTCCGTCCCCGGGCGGCGGCCCACACCTCCAGCTCCAGACCGCCGTCGTCCCCGCGCACGGGGACGACGGCACCCGCGCGCGCGAGCACCGGAATCCGCGACAAGGGGGCGTCGACGAGCACCTGCCCCGGTCCCTCGTACACCTTCTCCGTCACTGTGTCGTACCAGCGCCCCCGGGGCAGCTGCACAGCACGCCGGTCCGCGCCCGGATCGAGCACCGGCGCCACCAGCAGGCAGTCGCCCAGCAGGAAGGCGTCCTCGCAGTCCCGCAGCGCACGATCCTCGGGCGTGCCCCACCAGAGCGGCCTCACATAGGGAGCTCCCGTGCGCCGGGCCAGATGCGCCAGCGTCATGAAGTACGGCAGCAGTCGCCGGCGTTCGACGAGCGCCACGCGCGCGTGCTCCAGCACTTCTGGGCCGAACTCCCAGGGCTCCCTGCGTCCCGCCCGCAGACTTGCGTGCGTGCGGAACAGCGGCAGGTACGCGCCCAGTTGGAACCACCGCAGATACAGCTCGGGCGAGGGACTGCCGTCGAAGCCGCCCACGTCCGGACCCGAGTACGGCACCCCGCACAGCCCGAGCCCCATCACCAGCGACAGCGAGGCCCGCAGTCCGGGCCATCCGGTGGCCACATCACCGGACCATGTCCCCCCGTAGCGCTGCATACCGGCCCACCCGGAACGTGAGAAGACGAACGGCCGCTCCTGGGGGGTCAGTTCGCGCAGCCCCTCGTAGGCCGCCCTGGCCATGCACAGCGCGTAGACGTTGTGCGCCTCCCGGTGGTCCCCGCCCCGTCCTTCCAGGAAGTGCCTGGCCGAACGAGGCAGCGTCGACTCCCCGAACGCGGTGAACGAGGTGGGTTCGTTCATGTCGTGCCAGAAACCCGAGAACCCCTGCGCGAGCCGCTCCTCGTACAGACCTCCCCACCACTCACGCACGCGCGCCTGGGTGAAGTCCGGGAAGACCGCCTCCCCGGGCCACACGACCCCACGCACCACACGCCCCGAGGCGTCCCGCACGAACGCATCCTGGGCCGTCCCGCTGTCGTACACGGCATTGCCCTCGGCGGCCTTGACCGCAGGGTCGACGATCGACACCAGACGGATCCCGTCCCGCCGCAGCTCCTCGGCCAGCACGGGCAGCTTGGGGAAGTGCTCGCGGTCGACGGTGAACGCCTGGTGCTCGTCGTAGTGGTCGATGTCCAGATGCACGGCGTCCAGCGGCAGCCCGCGCTCCTGGTAGCCGGAGACGATCCGCCTCACCTCCTGCTCACTGCCGAAGCCCCAGCGCGCGTGGTGGTGTCCCAGAGCCCAGGCGGGCGGGAGCGCCGGCGCACCCGTCAGCGACGCCCAGGCGAGCAGCACGCGCGCGGGGGTGCCCACCATCACCCAGCAGCGCAGTGGACCGCCGTCCGTCCGCAGCTCGGACGTCCCCGCCCGGTCGTGTCCGGAACCGGCGCCCTCCTCGCCCTCCCGCAGCGTCACCGTGCCGTCCCACGAGGTGTCGTGGAACACCAGATGCGTGCCGGCGTCGGCCACCACCAGCTGCACCGGCATCGTGATGTACAGCGGATCGTCGCCGGGACCGAAGGTGCGGCCGGGGTCCGTGTTCCACAGGCGGTACGTTCCCTCGCGCAGCCGGGGGCCCGACGCGCGACCCCCCAGACCGAAGAACCGCGCGTCGGCGGACACCTCCGAGCGCTGCATCCAGCGCGCGGCTCCGCCCCCGACCGGCTCCCACCACCGGGGCGGCAGATCACGGCGCAGGGTCACACCACCGGGCGTACGCACCTCGACCGCTCCGTGCCGCGAGACGACAACGGTCACCCGCTCCGCCACGACCCGCCAGCCGCCGTCCTTGTCCGGCTCCAGAACCGCCCGCGGATCCGGCTCCGGGCACCGTCCGGCGAGCGCGTACGACGGCTCCGGCTCGGCCCCGTCCCAGCCCCAGAAGACCGCCCCGTTCACGGCGACCACGATCCGCAGCTCCGAGCGGCTGAAGCGGACGATGCCGCCGCCCGGCCCGGGCTCCACGTCCTGCACGGGCCCGGGCACCCGCGCCCGCTCGGCCCTCCTCGGCGGCAGCGCGGAAGCATCCGCACGCCTCCTGCGCCACGCCGCCCTCACGGTACGCAACCTCTGGGCCGCCCCCGCAGAACCGACCACCCTCACCGAACGCACCAGGTCACGACCGTCCATGCTGCTCACCCTGCCACTGACCGCCCCACACACGCGTGCCGTTCAACTGCCGTTCACCCGTGCCGAGACCACATCTTCACGACACCGACTATGTGGGGCGCACCCTGGTGTAGAAGTCGATCACATGGCATCGTCCGTGTCAGCCGCGTCACGCGCACACCCCAGCACGTGCGCGACCGACGCACACGACGCGCACAGTCCGGGAGCCGCCCCATGTCGACCGTGAATCCCCAGCCGCTCTGGCAGCCAGATCCGGAACGCATCGCCCAGGCGCAGGTGACGAAGTTCCAGGCCTGGGCGGCCGAGCGCCACGGTGCCCCGGCCGAGGGCGGCTATGCGGCACTGCACCGCTGGTCCGTGGACGCACTGGACACCTTCTGGAAGGCCGTCGCCGAGTGGTTCGACGTCCGGTTTTCGACACCCTACGCGCGCGTGCTCGGCGACCGCTCGATGCCGGGCGCCGAGTGGTTCCCCGGGGCGACCCTGAACTACGCCGAACACGCTCTGCGTGCGGCCGCGACCCGCGCGGACGAACCGGCCCTCCTGTACGTCGACGAGACCCACGAAGCGCGCCCGGTGACCTGGTCCGAACTACGCCGCCAGGTGGGCTCGCTGGCGGCCGAGCTGCGCGCCCTCGGCGTACGCCCCGGTGACCGTGTCAGCGGCTATCTCCCGAACATCCCGCAGGCCGTCGTCGCCCTCCTCGCCACGGCAGCCGTGGGCGGTGTCTGGACGTCCTGCGCCCCCGACTTCGGCGCCCGCAGCGTCCTGGACCGCTTCCAGCAGGTCGAGCCGGTCGTCCTGTTCACCGTCGACGGCTACCGCTACGGCGGCAAGGAGCACGACCGCCGCGACATCGTCGCCGAACTGCGCCGCGAACTGCCCACGCTGCGTGCCGTCGTCCACATCCCCCTCCTCGGCACCGAGGCACCCGAAGGCGCCCTGGACTGGTCGTCCCTGACCGGCGCGGACACCGAGCCCGTCTTCGAGCAGGTCCCCTTCGACCACCCGCTGTGGGTGCTCTACTCCTCGGGCACGACCGGCCTCCCCAAGGCCATCGTCCAGTCCCAGGGCGGCATCCTGATCGAGCACCTCAAACAGCTCGGCCTGCACTGCGACCTGGGTCCCGAGGACCGTTTCTTCTGGTACACGTCGACCGGCTGGATGATGTGGAACTTCCTCGTCTCCGGCCTCCTCACCGGGACGACGATCGTGCTCTACGACGGCAGCCCCGGCTACCCGGACACGGGCGCCCAGTGGCGCGTCGCCGAACGCACCGGAGCCACCCTCTACGGCACCTCGGCGGCGTACGTCATGGCCTGCCGCAAGGCCGGCGTGCACCCGGCGCGCGACTTCGACCTCTCCAAGGTGCAGTGCGTCGCGACCACCGGATCACCGCTGCCGCCCGACGGGTTCCGCTGGCTGCACGACGAGGTCCGCGACGATCTGTGGATCGCGTCCGTCAGTGGGGGCACGGACGTGTGCTCCTGCTTCGCAGGAGCCGTACCGACCCTCCCGGTGTACATCGGTGAACTCCAGGCGCCCGGCCTCGGCACCGACCTGCAGTCCTGGGACCCGAGCGGAAAGCCCCTGGTCGACGAGGTCGGCGAGCTCGTCGTCACCAACCCCATGCCGTCGATGCCGATCCACTTCTGGAACGACCCCGACGGCAGCCGCTACCACGACAGCTACTTCGACACGTACCCCGGCGTATGGCGCCACGGCGACTGGATCACCCTCACCTCCCGCGGCTCCGTCGTCATCCACGGCCGGTCCGACTCGACGCTCAACCGGCAGGGCGTGCGCATGGGTTCGGCGGACATCTACGAGGCCGTCGAGCGCCTGCCCGAGATCAGGGAATCCCTCGTGATCGGCATCGAGCAGCCCGACGGCGGCTACTGGATGCCCCTCTTCGTGCACCTGGCCCCCGGGGCCGCCCTGGACGAGACCCTCCTGAGCCGCATCAAGCAGACCATCCGCGAACAGCTCTCACCACGCCACGTCCCGGACGAGATCATCGAGGTCCCCGGCATCCCGCACACGCTCACCGGAAAGCGCATCGAGGTCCCGGTCAAGCGGCTCCTCCAGGGCACCTCACTCGAGAAGGCGGTCAACCCCGGCTCGATCGACAACCTCGACCTGCTGCACTTCTACGAGGACCTCGCCCGCAAGCGCGCCTGACCGGGCAGGTCAACCACCGTAGGTGGCCTCGGACTCACCGAGCACGGCAGCGAAGTCCGAGGCCAGCCGCACCGCGTCGGCAATCTCGAGCTCGGCGACGGAGATCCGTACCCCCGCTGCCGACGACGAGCGGAAGCGGGCGCCCGCCGCGACCCACCAGCCGTACGAACGCAGCCCGTTCACCACGGCCGACTCGTCCCGCACGGGCACCCACAGGTTCATCCCGCTCGCCCCGTGTCCGCGGATGCCGCGCTTGCCCAGTTCATCGAGAAGAGCGCCACGGCGCAGTGCATATGTCTCCTGCGCGCGTGCCACCAACGCGCGCGTGCCGTCGTCGGTCAGCAGCCCGTGGACGATGTCCTGGAGCAGATGACTGACCCAGCCCGACGTCAGCAGCAGCCGGCCGTCGTGGCGGGCCAGCGTGGTCGCATCACACGCCGCCGTCGCCCACCGCAGGTCGGTGCCGAGGAACTTGCTGACGGTCCGCACGTGCACCCAGCGCGTCAGTCCACCGCTCGTCAGCGTGTGCAGCGGTGCGGCGGCGACGGCGGACGCGTGGTCGTTCTCGACGACCAGCGCATCGGGCTCGTCCAGGAGCACTTCCACCAGCGCGTCCCGGCGTGCCACGGAGAAGCAGCCGCCGTACGGGTTCTGCGCCCGGGGACTGCACACCAGGGCCCGCACTCCCGCCCGTAGCGCCCCGCGCAGGGCATCGGGCCGAACCCCCTCGTCGTCCACGGCCACCGGCACGACACGCAGCCCCAAGGCCGTGACCAGATCCAGCAGATGGTGATATCCGGGGTCCTCCATGGCCACGGCATCCCCGGGCCGCAACTCCACGGACAGCAGCCGCCCGATCAGATCCAACGCTCCATGTGCGAACGTCACATGTTCCACGGGCACACCGTCGGGCCCGATCCAATGGCGTACGACCTCCTCCAGCCGCGCCAGCCTTGGTGTCGACCGGTGTGCCCGGGCACCGGGGGACAGACGCGACGGCGGAACGACAGCGGGAAGCAGAGCGGGGTCCGGGTGCCCGCCGGACAAGTCCCGCAGACCTTCCGGGACTTTGGGCGGACGCCGTGACGCCACCGCCGGAGCCGACGCCACCACCGTCCCGCCACGCCCGCGCGTGACCACGATTCCGCGTCGCCGCAGCTCCTTGTAGGCCGTGGCGACCGTACCCGGACTGACCCCGAGGTCGTCCGCGAGCCGTCGCACGGGAGGCAGCGCGGCACCTGGCCCCAATGTCTCTTCCGCCACGGCCCGTTCGACGGAAGCGGCAATTCCCTTGGCCGTCGTACCAGTGATCCCATATTGTGTTGCCACGTTGGAAATTATGTATCAATACATAAATCCAGGCAAGGGGGAGCAGTGCATCCGATGCGTCGCACAGCCGCATGGTCGAGCCGCGTACCCGGAGGGCGTGACGGGCGCAGAATGCTCACCATCGCCCTAGTCGACCGCATCGGCAGCGGACTGTGGGCCTCGGTGTCCGTGCTCTACTTCACCTACGTCTCAAGCCTCTCCGTCGCCCAGGTCGGCACGCTCGCCGCAGTCGCCGGAGCCATCGGCATCGCCGGCGCACCCCTGGGCGGCCGCCTCGCCGACCGGTTCCCGCTCACCCGCGTCCTGATCGCCGTCCAACTTCTGCGTGCCGTCGCCTCCTTGGCGCTGCTCACCACGAACGACTACGCCCTGCTCCTCGCCTTCTCGGCCGCCGGCAGCCTCGGAGACCGCGCGGCGAGCGTCCTCACCAGGCTCTACGCCACGCGCGTGGCAGGAGCGGACCGCGTCCGCTACCAGGCCGTCCACCGCACTGTCGCCAACGCGGGCTGGGCCCTGGGCGGTCTCGCCGCCGCGACGGCACTCGCCCTCGGCACCGCCTCCGCGTACCAGTGGCTGCTCGCCGGAGACGCCCTGTCCTTCATCGCCTCGGCACTCCTCACGCTGCGCTGCGGCGAACCCCCGTCCCCCTCGCGCGCCGTCGCCACGTCGAAGACCCCGACACCCACGACCAAGCCGCCACGCACAAACCCCTGGCGCGACCGCACCTACCTCGCCTACGTCGCCACCGAAACCGTGCTCTTCCTGGACGACGCCGTGTTCAAGGTCGGCCTACCCCTCTGGATCGCACACGCGACCAGCGCACCGCACGGCCTCGCACCCCTGCTGCTGGTCCTCAACAACGTGATGGTGGTGGCCCTGCAGGTCCCCCTGGCTCGTTTCGCAACCACGACGAGGGCCGCGCGCAAGCTGCTCACCCCGCTGTCAGCCGCCTTCGCCCTGGGTGGCATGGCCATGGCCTTCTCGGCCACCGGCGGCGCCGCCACCGCCATCCCGCTCCTCACCGTCGCGGCCGTCGCGTTCACCCTGGCCGAGATGATCCACGCCACCGTCTCCTGGGAGCTCTCCGTCGCCCTGGCCCCCGACACCGGGCAGGGCGCTTACCTCGGTGTCCACGGCCTGGCCCAGTCCGCCCAACGCAGCGTCGGACCACTCGCCGTCACCGCGGCCGTCACCATCGGCCCGGCCGGCTGGACCTGCTTCGGCGGCTTCATAGCCCTGACCTGCCTCATCCAGGACCGACTGGTCCGCGATCGCCTCGCCCCGACGCCGTTGTCAGTGCCCCCGGTTACTGTGAGTGAGCAATGATCGACTGCACTCAGGGGGAACCATGGCGCACATCGACCACCAGACCATGCGGCGCGTTCTGCGCCGCGAAATCGCCGGCACCATCGGCCTGCTGACCGACGAGCACGACTTCCGCGCCATGCGGCGCTACCGCAGCTTCACCTTCGACAGTCACGAGACCTATCTGCAGCAGGTGGAGGCGCTCCTCAAGACACGCGCCTCCCAAGGCGGCCACACCACGGTCGCACTCTTCGACCCCCAGGAGTACGCGGAATTCTGCGCGGACGCAGGCCTCGACCCCGACGTCCCGTCGAGCCGCACCCGGTTCACCGCCGAACTGGCGAGCACAGGACCCACCGTCCCCTACGACGGCCAGCCCCTGGCGGACCTCGTCCCCACCCTCGTCGACGAAGCCGTCCGCCAGGCCACCTGGGAGTACGCGTCCACGCTCCTGGCCCGCCTCGGCGCCTGCGCCTCCTGCGGCGAGGACATCGGCCGCGCAGCTTTCACCCGCGCCTCCGGCCTCCTCGTACGCATCCTCGACACCGCAGGCCCCGGCAACCGGCACCTCGTCTGCAGCGTCTCGGCAACCCCGGAAACCCTCGTCTCCGTCCTCCACGCCGACGAGGACGACGACGGCGCCATCCAACTCGACGAGGCCGAAGCCCTCGAGTTCACCACGGTCCTGGCCCTCGGCATCGCCACCCAGAGCCCAGGCGGACTCGTCATGCGCACCAGCACCTCCGGAACCACCGACCGCGTCTACGGCTGGCGCCTCCGCGGAGAAGGGCTCGCACCGCTTACCGCCGGCGAGGTGTTCGACGCCTACTGCACCGACATCGAATCGGGAGACCTGATCTCCCCGGAATCGGACGTCGACTACTGCGCACCGCCCGACCTCGGACAGGAAGGACCGACATCGGGCCACCACCACTGACAGCGCAAGGGGCGCTCCACTTGAGAGTGAAGCGCCCCTTCAAGCAAGACCGGCAGAAAGCAACTGCCGACAACTGCTCGGGTCCGACTACTCGCCGGACAGCACCGCCTGAGCCGCGTTGCGCGCCTCCTCGGCGCTGTCCGCAGCCCGGGCCGCCGCAGCGGCACGCTCACACTGGGCCAGCGTGTACTTGCCCAGCGTCGACCGGACATACGGAATCGACGCCGCACCCATGGAAAGAGAGGTGACACCCAGACCGGTCAGCACACATGCCAGCAGCGGGTCGGACGCGGCCTCACCACAGACACCACAGCTCTTGCCCTCGGCCTTCGCCGCCTCCGCGGACAGCGCGACCAGGTCGAGCAGCGCCGGCTGCCACGGATCCTGCAGCCGGGAGACCGCACCCACCTGACGGTCGGCGGCGAAGGTGTACTGCGCGAGGTCGTTGGTCCCGAGCGACAGGAACTCGACCTCCTGCAGGATCGACCGAGCCCGCAGCGCGGCCGACGGAATCTCGACCATCGCGCCGAACTTCGCCTGCAGCCCGGCCTCACGGCACGCGTCGGCGAACGCCTTGGCATCGGCGCGGTCCGCGACCATCGGGGCCATGACCTCGAGGTAGACCGGCAGGCCCTCGGCCGCCTTGGCCAGCGCGGTCAGCTGGGTGCGCAGCACCTCGGGGTGGTCGAGCAGCGTCCGAAGACCGCGTACACCCAGAGCCGGGTTCGGCTCGTCGGCCGGTGTGAGGAATTCCAGCGGCTTGTCCGCCCCCGCGTCCAGCACACGCACGACGACACGGCCCTCGGGGAACGCCTCGAGCACCTGCCGGTACGCCTCGACCTGCTTCTCCTCGGACGGGGCGTTCTTGCTGTCGTCCAGGAAGAGGAACTCGGTACGGAACAAACCGACGCCCTCGGCTCCGGCCTCGACGGCGGCCGGCACGTCCGCCGGACCACCGACGTTGGCCAGCAGCGGCACCTTGTGTCCGTCGGAGGTGGCACCCGGCCCGGTCGATGCGGCCAGCGCCGCCTTGCGCTCAGCAGCCTGGGCCTTCAGCTGCGCCTTCTTCTCCTCACTTGGATTGACGAAGATCTCGCCGGTGCTGCCGTCCACGGCGATCAACGTGCCTTCGGCCAGCTCACCCGCGCCTGGCAGCGCGACCACGGCTGGCACTCCGAGCGCCCGCGCCAGAATCGCGCTGTGGCTGGTCGGCCCGCCCTCTTCAGTGACGAAGCCGAGGACCAGGGTCGGATCGAGCAGTGCTGTGTCGGCAGGCGCAAGGTCACGTGCAATAAGGACGTACGGCTCGTCGCTGTCCGGGACGCCAGGCATCGGCACCCCGAGAAGCCGGGCGACGATACGATTCCGCACGTCATCCAGGTCCGCCACACGACCGGCGAGATACTCACCGGCACCGGCCAGCAGAGCGCGGTATGCGGCGAACGCGTCATACACCGCGCGCTCGGCCGTGCTTCCAACGGCGATGCGCCGTTCGACATCCGCCATCAACTCGGGGTCCTGGGCCATCATGGCCTGCGCCTCGAGCACCGCTTGGGCTTCGCCCCCCGCCAGATTGCCACGCGCCATCAGATCGGCAGCCACAGCCTCCACGGCCTGGCGTGCGCGCCCCTGCTCACGCTCCGCGTCCTCCGCCGGAATCTGCTTGGCAGGCGGCTCCAGCACCGCCGTTCCCATGTGCCGAACCTCGCCGATCGCCACACCGTGGCTCACGCCGACGCCTCGCAGCGTTGTCTCCATCTCACCCGTCTCCGATAGTGCGGCGGGTCCCGCCGCCGCGGTGGTTGTCCTGCTTGCCGTCATACGACGGCACTGACGTCACTTCCAGACGAAGAGACTGTCGCCGGCCTTCACATCGCCGTCGTCACGAAGATCGGAGAGAGCCTCGGAGGTGGCCTCGAGCGCCACGATCGGGCACACCGCGGACTTCCCGGCGGCCTCGACGGCGGCCGGGTTCCAGCGCACCACGCCCTGACCACGCGTCACGGTGTCGCCCTTGTTCACGAGCAGTTCGAAGCCCTCGCCGTTGAGCTGCACGGTGTCGATGCCGAGGTGGGTGAGTACGCCGTGTCCCTCTTCGTCGACGACGACGAAGGCGTGCGGGTGAAGAGAGACGATCACTCCGTCCACGGGAGCGAGAACCTCGGATGGCTCCCGCACGGGGTCGATCGCAGTACCCGGGCCGACCATGGCCCCGGAGAAGACCGGATCCGGCACAGCTGCCAGTCCGATGGCGCGTCCTGCGATCGGGGACGTCACGGTGGTCATGGGAAGCCTCCCAGGAGTGGAGTTGCATAGGGGCCGTCACTGCCAGTCACGGACGGCACACTGTGCAGCAGGGTATGCCAGATGAAGTGCCGGTTCCGCATGAAGATACCGGTTAGTGGTCTAGACCACCAGCCTAATGGATTTGCACCCGCTTCCCAGCCCCGTGTACAGTCGTACTCCTGCTTGAGGCCGAGTGACGCGACCAAGCGTCCTTGCCCAGCAGCACCCATACTTGTCAGATCCTATCTCGGGGTCGCCTTCTGCATGCCCGCAGGATGGTGGTCAGAGAGACGGAAAAACACTGATAGAGTTTGGAACACCGAAGGGAAGCGCCCGGAGGAAAGCCCGCGAGGGTGAGTACGAAGGAAGCGTCCGTTCCTTGAGAACTCAACAGCGTGCCAAAAATCAACGCC
>NZ_JBEYVO010000069.1:0-20808 GCF_040644055.1 Streptomyces sp. NPDC047043
GGGGGCGTGCCCGGCCCGTTCAAAAGAGCCCTTGGGGGGGGCGCCACTGGTGGCCCCCCGCCCAAGGGCTTGACGGGAGACGGGCGAAGCTGGTCCGTACGGGCCCGCCCCACCCCCGTTGTCGTAAGGCCGGCCGCACCGCGGCCGGCCTTTCGACTGTGTCAGCCGACCGTGTAGGTGTACGGGATCCCTGTGATCTCGGAACCGTTCGCCACACCCGAGGCGGAGACGGTGTCCACGTACAGGATCCCGTGGACGACCGTGCCCGAGGCTGCCGTCGGGGTGAGCGTCAGGGTCATCGTGCCCGAACTTCCAGCGTCGACGTGGATCGACCGGTCCTCGGTGCCGTAGTCCCAGAACCGGCCGGTCGACGCCTGTGCTGCGGGGTCGAAGGGCTGGGTTGTGGCGGTCACGGTCACACGGGCGGTGTCCGCCGGCGCGGGGGTGTCGGTGAACGGGCCGGGAGAGGAGACGCCCACGTTCCAGATGCCCGCGGTGAGCTGGTCGGCGGCGCTCGTGGCCACCACCGAACCGTCGGGGACCGGTGTGCCGAGGATCTCGGGCGAGCCTGTCCAGGGCAGGATCGACGCGTCCACGGGGGTGTCGGCGGTGACCGTGGCCGTCAGGGCCGTGGTGTGGGTGGGGACCCACCAGGACGGGTAGGTGTCGGCGTTCAGCGGGAAGGTGGTCGCGCCGTCGACCTCCGGCAGGACGATCTCGGCGGAATCCGTCAGCCTCGGGTCCAGGAAGTAGTACCGGCCCGCCGGTCCGGGGTTGGGCACCCGCACCGTGACCTTGAGGCTGCTCCCCCGCCCGATGACACGGGCCGGGCTGTCCGGCAGCCCCTCGGCCGTGGCCCGCACGGCGTTGAGACGGACCCTTCCGGTGACCCGCTGGCTGATCTCCTTCCCACTCACGGCGCCGGGTACGGCGACGATCAGCGTCCAGCGTCCCGCGGCGGGCTGGTCCACCGTCAGGCTCGCGTACCTCGTGGGGGTGGTCCCCTTGGGGCCCGTCCGGTCGATGTCGCGGGCGAGGATCTGCTGCTGAGGGCTGATCAGGTAGTAGTCGAGTTCGGTGCCGGCGTCCTGCGCGGTGAGGTCGACCGTTAGGTCGGGTCTGCCCGCCGGTACGTCGAGGTAGTAGCCGCTGGTCTGGCCGACCTCGCGGCCGACGCCGCCGTTGATCCGGGTGGTGAAGGCGGTGCTGTGCCCCGGTGCAGGGTCGACCGGGATCAGCGTTCGCCGGGCCACCGGAAGCGACAGGCGCGTTGCCCGGTCCGAGGCGAACTGCAGGGAGAACGGCGCGTCGCCCGCCGCCCGCGGGAACGCCACGGTCACGGGGAAGCGGGCCGTACCGCCCGCCGGGACGGTCCGGGTCTGCGTGGGCACACCGGCCGAGGTCCAGCGGCGCCCGGTGATCCGGATGTGCAGGGGGCCGCGGTAGCTGCCGGGGGCGTTGTTCGCCCACTGCAGGCCGTCCATGCCGAAGCTCCAGATCACCTTGACGGTCCAGGTGCCGGGAACCGGGTCGCGCACGTCGACGTACTGGTGGTTGCTGCGCCCGCCGCCACCGTAGTCGTAGCCGACCTGCACCAGCCGGCCCTCGGGGTCGAACACGACCGGGATGAGATAGCCCGACTTCTCCTTGCCGGGCCAGGCCGTGGTCACTTGTAGGAGGGGTGTCCCCCTGGGGACCCGGACGGTCAACGGCCTGACGGCGAGCCTGCCCTGGGCGGTGTCGCCGAGCGGTGCGCCGACGGTCACGGTGTGTTCGGAGGTGAACGTCGCCGGGCCGAGGGTGCGGGAGGTCATGGTGACCCGCTGGGGCCGGTCGGCGGTGTTGGTCAGTGCGACGGTGGTGTGCCGGGCGGAGCCGGGACGGCCCGTGAGGTCCAGTTGGGTGTCCGAGGCGACGAGAGACGTGCTGTCCGCCTGCCCGCCGGGGATGCCGGTGGCACGGGCCGCCCGGACGGCGGCGTCGGTGTTCAGCAACCCGGCGCCCTGCTCGTCGGCGGGCACCCCGAGGTCGGTGGCCGTGCCGGTCAGAAGACGCTTGACCAGACCCGGAGCGGGGTGCGCCCCGTGGTGGGTGCTCTCATAGGCCTGGATGACGTCGGCCGCCGCGCCCGCCACGAAGGGCGCCGACTGGCTGGTGCCGCCGAAGATCTGGGTCGGCAGCGAGCAGCCCGTCCACTGCGGGCCGGGCGTGCAGGCGGCCATGTCGTAGGCGCCGGGCGCCACCATGTCGAGCACCCTGTTGCCGGGCGTGGTGCCGCCGGAGGAGAGGGCGGCGATGTTGTCGCTGGTCCAGCCGCCGTATCCGTACCCGCCGGCCATCAGGCGGGTGGCGGTGGAGGCGCCGACGCCGATCACCTGCGGGTCGCTGGCCGGGGAGCCGACGGTGCCGGAGACCCCGGAGTCCCCGGTGGAGACCACGACGGTGGTCCCGGCGGCGACGGCGGCCCGGTCGGCGAGCCGGATGGGATCGTTGTCGGGGTCCGGGTAGTGGATGGCCCCGAAGGACTGGCTGATCACGTCGGCGTGGTGCTCGACTGCGTACTGGACGGCCTGGACGAACCCCGAGGTGTAGGCCGCCGTCTGTCGGCCGAACACCTTCAGATCCATCAGTTCCGCGTCCGGCGCGAAGCCGCGGATGCGGAAGGTGCAGCCCTTGGGCACCTGGGTGGCATAGGGCAGTTGTGCTGCCATGTCGTACGTACGGCTGCCCTGCGCGGCGAGGGCGCTGGCGTCGCCGAAGGCCTCCTCGGCGTCGGTCGTCTCGCTCGTGCCGGGGCCGACGAAGTCCTGGTAGTCGGTGATCACATGGCTGCCGTCGGGGCGGACGAACTCCGGATTGTCGACGTCGATCCCGTCGGCCATGAAGGCGACCTTCACCCCCTTGCCGGTGGCCAGCCTCTGGGCGGCGTCGGTCCTCGTGAGCGAGAGCCCCTCGGGCTCGACGACGGGGTGGGCGGGGTCCTTGGGGCAGGCGGCGGTCGTGCCGGTCGGGGACCCGGCGCCCCGGACGGCACCAGTGCCCGTTGCGCCGTGCAGCCGGGGCGGGCGTATCGGGAGGTCGGGTACGACGGCGGCCACCTGGCTGTCGTCGCGTATACGGGATATCGCCGAGGGCATCACGCTCGCGGCGACGGCGTTGAGCAGGCTCATCCGGGTGACATGGGTGGCGCCGTTGGCCTTGAGCAGGGACAGGACCGGTCGTTGGTCGCCGGACACCGCCCGGTCGCGCCGCGCGGTATTCGTCCTGGGTGACAACTCCGGGTGCTGGTCGCGCAGCAGCACGATGACACGCTGCGCGCCGCCGGCGGCGGCGGTGGCCGTGCTCGGTGTGGTGGGGGCGGCCGCCGTGGGGGCGACGCCGAGGGCGAGAACGCCGAGCAGGACCGTACCGGTGAGGGCAAGTCGCCTGCCGGCTGGGCCCGTTCTTCTGTTGTGCATGCAAGTCTCCGCTGGGGGTGGGGGGTTGGGCCGTCCGGGGACGTCCCACAGACGATCTTGTCGTCCACAGCGGAGTCAAAGAATCTTCCCTGGTTAAACAGTTGTCGATCTTCTGGGAAACAGCAGCACGCGCCCGCGTGGAGCATGGTCGACGAGTGCGCCCGGGATCACCCGGGAGTCGCCCGCGAAGCGCATCCTCATGATAGATCCCATCTATTCACCGTCAGGGCAGGGCACGGATCGACCAAGGAACAGCAAAAACACCGCCAGTTGACACAGACCCTGGACAGCGGTGGCGACCTCGCCTATAAATACATCCTATGTTACTGACTTGTGACAGGTCAGCTTCACATCCGCTGCGCGCCTGCGCCGCCAACGCGCCCCGGCCGTAACCGCGTCGGCGAGTCCGCGGCCCGTCAACACCCTCTCCTTCACCAGAGCGAACCGAAGTGCGGACCGCTCCGCCCGGCCCCCGCACGGCCGGGCGGCCACCCACCCATGGGAGTACCAGTGAAGAGACACAGACCACGGCTGCTCGCGAGCGCGGCCGCCGCGGGAGTCCTGATCGCGAGTCTGTCGCCCGTCGGGACCGCGGGCGCCGCCCCGGTCGGCGCCGCCGACGGGCCGACCACGGCCTGGCGCGACGGCGGGTTCGCGCTGGACTCCGCGAGCGTCGTGCGGGAGTCCGACGTCAACCTCGGCCGCCCCAACGCCGATCCGACCCAGTCACTGCCCCTGGGCAACGGCAGTCTGGGCGCGGCCACCTGGGCCGCGGACGGCTTCACCGCACAGCTCAACCGCGCGGACACGCTCCCGAAGCGCCTGACACCCGGCATCGTCAGCATCCCCGGGCTCGGCCGCCTGACCGCCGCTCCCGACTTCGCCGGTCATCTCGACCTCTACGACGGCGTCCTGTACGAGACCGGCGGCGGGATGACCGCGAAGGCCTGGGTCGACAGCGCCACCGACGCGCTCGTCGTCGACGTCACCGGGGCGGACCCCGCGTCCGCCCAGAGCGCCCGGATCACCCTGCCCTCGGGCCGCACGGCGAACGCCCAGGTCTCCGGCGCCACGGCGACGCTGTCCTCGACCTGGTTGGACGACGTCCCCAGGACGGGTTCCGGCTCGACCTTCGGCACGCTGGCCGGCTTGACCGCCGCCGGACGTGACGTGACGGCGCGCGTGGCCGGGCCGACGACGGTACAGGTCGACTTCCGTCCCGCCGCCGACGGCTCGTTCCGGGTGGTCACCGCAGCACCCCGGTGGGCCGGGGGCGACCCCGCGAAGTCCGCGGCGAAGGCGATCGGCGACACCGCGAGGCTGCCCTCCCGCCCGCTCCTGGCCCGCACCAGCGGCTCCTGGCACGACTTCTGGGAGCACACCGGACTGATCAGGATGACGTCCTCCGACGGCAGCGCGGCGTACGTGGAGAACATCCGCACCATGTTCCTCTACGCGAACCGGGCGGAGACGAGGACCAGCGGCAACCTGCCCGGCTCCACGTCCGGCGCGGCCAACCTGTTCAACTTCCTCGGCGACAAGCAGCCCTTCTATCCGGCGGCCTACTGGTTCTGGAACCTGCGCCAGCAGGTGGCGTCCAACATCAGCAGCGGTGACTTCGCCCTGAACCTGCCTGTCTTCAACCTCTACCTGTCCAACCTGCCGAACATCGAGGCGTGGACCCGGGCGCACGAGGGCGGCCTGCCCGGCCTGTGCGTCCCGGAGACGATGCGCTTCAACGGCAACGGCTACCAGAACGACGGCACGCCCGACAACGACGCGAGCTGCCAGAACGACCACCCGACCTGGAACGGCCAGACGATCACCAGCGGCGCGGAGATCTCGCTGTGGATCTGGCAGCAGTACCGGGCCACACACGACCTCGCGTTCCTGCGCACGTACTACCCGCTGATCAGCGGCAGCGCCCGGTTCCTGCTCGCCTTCCCCACCCAGGGCGCCGACGGGCTGCTGCACACCGTCAGCAACGCCCACGAGAACCAGTGGAACGTCAAGGACCCCACCACAACGATCGCCGCCATGAAGTCGCTGTTCCCGGTCGCCGCCCGAGCGGCGGAACTCCTGCACCGGGACACCGACTTGGCCCGGCAGCTCAGGGCGGCCGTCGGCCACCTGCCCGACTTCGCCCGCACTGACGCGGCCACCCACAGCAAGCTGCTCACCGCGGCCGACGACGCCTCGCCCGACACCGTGATCGGCACCTCGTACGAGCCGACGGCCCCGTACCACAACAACGAGAACACCGGACTCGAACCGGTCTGGCCCTACAACGTCATCGGTGACGACTCCGGTGCCCTCACGGAGCTGGCGGTCCGGACCTACCGGAACCGGCCCAACGTGAACGCCCTGGACTGGACGGACGACCCCATCCAGGCGGCCCGGCTCGGCCTCTCCGACGAGGTGAGGACCGCCCTGCTGGCAGGTATCGCCAAGTACCAGCCCTTCGTCTCCGGCCTGGGCTCCTGGCTCGGACCGACGACCCTGGGCCCCTTCATCGAGCACTCCGGCGTCGTGTCGACCGCGCTCGGCGAGGCCCTCGCCACCGACTACGACGGCATCCTGAGGATCGCGCCCGCGTGGCCCTCGGGCTGGGATGCCGCCGGCACGGTGTACGTACGGGACAGGACCAGGGTGCATGTCCAGGTCGAGGACGGGACGCCCGTGACCGTCGGCATCGAGTCCGGCCTCGACCACCGGATGTCCATCCGCAGCCCGTGGCCCGGTCAGTCCGTCGCCGTGGTCGACGGCCGCACCGGACGCACCGTCGTGCAAGCAGGTACGTCCGCCACCATCGCCCTCCCCGCCAGGGCGGGGCACACCTACCTGGTGCAGCGCACGGCCGTCCCGACCACCGGGCTGCCGTACCAGAAGGTGACCGGCACGGTGAGTTCCGCCGCGAAGCACCTGGGCGGCCGGCAGATCGGCCTCGACCCGGCCAAGCACTACGACTCGCTCGCCGCCTCCTTCGACAACGTCGGCGTCACCGACGACACGAACACCGCGTCCGGCGACATCGACGGCGGCGGGGCCAGCATGTCAGCCCAGGCCCTGGCCACCGCGGGAGTCACCAGCGGCGGCACGTACCGGCACGACGGCGTCACCTTCACCTGGCCGACGACCGGGGCCGGCAGGCCCGACAACGCCCTGGCCACCGGCCAGTTCGTCAAGGTCTCCGGCAGCGGTACGAAACTGGGCTTCCTGTATGTGCCCACCTGGGGCCCCCTGTCGGGAACCGGGACGATCGTCTACACCGACGGCACCACCCAGAGCTACACACTCGCCGGCAACGACTGGCAGGCCACACCGGCCACAGGCCAGGACGCGCCACTCGTCCCCGCCTACCAGAACCGGCAGGGCGACACGAAGGCCGACACGCCTTCCTACGTCTACTACAGCGGCGTGCCCCTGGCCGCGGGCAAGACCGTCGCGCAGGTCCAGCTGCCCGCGGTGGGTCCCACACCGGTGGTGCGGGGCGCGGAGCTGCACGTCTTCGCCATCGCCGTGGGCGGCTGACGGAACGGCCCATGCACCGGGTGCGCGTCAGGCACGCCCGGTGCACGCGGTGGGCCGGCGGGGCAACCGCATGTGGGGTGCCGCCCCTCGGTGGACGGCCGACGCGGTCCGTCTCGCCTCCGCCCCTCCCTCCGCGCACCTCTCCTCCACCGGAGTCCTCTCCGGCCCCTCCCCGCCTCACACCAGCTTGACTCCCCCTCTCCTCCCGCGATGCCACGCGCCTCCCCTGACTGGAGTCCCAGCATGACGAGCCGCCATCCCCAGGACCAGTCCCACGAACCCAGCCGCCGTCTCTTGCTCGGCCTCGGCCTGGGCGCCCTGAGCACCGCTGCGCTGGCCGCGATACCGAGTACGGCCGCAGCCACGACCGGAACCCGTGCAGCGAGCGGTGTCGGCACCGAAGCCGTGGTGCCCGCCGCCGGCACCTGGTCCATCGCCCTCGACCCCGGCGACCAGGGCGTGGCCCAGGCATGGTTCGCCGACGACCTGCCCAAGGCGACCCGAATCCACCTGCCGGGCGACACCGACCAGGCGGGGCTCGGTGACACGCCCGGCCCGCAGTGGGCCTCGGTCCCCTCGGACATCGACCCCGCCATCCGCGACGAACCGCTGTTCAGACTCAGCAGGCCGTCCGTGTACACCGGCGCCGCCTGGTACCAGCACACCGTTGAGGTGCCCGACAGCTGGGCCGGGCTCGACGTCGAGCTGTTCCTGGAGCGCTGCCTCTGGCAGAGCCAGGTGTGGGTCGACAGCACCCATGCCGGCACCCAGGACTCGCTGAGCACACCCCACCTCCACCAGCTCGGCGCGCTCACCCCGGGAACGCACCGTCTGACCCTCAGGATCGACAACTCCGACATCCACCACTCCGCTGTCACGACGGTCAGTGCGCACGCCTACGGCGACGACACCCAGACCATCTGGAACGGCGTGGTCGGGCGGATCGAGCTGCGCGCCCGGGAGAGGGTCCGCATCACCGACGTCCAGGTGTATCCGGACGCCGCCACCCGCAGCCTGAAGGTGGTCACCGCCGTCGCGAACACCGGCACGGCTCCAGCCTCCGCCGTGCTCACGCTCGGTGCCGGCTCGGCCGACACACCCGTACGCGGCCGTCGGGTGCGGGTCACCGCGGCGCCCGGCGCGTCCGAGGTCGCCACGACCGTGCCGCTGCACGGCGAGATCCGGTTCTGGGACGAGTTCACGCCCGCCGTGCACCGGCTGCGGGCGACGCTGACCGCCTCCGGGGCACCGGACACGGTAGACGTCCCGTTCGGCCTGCGCGAACTGCGGGCGGACTCGACCCAGTTCAGCCTCAACGGCCGGACCATCCAGCTGCGCGGCACCCACGACGGCGGCGCGTTCCCGCTGACCGGCTACGCCCCCATGGACGTCGACTCCTGGCGCGGAGTCTTCAAGGTCATCACCGACCACGGCCTCAACCACTACCGCTGCCACTCCTGGTGCCCGCCGGACGCGGCCTTCACCGCTGCCGACGAGGCCGGCGTGCTCATCCACGTCGAGCTGCCCGCCGCGTTCGAGGACGTCAGCCCCGACGCCGACCCCGACCGCAGCGACTTCGTCGCTGCCGAACTCGACAGGATCCTCGCCGCCTACGGCAACCACCCGTCGTTCTGTCTACTCAGCATGGGCAACGAACTCAGCGGCAAGTCCCGTACGGTGCTGACCAAGTGGGTGGCGCACGCCCGGCAGACGGACCCCCGGCATCTATACACCGTGTCGAGCAACCCCGAGGCGATGGGCGCCTATCTGCCCGACCCCGAGGACCAGTACATGGTGGCGCACTCCGCCAAGGTCGACGGGGTACGCATGGGGCGGCGTCTGGAGTCCACGGTCGACTCCGAGAAGCCCGATACCTCCCGCGACTACGCGGCGACACTGGCCGGCATCGGCATTCCGGTGCTCTCGCACGAGGTCGGCCAGTGGAGCGTGTACCCCGACTACCGGGAGATCGACCGGTACAAGGGGGTGCTGCGGCCCCGGAACCTGGAGGCCTACCGCAGGTCCCTTGACGGCCACGGCATGCTCGACCTGGCGGACGCCTTCGTCAGGGCCTCCGGTCGGCTCTCCCTGCGTCTGTACAAGGAGGAGGTCGAACGGGCGCTGCGCTCCCCGGGGTTCGGCGGTTTCCAGCTGCTGGACCTGCACGACTACCCCGGTCAGGGCACGGCCCTGATAGGGCTCCTCAACGTCTTCTGGCAGTCCAAGGGAATCGTGAGCGCGCGGGAGTTCAGGCGTTTCTGCGGGCCCGTGGTGCCGTTGCTGCGGCTCGACTCGCTGGTGTGGCGCAGTTCCCAGACCCTTTCCGGCACTGTCCAAGTGGCCAACTACGGACGCGGTGACGTCACCGCGACGCCCCGGTGGACCGTTCTGGACGACGAGGGCCGTACCGTGGCGAAGGGGCGGCTCCCCAGGTCGACGTATCAGCAAGGAGGCCTGCGCGACGCCGGACCGATCAGCCTTCCCCTCGACCGGCTGGACGTGCCCCGGCGCTACCGCATCGAGGTGGAGCTGCCCGGCACGGAGTACGCCAACGACTGGAACATCTGGGTCCTGCCCGACACCGTCAGCGCCGACCCCGCCGAGAACGTGACGGTCACCAGCGACCTGGCGTCCACCCTCACCGCCCTGGCGGCAGGCCGGCGGGTGCTGTTCCTGGCGGCGGGGAAGCTCACCCCGGCAGGCTCGGATCCGGTCAGCTCCACCACGCCGTTCTGGAACACGCTGATGTTCACCGGTTCGCCGAAGTCCATGGGCATCCTGTGCGACCCCGGTCACCCCGCGCTCGCGCACTTCCCCACCGAGGGTTTCGCGGACTGGCACTGGTGGGAGCTGCTCTCGGCCACGACCGGCGCGCGGGTCTCCCGCCTGGACGCCGCACCCGCCACGTACCGTCCCGTCGTGCAGGTCGTCCACCACGCGCCGGAGAACCACAAGCTCGGCGCGGTCTACGAGTTCGAGGTCGGTCCGGGCAGGCTGCTCGTGTCCACCCTCGACCTGACCACCGACCCCACGGGACGCCCTGTGGCCGCCCAGCTCCTGCGCTCTCTCCTCGACTACGCGGCGAGCGATGCCTTCTCCCCGACGGCCCCCGCCGACACGGCGCTGCTGCGCTCCCTGTTCACCACGCCGGGCGTTCAGGGACTGAAGGGCCCGTACCGGCTGGTCAACGCGCACAGCGGCCTCGTCCTGGACACGGCGGGCTCCGGTACCTCCAACGGCACCCCGCTCGTTCAGTCGGCGTCCGACGCGGGCGGCTCCGGCCAGCGTTGGACGTTCACCGCGACGGCGGACGGCGGCTACTACACCCTGACCGGCGTCAGCAGCGCGAGGGCCGTCGACATCCCGAACAACACCGGTACCCCGGACACCCAGCTCGAACTGTGGACCCCCACCGGCGGCGCCAACCAGCAGTGGCTCGTGCTCCCCTCCGGGGAGGGCTACACCCTGACCGCCCGCTCCTCCGGCCTCAACCTCGATGTCCGGCAGGGATCCACCGAGGCCGGAGCGGCGGTGGTGCAGGCTGCTCCGTCCGACTCCGCCACGCAGGTGTGGAAACTGGTCGACGCCCGGTGAGCCCGCCCGGCGCACCGGAGTTCGCCCTCTGGCCGCAGGATCGCGAGATCCGGGACGGAAGACCGGCGCCACGGCCCTACCTGCACCCGGTGTCGCCCGCCCGGGTCACGGACGGGTAGGGCCGCGTCGGCCCCGCGGCCGTCGACCGCCAGGCCGTCCTGGAGGCGGCAGGACTCGCCGCCGCCCCGGAGAACGGGCAGGCCCGACGCTCGTACGACCGAGTCCGGGGCCGGCGCCCTCCGGCACCAGCCGGCCCGCCTCTCGACCGTCGAGGACGAGGCAGGCTGGCTGGTGCGCGTGTCCCGCGGGTTCTCGTGCTCCCCCGTGGTCCGGGACCTCCGTGACCGGGTACGCACCGGGGCGGCTTGCGCGGAACACCCTGATCCATCCGGTCTCTCCGGCCCGCCACGAGATCGGCGCGTGGCGCGCCGCCAGGTCACCGCCCGCTCGGCGCCAGCGCCGCGTCCGGCAGGTCGTGGCCGCCCCGGAAGTAGAGCAGCGGTCCGTCCTGCCGTTCCACGCTCAGTTCCAGCACCCGGCCCACGACGATGTCGTGGTCACCGCCGTCGTACACGGTCTCGATCGTGCAGCCGAGCCAGGCCAGGACACCGTCCAGCACGACGGTCCCGCCGGGGGTGCGCCGGGAGCCGACCGCGTCGAACTTGGGGCCGCTCGTGCTGCCGAACGCCTCGCAGACCGCGCGCTGGTCCTCGGCCAGGACGTTGACCCCGAAGCGGCCGGAGGCGCGGATGCGCGGCCAGCTGGTCGAGGTGTGCCCGGGGCAAAACAGCACCAGCGGCGGGTCGAGGGACAGCGAGGAGAACGCCTGGCAGGCCAGACCGACCGGTTCGTCGCCGTCCAGTCCGGTGATCACGGTGACGCCGGTGGCGAACTGGCCCAGGGCGGTTCGGAACGTCCCCGCGTTCACGCTCGGGCGCATCGAAACTCCTTCGGTGAGTGGTGAGCGGTGGGGCTCAGTCGTAGACGACCTCGACGTGGTCGGAGAGCGGTACCGCTTGGCAGGCCAGGACGTAGCCTTCGGCGAGGTCTTCCTCCTCCAGCACGGTGTTGCGCAGCATCTTCACTTCTCCCGCGACGACCCGGCAGGCGCAGGCGCTGCACGCGCCCTCCCGGCAGGAGAACGGGGCGTCGAGGTCGCGGGCGCGCAGGAGGTCGAGCAGGGTCGTCCGGGCGGGCCACGGCAGGGTCCGCCGCTCGCCGTCGAGCCGGACGGTGAGGGTGGCGGCGCCCGCCTCGTCTGGGGCAGGCATCTCGGGCCCGGCGGCGGCCAGGGCCGCGAACGGGTCGGCGGCGAGGGAGCGGTACTCCTCGGTGAGCACTCTGGACCGGGGCGTCCCCAGCCGCTCCAGCGCCTCGGCCGCCGCTCGCATGTAGGGTGCCGGCCCGCACAGCAGGGCCGCGTCGGCGCCCGCCCAGGGCTGCGCGAGAGCGGCGAGCCGGGCGGGGTCGGGCAGGCCGTGGAGCGTCTCCAGCCAGTGGACGACCCGGATCCGGTCCGGGTGCGCCTCGGTCAGGCGGCGCAGTCCGTCCGCGAAGATCACCGACCGCTCGTCGCGGTTGGCGTACACCAGCACGGCCGTACCGCCTTCGCGGGCCCTGGCCCGCAGGATCGACATCACCGGAGTGATGCCGCTGCCCGCCGCGAAGAGCAGCAGGTCGCGCTGGTCCACCGCGGGAGTGAACCGGCCTGCGGGGGCGAGGGCGTCGACGGTGTCGCCGGGACGGAGCCGGTCGCAGATCCAGTTCGAGGCGATACCGCCGGGCACCCGTTTGACCGTGACGGTCGGCCGGGCGTCGCCGGGGGCGCTGGACAGCGAGTAGCAACGGGCCACCCAGCCGTCCGGCGCCGGTATGCGCAGCGTGAGGAACTGGCCTGGCTGGTGACGGAGTTCGTCGCCGTCCGAGGCCTCGAAGGTGACGGACACCGCGTCGTCCGTCTCCGGGGTCACCTCGGTGACGCGCAGGGTGCGGATCGGAGCGGTCACCCGTCGACCACCGTCAGCCGGCCCGCCCGTACCGCCTCCTCGATCGTCGCCCGAAGCCGCGTGCAGGTGGGGATCACCGCGGTGCGCGGCGGTCCGTCCCCGGCGCGCACCTCGGCGAACTCGGCACAGCCCCCGGCTCCGTCGGGCCACTGCACGGAGGTCTGCGCCAGACTGCTCTTGCGCACCAGCACGGTGGTGGCGCAGCGTTCGCAGGACAGGGCCTGCACCTGGGAGGTCCGCACCGGGTCCGCCAGCGGGACCCGCGTGTCGGCGCTCACGCGGGCCGGAGCGGAACGCCGCCCTGGCGCTTGAGGTTCTCCTCGACCTGGCCGGTCCAGAACTCCACGGCGCGCTCGGTGTCGAGTTCGAACTCGAAACGGTTCGTCATCTCCGGGGTGACGTCCTCCACGTCGACGTAGAACTGCTCGTACCAGCGCCTGAGTTGGTAGACCGGGCCGTCCTCCTCGCACAGCAGCGGGTTGTCGATCCGGGTCTTGTTCCGCCAGATGGCGACGTCCTGAAGGAAGCCGGCCTCGACGCCCTTCGCGGTCGCCTCGGCGATCTGCTGCGCCACCTCGTCGGGCTGGCCCGGCGTCTTCTTGACGATGCAGCCCCACTGCAGCACGAAGCTGGTCGGGCTCACCGGGTAGTGGCAGTTGATGAGGACGGTCTCGGTCTCGATGAGTCCGTTGGAACCGTACAGCCAGTCGATCATGTACGACGGTCCGAAGTACGTCGCCTCGGAGCGGCTGACGCGCTTCTGCTCGCCCTCCGCCTTGGAGTAGGTGGTGCCGAGGTTGACGTCGTCGCGGGCGGTGGAGTTCATGTACTGGGTGGCGAGGTGGCCCTCGAACACGTTCTTGAAGTACACGGGGAAGGAGTAGTGCACGTAGAAGAAGTGGGCCATGTCGACCACGTTGTCCACGATCTCACGGCAGTTGGAGCCCTCGATCAGGATCGAGTTCCAGGTCCAGTCCGACCACTCGTCGGAGAAGGCCCCGTCGACGCGCGGGATGTCCAGCTCGGGCGGCGGCGGGTTGCCCTGCGGGTCGTGGTACACGAAGAGCTGTTTGTTCTGCTCCAGGACCGGCCAAGACTTGGTGCGGGCACGTACCGGGACGCGTTTGGAGTACGGGATGCTCGCGCAGCGGCCGTTGCCGGACCAGCGCCAGTCGTGGAAGGGGCAGGCAATCTCGTCGCCCTTGACCTCGCCCTGGGTCAGATCGCCGCCCATGTGCGGGCAGTAGCCGTTGAGGACGCGCAACTGGCCACCGCTGTCGGCGAAGACCACGAGCTTGGTGCCGAAGGCCTGGACCGCGTGCGGCCCGCCGTCCCGGAAGGTGTCGGCGAGGCCCAGGCAGTGCCAGCCCCGCGCGTACCGGACGGGGGGCGCTCCCACCTCGATGACGCGGACCTGCTCGCCCGACTCGGCTGTTGTCATCGGTCCTCCATGATGTGCGCGGCGACGCCTCTCGGCGCGGCGGCGGCGCACACCCGGTCGGCTGTGCGGCGTCACCCTGGCTCGTCATCGTGCGAACCGGGCCCGCGCCCCCAAAGGCCCGCTCCCGCTGACCGGGATGCGTGGGCACTCCCGGGCGACACTCGTGGTGCGAGCCCCCTGGCAGCGCCAGGAAGGGAACGGCCGCCTCCCGCATACGGCGGTCCCGTTCAGCGGGAGACGCATGCGGGGGCCCCTCCCGCCCGGGCCTAGCGTCGGGCCGACCGGGCGACGGCGCCGCGGGGAGGCGTACCCGCGGACCGGTTCGCGGCGAGGATCGGGAGGTTGGGATGGCGCACGAGGTGGTCCACCGGGTCGAGGAGGCCGCGACGCTGCTGGCGGCGACGGCCGAGGAGACGGAGAACCTGGGACGGCTCTCGGACGAGAGCGTCAAACTCGTCCGGCAGGCGGGCGTGATGCGGCTGTTGCAGCCGACCGACTTCGGCGGCTACGCCGCTCATCCGGGGGACTTCGCCGAGGCGGTCATGGCGGTGGCCCGGCACTGCGGGTCGACCGGCTGGGTGTGCGGCGTCGGCGGTGTGCACCCGTGGGAGATGGCCGTGATGGACCGCCGGCTGCAGACGGAGGTGTGGGGCGAGGACCCGGACACCTGGATCGCCTCGCCGTACGCGGCCCAGGGCATCGCCACACCCGTCGACGGCGGGTACACGCTGAGGGGCCACTGGAACTTCTCCTCCGGGACCGACCACTGCGACTGGGTGTTCCTGGGCGCGCTGGTCGGGGGCCCCGACGGCAAGCCGCAGCAACCGGTGAAGATGCTGCACGTGGTCCTGCCCCGCTCCGACTACACGATCGTGCCGGACTCCTGGGACGTGATCGGCCTGTGCGGCACGGGCAGCAAGGACGTCGTCGTGGACGGCGCCTTCGTGCCCGACTACCGGACCATCGAGATGGCGGACGTCGCGGAGGGCCCGACGGCGGCGGACCGGACGGGCCGTTCCGAGACGCTGTACCAGCTGCCGTTCTGGGCGATGTTCCCGCTGGGCATCACGGCGGCGGTGGTGGGCATCGCCGAGGGCGCGCTCGCCGCGCATCTCGACTACCAGCGCGACCGTGTCACGGCGATGGGCACGAAGATCAAGGACGACCCGTACGTGCTGTCCGCGATCGCGGAGGCGGCCGCCGAGATCGGCGCGTCCCGCACCCAACTCCTGGACGGCATCAGCCGGTTGTACGACCAGGCCGAGTCCGGGCAGCCGATCGCCTTCGAGGACCGGGCGGTCGTACGGCGCAACCAGATCCGGTGTGCCTGGCGCGCGGTCGCCGCGGTCGACGAGATCTTCGCCCGCTCCGGCGGGAACGCGGTGCGTCGGCACAACGTCATGCAGCGCTTCTGGCGCGACGCGCACGTCGGTCTCCAGCACGCCATCCACACCCCCGGGGCGATCTACCACTCCGCCGCGCTCACCTCGCTGGGCGTCGAGCCGGAGGGGGCGCTGCGCGCGCTGATCTGATCACCCGCCTCGCACCGAGGCGCACCACGAAGAGACGTCAAGTCGACTGGAGAGAGAGGAACTTCATGGGCGACATCAGCTCGCTTGGCTACGTCCGGGTCCGGACCGCCGACATGGCACCGTGGCGGGCCTTCGCCTTCGAGACGGCGGGGTTCGCCGAGGGAAGCGGTCCGGAGGCCGACGCGCTGTACCTCCGTGCGGACGAACGCGGCGGCCGGATCGTGGTCCTGCCCGGTGCCGAGGACCGGGTGGAGGCGGTGGGCTGGGAGGTCCGCGACCACCTCGCGCTGGGCCGGGTCCAGGCGGCCGTGGAGGCCGCGGGCATCGCCGCGAAGCCGCTGTCGCAGCAGGAGTGCGACCTGCGCCGGGTGGAGGCGGCCGTCGCCTTCGAGGCGCCCGGCGGGACACCCGTGGAGATCTTCCACGGGCCGGCCCTGGACCACAGCCCGCTCGCCACGCCGTACGGCAACCGCTTCGTCACCGGCAAGCTGGGCGCGGGCCATGTCGTGGTGCCGGTGGGCGATCTGGACGGCGCCTACCGCTTCTACACGGAGACACTGGGCTTCCTGCCGCGCGGCGCCTTCCGGCTTCCCGCGCCGCCTGAGTACGGGCCGGTCCGGCTGCGCTTCCTCGGGGTCAACGCCCGCCACCACAGTCTCGCCCTGCTCCCCTCACCGGAGCTGAAGGCGCCGGCGCTGGTGCACATCATGGTCGAGTGCGAGACCCTCGACGAGGTCGGGCGGGCCCTGGACCGGGTCCTGAAGGCCGGCTACCACGTGTCGTCCACGCTGGGCCGGCACACCAACGACAAGATGGTCTCCTTCTACGTGCGCACGCCCGGGGGCTGGGACCTGGAGATCGGCTGCGAGGGCCTGCTCGTCGACGAGGACTCCTACACCGCCGAGGAGATCACCGCGGACAGCTACTGGGGGCACAGCTGGGACTTCGGCGCCTGACGCCGGTTCCCGCCCACCGCGCACCACCCACCGCCCGGGAGGCCCGTCGCCTCCCGGGCGGTTCCGTTGAACGGGACCTGGTCTGGTCCGGGCGGGCTCCACCTCCGAGGATCGGGCCGCACCAGTTCGACACCAGCACGGAGGTCCCACATGGCCACGACTCCCCCAGCTCCCGAGCCTCGTCCCTCCGTCGACGGGGACACCGCACAGCGCGACGACGGCGCGTGGGACGAGGAGGTCGACCTCCTCGTGGTCGGCAGCGGCGCGGCCGGCATGGTCGGCTCCATCGCCGCGCACGACGCAGGACTGACGGCCCTCGTGGTGGAGAAGGCCGACGTGTTCGGCGGTTCGACCGCGCTCTCCGGTGGCGGTGTATGGATTCCCGACAACCCGACACTGCGGGCGGCGGGCCGGGGCGACTCACGCGCCGAGGTGCGCCGCTACCTCCAGGCGGTGGTCGGCGACCGGGTCCCGGCGGACCGGCTCGACGTCTACGCGCAGCGCGGGCCCGAGGTCCTGGAGATGTTGCACCGCGTCAGCCGCCACATGGAGTTCAGCTGGTGTCCCGGCTATTCGGACTACCACCCGGAGGAGCCGGGCGGCCGGCCGCTGGGCCGCACGATCGAGCCCCGCCCGATCGACGGACGGCTGCTCGGCGAGGACGAACGGCATCTCAAGGGCCTGGACGTGCCCACCCCGATGGGCCTGTGGCTCACGGGATATGAGGCCCGGGTGCTGATGATGGTCCAGCGCGACTGGCGGTCCTGGCGGATGCTCCCGGTGGCCGGCTGGCGTGTGGTGTCCAACCTGTTCCGCCGACGCAGGATGAAGACGCTCGGCGCGGCGCTGATCGCCCGGCTGCGCCTGACCATGAAGGACCTCGGCATCCCGCTGTGGCTGCGGGCACCGGTGACCCGTCTCGTCGTGGAGGACGGACGGGTGACCGGTGCCGTGGTCGGACGGGAGAGCGGCGAGGTGCGTGTGCGCGCCCGGCACGGCGTGCTGCTGGCCACCGGCGGCTTCGACCATGACATGGAGATGCGCAAGGCACACCTGCCGGAGCCGGGCCGCCCAGACCACAGCATGGGTGCGCCCGGCAACACCGGCGACGGCCATCGTCTCGGCGCACAGGTGGGCGCCGCCACCGACCTGATGGACGACGCGTGGTGGATGCCGGGCGTGGCCCTGCCGGAGGGGGGTGTCTTCCCGCTGGTCTCCGAGCGCTGCATCCCGCCGATGGTCATCGTGAACTCCGAGGGCCGCCGGTTCGCCAACGAGTCGGCGCCGTACGTGAACTTCGTGCACGCCCAGCTCGACGGCGGCCACATCCCGGCGTACGAGATCTTCGACGCGAAGGCCCGCCGCCGTTACCAGTTCGCGGGTGTGCTGCCCGGCAAGGACTTCCCGGCGGAGTGGTACCGCACCGGTCTGGCCGCCAAGGCGGAGAGCCTGTCCGCGCTGGCCGAGGCGATCGGGGTGCCCGGGGACGCGCTGCGGCAGACCGTGGAGCGTTTTAACACCTTCGCCCGACTGGGCAAGGACCGCGACTTCGGCCGGGGCGACAGCGCGTACGACCACTACTACGGCGACCCGACGCTGCCCAACCCGGTGCTCGACACCATCGACGCCGGGCCCTACTACGCCGTCCGGATCGAGGCCGGTGACCTGGGCACCAAGGGCGGTCTGGTCACCGACGCGGCGGGGCGGGTACTGCGCGCGGACGGCGGCGCGGTGGAGGGGCTGTACGCCTCGGGCAACGTGTCCGCATCGGTGATGGGCAACGACTACGCGGGCGCGGGGGCCACGATCGGCCCCGCCATGGTGTTCGCGCATCTCGCGGTGGAGCACGCGGCCGGGCGGGCGCGGCAGGCGGTGGTGGCGGACTGAGCAGGGTCGGCCGGGCGCCGGCGGGTGTTCACCGCGCCGGCGTCTCCTCCCCCGGTGCCTCGCCCGCAAGGAGCCGCCGCGCCGCCAGCTCGATCTGCTGTCGTGCCTCGTCCGGGCTCGTCCGTCCGCTGAGGCAGGACACGAGGACGCCCCACCAGCCGTACACCAGCATGCGGACGGCGGTCTCCAGCTCGGGGCCGGGGTCCTCCACGCCGAGCGTGCGCAGGGTGGCGCGGTAGATGTGGGCCTCGGCCATCGGCGCCTGCGGCTCCGACGGGTCGCAGTAGTCGACGGTGGTCGCCCGGACCATCGACCCGCACAGCAGCGGCTGTTCGACGAGGCGGCGGGTGAGGGCCGCGAGCCGCTCGCCCACCTCCTGGAAGCCGCCCCCGTCATCGGTGGGCCACTCCTCGGCGACGAAGCGCGCGATCCGGGCGTTGAACACCGCGGTGAACAGCCGTGCCTTGGACGGGAAGTAGCGGTACAGGGTGCCGAGCGCCACGTCGGCGGCGCGGGCGACCTCCTGCATCTGCACCTGCTCGTACGCGGTGTGGGCCCCGAGCTCGGCGGCGGCGGCCAGCATGCGGTCCCAGCGCTCGTTCTGACGATCGGACGAGGGTGCGGCCGCGCTCTTGCGTACCTCGGCGACTCGTGGCACCGGTCTCCCTGTCTGTCGGTTCTCCGGGCTCAGGCCCTCGGCCGTTCCAGGATAGAGGCCGCCGCGCCGGCGTCCGGATGTGGACGGTGGTCTCAGGTCTCGTCGCCGGGCCTGGTGAGGAAGGCGAGTACGGCGCTCTCCCAGGCGGCCTGCTGCTCGATCATCACCCAGTGACCGCACCGGGGCAGGACGTGCAGCTCCGCGCTCGGCATGGTACGCATGGGCAAAAGGGCCATGTCCAGCGGGCTGACCCGGTCGTCGCGGCCCCAGGTGACCAGGGTGGGGGCGGTGACCTTGTGCAGCATGGCCCAGTACGGCGGCCGGTCGCTCGCCTCCGCCGCCGCGAAACCCGCCGCGATCGCCTTGCGTCCGTACATCCGCCGGGCCGCCGCGAGGGTGTCCGGGTCGGTGGCCTGCGTCCAGCGCTCCTCCACCATCTCGTCGGTGACGACGGCCGGGTCGTACACCATCGAGTGCATCCAGCGCACCAGGGCTTCCCGGGTCGGGTTCTCGGTGAAGTCCACCAGCAGGTTGATGCCCTCGCCGGGGGCGGGGCTGAACAGGTTACGGCCGATGCCGCCGACGGTCACGATGCGCCGGAACAGGCCGGGCCGGACGATGGCCAGGTTCACCGCGACGATCCCGCCCATGGAGTTGCCCACCACGTCGACCCGGTCCAGACCGAGTCCGTCGAGGAAGCGCGACACCGCCTTCGGCGCGGCCACCATCGGGTGCTCGTCGGTCGGATCGCTCACCCCGAATCCCGGGAACTCCAGGACCAGGCAGCGGAAGTGGCCGGCGAACGCGGCCAGGTTGCCCCGGTAGTTGCGCCAGCCGGTCACCCCGGGGCCGGAGCCGTGGAGCAACAGCAGGGGCGGGCCGTCCCCGACCTCGTGGTAGCGCAAGGCCCCTTCGTCCGTGGGGAGTTCACGCAAGGTCTCGGCGTAGCCGGGTGCCCGGTTCGTCACCTCGGTCATGGTCCTCGCCACCTCCGGCGTCGGGATCGCTGTCGTCAAGGACGCTAACCAGGCACCCGGTGAGCCATGGCACACACATCCCGGCCAGCGGGACCGCGCCGGGCCGATGTTCCTCTGCGGACCGGCAGCGGTACGGACAGAGGGGCGGGCGCCGGTCCTCCCGGTACGGCGGCAGGAGAACCGGCCGGCCGGCCTCGCGCCCAAGGCCGGAACGGCTACCCCATCGTGGTGACGGACCGCCCGTTCGAGGCGCGCAGGGCGGACTGCGGGCCGGTCCGGGTGCGACGGGCCGGCAGGACCGCGGACGGCATCCGGGGCAGGCGACCGAGTTCGTCCACGATGCCGCGGGCGGCGGCGAGCGCGAGAGGCGCGAACCGTTCGAGCGGCGCGTCGGCCTCGCCGACCACGGAGAGCGCGCCGAGGGGCCCGGAGGCGCCCCGCAGGGCGACCCCCACGCAGCCGACGCCGCCGAAACACTCACCCCGCTCGTAGGCGAGACCGTGCCGGTCGCGGACGCGGCTGAGTTCCTGGTGCAGCCGGTCCCTGGTGTTGATGCTGCTGTGCGTGCGGGCCGGGACGCCCTCGGCGTACTCGTATTCGATCTGGTCCGGTGTCAGCCAGGCGAGCATGGCCTTGCCGAGTGCCGTGCAGTGGGCGGGCGCGCGCCCGCCCCCACGGGGCGGCCCGGCGACCGCGGGCCGGCCGCCGCCGTTGTCCAGGGAGTATATATCGGTGTCCTCCCGGACCGCGCGGTGCACCACCATACCC
>NZ_JBEYVO010000070.1:0-20711 GCF_040644055.1 Streptomyces sp. NPDC047043
CTCACCGCGGCCCAGCACTCCGGCGACGTCCTGGAAGCCAACGCCGTGATCATGGACGCATACAACACCGACGTACGACCGCTCCTCGCCGAAGTCCGTCAGGACGCCGGCCTCGACCCCGACCCGACCGGCGCCTACCGCCGCTCCGGCTGGCAGAACCGCATCACCGCCGAACGTGTCGGCGGCACCCAGGCCGGCTGGGGCGCCTGACTCCCCCGCCTCGCACCCCCGCAACGTCCCCACTACGCAAGGAAGAGACCCGATCATGGCACCCCACCCCGAAGCCGCCGCCCTCCTCGCCCGATCCCATCGGCTCGGCTCCGATCCGCGCAACACCAACTACGCCGGGGGGAACGCCTCCGCGAAGGGGACCGACACCGATCCCGTGACCGGTGGTGACGTCGAGTTGATGTGGGTCAAGGGGTCCGGCGGTGACCTCGGCACGCTCACCGAGGCCGGGCTCGCCGTGTTGCGGCTGGATCGGTTGCGGGCCCTGCAGGGGGTGTATCCGGGGGTGGAGCGCGAGGACGAGATGGTTGCCGCGTTCGACTACTGCCTGCACGGCAAGGGGGGTGCCGCTCCCTCCATCGACACCGCGATGCACGGGCTGGTGGACGCCGCGCACGTCGATCATCTGCACCCCGACTCCGGGATCGCGCTCGCCTGTGCCGCCGACGGGGAGAAGCTGACCGCGGAGTGTTTCGGGGACACGGTGGTGTGGGTGCCGTGGCGGCGGCCCGGGTTCCAGCTGGGCCTGGACATCGCGGCGGTCAAGGAGGCCAATCCGCAGGCCGTCGGGTGCGTTCTCGGCGGGCACGGGATCACCGCCTGGGGTGACACCTCCGAGGAGTGCGAGCGCAACTCGCTGTACATCATCCGCACGGCCGAGGCCTTCCTCGTCGAGCGGGGCAAGGCCGAGCCCTTCGGGTCGGTGATCGAGGGGTACGAGGCGCTGCCCGAGGCCGAGCGGCGGGAGCGGGCGGCGGCGTTGGCGCCGTATGTGCGGGCCGTCGCCTCTCAGGACAGGGCGCAGGTCGGGCACTTCAATGACTCCGACGTGGTCCGGGAGTTCCTGGCGCGTGCCGAGCATCCCAGGCTCGCCGCGCTCGGCACCTCCTGCCCCGACCACTTCCTGCGGACCAAGGTCCGGCCGCTCGTTCTCGATCTGCCGCCGGCCGCTCCCCTCGACGAGGCCATCGCCCGGCTCAAGCAGCTGCACGCCGAGTACCGGGAGGAGTACGCCGCCTACTACCAGCGGCACGCCCTGCCCGACTCCCCCGCGATGCGCGGCGCCGACCCGGCGATCGTGCTGGTGCCGGGTGTCGGCATGTTCTCCTTCGGCAAGGACAAGCAGACCGCGCGCGTCGCGGGCGAGTTCTACGTCAACGCCATCAACGTGATGCGCGGGGCCGAGGCCGTGTCGACGTACGCGCCGATCGAGGAGTCGGAGAAGTTCCGCATCGAGTACTGGGCGCTGGAGGAGGCCAAGCTTCAGCGGATGCCGAAGCCCAAGCCGCTGGCGACGCGCATCGCCCTTGTCACCGGCGCGGGCAGCGGCATCGGGAAGGCCATCGCGCAGCGCCTGGTCGGTGAGGGGGCGTGTGTCGTAGTCGCCGACCTCAACGCGGACAACGCCGCTGCCGTGGCCGAGGAGTTGGGCGGTCCGGACAAGGCGGTCGCCGTGACCGTGGACGTGACGGACGAGGAGCAGATCGCCGCGGCCTTCAAGGCGGCCGTGCTCGCCTTCGGCGGGGTCGATCTGGTGGTCAACAACGCCGGTATCTCCATCTCCAAGCCGCTGTTGGAGACTTCGGCACGCGACTGGGATCTGCAGCACGACATCATGGCCCGCGGTTCCTTCCTCGTGTCGCGGGAGGCGGCCCGCGCGATGATCGCGCAGGGGCTGGGCGGCGACATCGTCTACATCGCCTCGAAGAACGCCGTGTTCGCCGGGCCCAACAACATCGCCTACTCGGCCACCAAGGCCGACCAGGCTCATCAAGTACGGCTGCTGGCCGCCGAGTTGGGTGAGCACGGCATCCGTGTCAACGGGGTCAACCCGGACGGTGTGGTGCGCGGTTCCGGGATCTTCGCGGGCGGCTGGGGTGCGCAGCGGGCGGCTGTGTACGGGGTGCCGGAGGAGAAGCTGGGTGAGTTCTACGCCCAGCGGACCATCCTCAAGCGGGAGGTGCTGCCGGAGCATGTCGCGAACGCCGTCTTCGCCCTGGCCGGCGGCGAGTTGACCCACACCACGGGGCTGCACGTCCCGGTCGACGCCGGCGTCGCGGCCGCCTTCCTGCGGTGAGCGGCACCGTGAAGTCGTACGCCGCGGTCGACCTCGGCGCGTCCAGCGGACGCGTCATGGTCGGCCGCGTCGGCCCCGACAGCCTGGAGCTCACCGAGGCGCACCGCTTCGCCAACCGACCCGTGCGGGTGCCCGAGGGACTGCGCTGGGACATCCTCTCTCTGTACGGCCGTGTCCTGGACGGGCTGAGGGCCGCCGGGCCGGTCGACTCGGTCGGGATCGACAGCTGGGCCGTGGACTACGGGCTGCTGGACGCCGACGGGGCGCTGCTCGGCAATCCCGTGCACTACCGGGACTCCCGCACCGAGGGCGTCGCGGAGAAGGTGTGGGCGACCGTGCCCGCCGAGCAGTTGTACGCGGCGACGGGGTTGCAGTACGCGCCCTTCAACACGCTGTACCAGCTGGTCGCCGCTCGTGAGTCGGCCCAACTGTCCGCTGCCGAACGGCTGTTGCTCATCCCGGACCTGCTCTCGTACTGGCTGACCGGCGAGCAGGGCACCGAGCTCACCAACGCCTCCACCACCCAGCTGATCGACCCGCGCACGCGCGAGTGGTCGTACGACGTCGCCTCGCGGCTGGGTGTCGACCTCGGCCTCTTCGCGCCGCTGCGCCGGCCCGGCGATCCGGCGGGTGTGCTGCGGCCGGAGGTGCTTGAGGAGACCGGGCTGACGGGTCCGGTGCCGGTGACGACGGTCGGTTCGCACGACACGGCGTCCGCGGTGGCGGCCGTGCCGGCGTCCGGCGAGCGGTTCGCGTACATCTGCACCGGCACCTGGTCGCTGGCGGGGCTCGAGCTGGACGCGCCGGTGCTGACCGAGGAGAGCCGGGCCGCCAACTTCACCAATGAGCTGGGGCTGGACGGCACGGTCCGCTATCTGCGCAACATCATGGGCTTGTGGCTGCTCCAGGAGTGTGTACGGGCCTGGGGCGAGCCGGAGCTGGACTCGCTGCTGTTGGAGGCGGCGAAGGTACCGGCGCTGCGGTCGGTGGTGGATGCGGGGGACGCGGCGTTCCTGGCGCCGGGGCGGATGCCGGAGCGGATCGCCGAGGCATGCCGTGCCTCGGGACAGCCGGTGCCCGACTCCCCCGCCGAGATCACGCGCTGCATCCTCGACTCGCTCGCCCTGGCCCACCGCCGGGCCGTCGAGGACGCCCAGCGGCTGGCCGGGCATCCGGTCGACGTGGTGCACGTCGTGGGCGGCGGCACCCGCAACGCGCTGCTGTGCCAGCTGACCGCCGACGCGTGCGGGCTGCCGGTGGTGGCGGGCCCGACGGAGGCGGCCGCGCTGGGCAACGTCCTCGTCCAGGCCCGGGCCCACGGGCTGGTCGGCGACCTCGCCGGGATGCGGCAGCTGCTCGTCCGTACGCAGCCGCTCACCCGCTACGAGCCGCGCGGCGACACGGCCCGCTGGCGCGAGGCGCAGGCCCGGCTCGCGGGAGGGTGAGCCGGGGGCTCCCCCGCGCCGCCCTCCCCGGCTACGCTGCACTCATCCGATGATCGATCCCTAGGAGCCGCGATGCGTGTCGCCCTGTTCCTGACCTGTGTCAACGACACGCTCTATCCGGATACCGGGCGCGCCGTGGTGAAACTGCTGACCAGGCTGGGCGTCGAGGTCGACTTCCCGATGGCGCAGACCTGCTGCGGGCAGGCGCACTACAACACCGGGTACCGGCATGAGGCGGAACCGCTGGCCCGGCATTTCTCCGATGTCTTCGGGGAGTACGAGGCGATCGTGACACCGTCCGGGTCGTGCGGGGCGATGGTGCGGGAGCTGTATCCGCGGATGGGCGAGCGGGCCCGGGCCGAGGGGCGGGGGGACACACTGGCGGCGACCTTGGCGCCCGTCGTACCGAAGACGTACGAGCTGACCGAGTTCCTGGTGGACGTGCTGGGCGTGACGGACGTCGGCGCGTACTACCCGCACCAGGTGACCTACCACCCGACCTGTCACGGCCTGCGCGGTCTCGGCCTGGGTGATCGGCCGCGGCGGCTGCTCCAGGCCGTGAAGGGGCTGGAGCTGGTCGAGTTGCCGGGCGCGGAGGAGTGCTGCGGCTTCGGCGGGACCTTCGCGCTGAAGAACGCCGATGTCTCGGCGGCGATGGGTACGGACAAGGTGCGCAACGCCGAGTCGACCGGCGCCGAGGTGCTGTGTGCGGCCGACAACTCCTGTCTGATGCACATCGGCGGCACGATGGCGCGGCTCAGCAGCGGCATGCGGCCGGTGCACATCGCGGAGATCCTGGCGAGCACGGAGGAGGAGCCGGCGGTATGAGCGGGACGTTCGTAGGGATGCCGGCCTTCCCGAAGGCCGCGCACGAGGCCGTGCGGAACGAGACCCTGCGGGGCAATCTCCGGCACGCCACGCACACCATCCGCGCCAAGCGGGCGAAGGCCGTCGCGGAGGTCTCCGACTGGGCGGCGCTGCGGGAGGCGGGCAAGCGGATCAAGGACCATACGCTGCGTCATCTCGACCGCTATCTAGAGCAGTTGGAGGAGTCGGTCACGGCCGCGGGCGGCACCGTGCACTGGGCGGCCGACGCCGACGAGGCCAACCGGATCGTGGCCGGCCTGGTCAAGGCGACCGGCGAGTCGGAGGTCGTCAAGGTCAAGTCGATGGCCACGCAGGAGATCGGCCTCAACGAAGCCCTGGAGGCCGAGGGCATCCGTGCCTACGAGACCGATCTCGCCGAACTGATCGTGCAGTTGGGCAAGGACCGGCCCTCGCACATCCTCGTCCCCGCCATCCACCGCAACCGCGGCGAGATCCGCGACATCTTCCGCAACGAGATGAGCGAGTGGGGCCGCCCGGCCCCAGAAGGCCTGACGGACACGCCCGCCGAACTCGCCGAGGCCGCCCGGCTCCACCTGCGCGAGAAGTTCCTGCGCGCCAAGGTCGGCATCTCCGGCGCCAACTTCATGATCGCCGAGACCGGCACGCTGGTGGTCGTCGAGTCCGAGGGCAACGGGCGGATGTGCCTGACCCTGCCCGAGACGCTGATCTCGGTCGTCGGCATCGAGAAGATCCTGCCGACCTGGCGCGACCTGGAGGTGTTCCTGCAGACCCTCCCCCGCTCCTCGACGGCGGAGCGCATGAACCCGTACACCTCGATGTGGACCGGTACCACTGACGAGGACGGTCCGCAGAACTTCCACCTGGTCCTGCTCGACAACGGCCGCACCGACACCCTCGCCGACGAGGTCGGCCGCCAGGCCCTGCGCTGCATCCGCTGCTCGGCCTGCCTCAACGTCTGCCCGGTGTACGAGCGGGCGGGCGGGCACGCCTACGGCTCGGTCTACCCGGGCCCGATCGGCGCCATCCTCAGTCCCCAACTCCGCGGTACGGCAAGCGAGATCGACGCCTCGCTGCCGTACGCCTCGTCGCTGTGCGGTGCCTGCTACGAGGTGTGCCCGGTCGCCATCGACATCCCGGAGGTACTGGTACATCTGCGGGAACGGGTCGTGGAGGGCGGTCAGGTGACCCGGGAGGGCAACAAGGTGGTGCTGCAGCCCGCGAAGGGGCACGCCGCCGAACGGGCGGCCATGCGGGCGGCCCGCTGGGCCTTCATGCACCCGGGCGCCCTGCGCACCGGGCAGCGGCTCGCCTCGCGCACCCGCCGGCTCCATCCGCGGTCCCTGCCGGGGCCGGGCAAGGCGTGGAGCGGCAGCCGGGATCTGCCGTCACTTCCGGCGGAGCCGTTCCGCGACTGGTGGCAGCGCACGCAGGGCGGCAACGGAGGCGCGAAGTGAGCAGCAGGGAACGGATCCTGGGGCGGGTGCGGCGCGCGCTGGCGGACGTGCCGACCGACGACACACCGTACGAGCAGGCGGTTTCGCGCGACTATCTGCGTGAGCACGGGGAGCGGAGTGTCGCGCAGACGGTGGATCTGCTGGCCGAGAACCTGGCGGACTACCGGGCGATCGTGCATCGGTGCGCCGCGGATGAACTGGCGGCAGTGGTCGGCCGGTTGCTCGCCGAGCGGGGTTCGAAGACGGTGGTCGTGCCGCCGGGGCTGGATCCGGGCTGGCTGTCGGCCACCGATGCCGAGCAGTCGCCCGACCTGGCCGAGAGCACTCCGCACGAGCTCGACCGGATCGACAGCGTCGTCACGGCCTGCGCGGTCGCCATCGCCGAGACCGGCACCATCGTCCTCGCCGGCTCCCCCGACCAGGGTCGCCGCCGCATCACCCTCGTGCCCGACCACCACATCTGTGTCGTACGGGTACCGGAGCAGGTCGTCTCCTCCGTGCCCCAAGCCCTCGAACGCCTCGATCCGGCACGCCCGCTGACGTGGATCTCCGGTCCGTCGGCGACCAGCGACATCGAGTTGGACCGGGTCGAGGGGGTGCACGGTCCGCGCACCCTGGAGGTGGTGCTGGTGAGCGGTCAGCCGAGCGACGAGGTCAACTCGTAGCGGCCGGAGAGCAGTTCGTCATCGATAGGCGGTGCGGCTGGGCGACCGGATCGCCGTGTACGGGCAGGGGCGCATCGAGCAGTTCGATACCCCCGGGGCGGTCCTTGGCGCGCCCGCGACGCCTTACGTCGCCGAATTCGTGGGTGCGGACCGGGGGGCGATTCGGTCGGGGATCGTGCGCGCCGGATGAATGCCTGGGTGGCGGTGGGTGCGCCCCTGAAGCAGGCGTTCGGTGTGATGCTTCAGCACGATGCCGGGTGGGTCGCCGTGCTGGACGGTTCGCGCTTTCTGGGTGTGCTGACCCCGGCGAAGTTGCACGAGGCGCTGCGGCGGTCGGTGGACGCGGACGCGCTCGGTGTCTCGCGGGGTCAGGTGGTGTTCGACTCGGTGGCGGACGCCTGATCAGGTCGTCGCCTTGTTGGTCCTGCTCGCCGTGTCGCGCCGCAGGATGCCGAAGGCCCAGCGCTCGTTGAAACCGGCGACGAATCCGATGGCGCACCAGAAGCCCCAGAACTCGGTGCCGTCGACCGCCGGCCCCGGGGCTCCCGCGGGCGCACAGACGTCGGCCGCCGTCGCGGGCACCGTGAAGACGGGCACGATGCCGCCGCTGAGCAGGAAGTAGAGGGCCATCGCGAGGATCCATCCGACGCCCACGCGATAGACGCCCTCATGACGCAGGCGGCGGGCCAGCTGCCGGGGCGGGACCGGTGCCCTCCCCTTACCGACGGCCTGACGGCGTGCCAGCTGCTCGACACTGCCCCGCAGCCGCACCAGGACGCTGAGCACCGCCCCGAAGGCGCCGACTCCGCCCGCGACGAAGACGCCCAGCAGACCCCAGCGGTCGTCGCAGTCGAGGGTGATGCCCAGGTGGTTGAGCGCGCGCAGTCCCCAGAGCAGGGGCAGAGCCAGCAGCAGCACGCCGGCGCCGGCCCCCATCGCCAGACCGATGTTGAGCCCCCGGCTGACGGCGGTCACGCAGTCCTGATCCAGCCAGCCGCGTATCTCGGCGAGCTCCCGCTCGAGGTAGTCCCGCACATAGTCGTCGGACTTCCCCTTCGGGCAGGTGTCGTCCAGGACGTTCCTCAGCGCACCCTTCAGCACGCGCTGCACGGTCTCGCCCGTGGCCCGGTCGAAGACGCGTTGCGAGGCGCCGAGCGCCAGTTGCATCTCCAGGTGCTGTTCGGGATGCGTCTCGCAGAACACCTTGTAGTTGACGTCGTCCTCGGGCCGGACGAGGTCCGCCAGCCCTTTGGGCCGCTTCTCGACCTCGGCGCCGTCCCACACTTCTCTGCATCGGCTCCACCACAGGCGGAGTCCCCCGTTTTTGTCCCCCATGTACCGGGTGTACCGATTCGCCGCCGCCCCGGGAACCCACCCCACCGCACCAGTACGGTCACCGACGTAACGGACCCGTCACCTCACCATCGGTCAGCAGTAGACCATTGGGCAGCCGCGCCCCAGCGAGTACTGCGCCGCCCGCAGATACAGCGCGACGTAGAAGGCGGTGTCCAGGTCCTCGCTCCACGGTCCGGGCCGGGCGGCAGCCAGTTCCTTCGCCTCCCCTTCGAGAAACCAGAACGTCAGACCGAGGTTCCCGGACGTCTCGGGCACCTCCGCCGGTAGCTGGATGACATCCGCCAACCGCTCGGCGAGGGCGAGCACCTGCGGTGCGCCCGCGATCACCGTCGTGTCCGTGTAGGCGGAGCCGATGGGCAGCCGTATCTCCTCGTCCAGTGACACGGGCACCAGCACCGACCAGTCGCCGATCGTCTCCTGTTCCCGCGGCGTCAGATGCGCTCGGCACAGCGCGGCGAACCCGTCCATGGGAGGGCTGAGCTTCTCCTCGAACCACCCGGCCGGTTCTTCCCGGGCGACGGACTCGTACGGCGGCAGTCCGCGGCGCCTCAACTCCTCGTTGAGTGCCGAGGCGATCGCCCCCTTCCCGCCCTCCTCCTCGTCGCCACTGGACCACTCCCGTGCATCGACACTGACCACATAGATTCCCATGGCTGCAACGTACAAGTCGCCACTGACAATTCACTTCGACAGGCCTTTGTCCTGCAGATACGTCCGCGCCACATCCGTCGCCAACCGCCGCCAGCTGTCGACCTGTTGGTTCATCGAGGCCAGGTCGGCGGTCGTGAGGACGGTGTTGAGTCCGTCGAGCGCCTTGGTGGCCCCCTGGGCCGCCCGCGCGGCCGCGGTTGACGACCGGGACGACGTGGTCGGCGTTCTGCCGGTGCTTGTTCGTCGGCGAGGAGGACCAGCCGGAAGTCGTCGAGGGTGGCGTCGGTCGTGGTGGTGAGGACCATCTGGTCCTGGCCGTTCTGCACGGCCCGCTTGGCGCAGATTGCCCAGTCCGCCGAAGCCGACGATCGCGCCCACCGTGACCAGGGAGACCGCCGAGACCGTGGCGATGCGCAGTCCGGCCATCGCGGCGGGCACGGCGAGCGGCAGCTCCACGGTGAGCAGGAGGCGGATCGGGCCGTGGCCCATGCCGCGGGCGGCCTGCCGGGTCTCCTCGGGCACGGCGCGCAGGCCCGCGAGGATGTTCCGGACGAGCACGGTCAGCGAGTACAGGACGAGTCCGGCCACGACGAGGCCCGCCGAGAGGCCGTAGAGGGGCAGGAGCAGCGAGAACATCGCCAGGGACGGGATCGTGCAGAGGATCGTGGTGACACCGAGGACGGGCCCGGCCGACCAGCGCCAGCGGCGCGCCAGCACGGCCGGCGGGACGGCGAGGACGAGCCCGACGAGCACCGAGACCGCGGTCGGTTGCAGGTGATGGAGGACCGCGTCGCGGAGGATCTGGCGGCGGGTGGTCAGGTACTCACCGCAGATCCTCCCCCAGCTCTCGGCTTCGCTCGAGCCGGGGACCCCCTTGTTGCGCGTGAGGCAGTCGTCCGGGGGCGCGGTCACGGGTCCATTGCACCGGGCGGGCGGCGGGGTCGGCGCGTTGTGGTGGCCCGTACGGGGGTGTCGGCGAGTGCACGGGTGTCGCTGGGTACACCCCGCGATACGGGTTCTGCGCCCAATGTGCGGCGCCGGTCGTCTCCGTAGCTTCTTGGGCAGGGCACAGGGGGTGCCGGACGGACGGAGAGTGATGACGATGTTTCGCGCAGGTTCGCGGCGCACGCACGACACGGGACCCGCCGCCGAGGCGCTGCGGCTGGTCAAGGTCAGCAAGAGGTTCGGGTCCGACGGCAGTGCCGTGGCCGCTCTGGACGGGGTCACGCTCGGGCTGGGCCGCGGCACGTTCACCGCGGTGATGGGGCCGTCGGGCTCGGGCAAGTCCACGCTGCTGCAGTGCGCGGCCGGTCTGGACCGGCCGGACGGCGGCATCGTGCGGGTGGACGGCACGGAGCTGACGGGCCGCAGCGAGGCCGAGTTGACGAGGTTCCGGCGCGGTCGGATCGGGTTCGTGTTCCAGCAGTACAACCTGCTGGAGACCTTGACCGTCGCCCAGAACACGGTGCTGCCGCTGAAGCTCGCCGGGCAGCGCGTGGACCGGAGGCGAGCGCGTGAGATCCTCGATCAGGTCGGCCTCGGCGACCGCCTCGGGCACCGTCCCGACCAGCTCTCCGGCGGTCAGCGCCAGCGTGTGGCGATCGCCCGTGCACTGGTCACCGAACCCCGGGTGATCTTCGCGGACGAGCCGACGGGCGCACTGGACACGCGCAGCGCCCGGGAGGTGCTGCGGCTGCTGCGGTCGGCGGTGCGGGTGCACGGCCGGACGGTGGTGATGGTGACGCACGACCCGGTCGCCGCCTCGTACGCCGATTCCGTGCTGTTCCTGGCGGACGGCCGGCTGGTGGGCCGGATGGAGGCGCCGACCCCGGACGCGGTGGCCGAGCGGCTGGCGCACCTGGGCGACGACATGACGGCGGGGGTGTGAGGAATGTTCGTACTGGCGATGCGTTCGATACGGCATCGACCCGCGCGGTTCGTTTCGACGCTGCTGTCGGCGTTCCTGGGCGCGGCGATCATCATGATGTTCAATTCGCTGCAGGACACGGCGGGCCGGCCCGGCGTGGACGCGGTCAGCCGCGACACCCTGACCACTTCGGCCGGTGTGGTCGGCGGTTACGGCTCCCTGCTGGTCTTCTTCGCCGTCGCCTCGACGCTCACGGTCAACGTGCGCCGTCGGACCGCGGAGTTGGAGCTGCTGCGCTGCTCGGGGGCGACTCCGGCGCAGATCAAACGGATGGTGGTCGGTGAGGCGGTGGCCGTGGCGCTCATCGGGGCGGTGCTGGCGATCGGTCCGGCGATGCTCGGCGGGCACGCGCTGCTGGGCGCGTTCCACGACAGCGGGCAGGTCGCGCGGTCCGTGGACTACTCCTTCGGACTGTTCGCGCTGGTCTCCGGCGTCGGCGTCACCCTGCTCGCCGCTGCAGGTGCCGCGTTCCTGGCCGTACGGCGGGCCATGCGCCGACGTGAACAGCGCGGCCGGGCGCGGACGTTGCTCGCGTACGCCGCTCTGGGCGTGGGTGGTACGGCGGTGACTTCCACGTTCGCGTTCTCGGCGAAGGATGCGGCGCTGATGGCGCCGCCGGCGTACGGGGCGATCCTGCTGTCCGTCGGGTGCGCGCTGCTGTCGCCTCGGCTGCTGACGGGCGTGCTGGACCGGCTGCGGCCGACCGGTGCGAGCGGTTGGCTGGCGGTGCGGAATCTGCGTGAGCGCGTGCACCAACTCGCCGGGATCCTCATGCCGTTGATCCTGTTCACGGCGATGGCCACGGCCACGCTGTACATGCAGGCGGTGGAGAGCGACGCCATCGAGGCCTCGGGGCTGAAGAAGTCCGTCGAGACCAAGAACCTCGAGACCCTGAACCTCACGGTCGTCGGCATCATCGTGGTTTTCGTCTGCGTCATGCTGGTCAACTCGCTGTACGCGGCGACGACTTACCGCAGCCGGGAGTTCGGGCAGCAGCGCCTGGCGGGGGCGACGCCGGGGCAGGTGCTGCGCATGGTGGCCGCGGAGGGTGTGATCGTGACGGTCACGGGCGTGTGCTTCGGGACGGTGGCGGCGCTGGCGGGGATCGTCCCGTTCACCGTCGTCCGTACCGACTCGGTGCTGCCGCACCAGGGCATCGGCATGTATCTGGCGGTCGTCGCGGTCTCCGTGGCGGTGACGCTGGGGACGAGCCTGGTCACGGCCCGGCGGGTGCTGCGGGCTCCGGCGGTGGAGGCGGTGGCGCCGGCCGCGTGAGAACGATCTGCTTCGGGGAGGGCGGCTGCTTCGGCGGCCGCCCTTGCGTTATTGCATGCCTGCGGCGTCCAGCAGCGTCGTCACGGTCGCGGTGGTGAGCCCGTCGAGCGTCTCGATGCGGGCGCCGGCGCCGTCGAAGATCAGCATCAGCTGACGGGCGAGGAGCTCGGGATCGCGGGCTCCGCCGAGTTCCGCCTGGGCGCGGAGGGAGTCCTGCAGCTGCTGCTTGGCCGCGCGGGCGACGAGGCTCGCCGGGTGTTCGGGGTTCTTCAGCTCGACGAGCGCGGCCAGGTAGGGACAGCCCTGGTATTCGGGCTCGGCAGAGAGTTTCTCGGCCCGCTCGAAGACGTACAGGATCCGCTCCCGCGGTGTGCCGGCCTCGTACGGGCCGGCCGTGAGCTGCGCCGCGTATCCGGGCGCGCGCCGCTCCAGGCTCGCCGCGAGCACCTCGTCCTTGCTGTCGAAGAGCTGGTACATCGACCGTTTCGAGACTCCGGCCGTCCTGCACAGTGCCTCTACGCCGATGGAGACGCCGTCGCGGTAGAAGAGCTCGGCCGCCGCCTCGAGCAGCCGGTCCCTGGGGGACGCCTTGTCTGTCGTGGCCATACGGCGAGGGTACCGCGCCGGGTCAGGCGGGGAAACCGATCGGTATACCGTGGGCAGGCTGCCGGATTCCGGGGTGACAAGAGCGCTGAACAAGCGCTTAGATAGGTGCCAGGCATGGTCGCCCACCTGGAGGTCCCGTTGTTCACTTCCGTCGACGACGTCTCCGCACGTCTCGCCGCCACCGGCTACCTCGCCTCGCCCGCGGTCGCCACGACCGTCTTCCTCGCCGACCGCCTGGGCAAGCCGCTGCTGGTGGAGGGCCCGGCCGGGGTCGGCAAGACCGAGCTCGCGAAGGCCGTGGCCGAGGTGGCGGGGGCGCGGCTGGTGCGGCTGCAGTGCTACGAGGGTGTCGACGAGTCCCGGGCGCTGTACGAGTGGAACCACGCCAAGCAGCTGCTGCGCATCAGCGCGGGCCGCGACGAGACGTGGGACGAGACCCGCACGGACATCTTCAGCGAGGAGTTCCTGCTCGCGCGCCCGCTGCTGACCGCCATCCGCGGCGACGACCCCAAGGTGCTGCTGATCGACGAGACCGACAAGGCGGACGTCGAGGTGGAGGGCCTGCTCCTCGAGGTGCTCAGCGACTTCCAGGTCACGGTCCCGGAGTTGGGCACGATCAGCGCGGCCCGCCGCCCCTTCGTCGTACTGACCTCGAACGCCAGCCGCGAACTGTCCGAGGCGCTGCGCCGCCGCTGCCTGTTCCTCCACATCGGCTTCCCCGACGAGGAGTTGGAGCATCGCATCGTACGGCTGAAGGTGCCGGGGCTCGACGAGGCGCTGGCCACTTCCGTGGTCCGGGTGGTGGGTGCGCTGCGGGCGATGGACCTGCGCAAGCTGCCGTCGGTCGCGGAGACGATCGACTGGGCGCGCACCCTGCTCGCGCTCGGCGCCGACACCCTCGACGAGACCGTCGTCCGCGACAGCCTGGGCGTCCTGCTCAAGCACCAGGACGACGTCCTGAAGGCGGCCGCCAAGCTGGACCTGGACGCCCTATGACCGCGCCCGGTGTCGCAGATCGGCTGACCTCGCTGGTCGGCGCCTTGCGCGCGCACGGCATGCGGATCGGCACCGGCGAGACAGTGGACGCGGCGCAGGCGGTGGCCGAGTTGGGGCTTGCGGACCGCGAGCTGCTGCGGGAGGGGCTGGCCGCGACGCTGCTGCACGGCCCCGCGCAACGGCAGGTGTTCGACCCGGTCTTCGACCTGTACTTCCCGCGGGGCGTCGGCGCACCCGACGCCGGGACAGCGGACCGGGATGACCTGCGCGAACGGCTCGCAGCCGCGCTGGTCGCGGGCGACGCCGTCCTGATGGGGCAGTTGGCGGCGGAGGCGGTCGACGGGTTCGGCGGCTACGGTTCGCCCGGATCGGACGGCTGGTCGTCGCACCAGACGCTCGACCGGCTTCGTCCGCAGACGCTGTTCGCCCGCGTGCGGGACGACGTCCGGGCGCGGAACGGGAGTTCCGGGTTCGCCGACCGGCTGCTCGACGACGAGATCCGGCGGCGTATCGAGACCTTCCGCAGGCAGGTGGCGGTGGAGGCGCGGCGCCGGGTCGCCGAGCGGCGCGACCGGGACGAACTCGCCCGGCGCGCGGTGGCCACGACCCCCGACCGGGTCGATTTCCTGTACGCCGGCAAGCTCCAACTCGCCGAGTTGCGCAGGACGGTTCAGCCGCTCGCCCGCAAGCTTGCCACCCGGCTCGCGGCGCGTCGGCGCCGGGCCTCGCGCGGCAGCATCGATCTGCGGCGCACGCTGCGCGGTTCGCTGTCGACGGGCGGGGTGCCGATGAAGCCGGTGCTGCGCAGGCGGCGTCCGGTCCGGCCCGAACTGGTCCTGCTGTGCGATGTGTCGGGCTCGGTGTCCGGGTTCTCGGACTTCACGATGCTGCTGGTGCAGGCGCTGCACGACCAGTTCAGCAAGATCCGGGTGTTCGCCTTCGTCAACCGGATCGACGAGGTGACCGGTCTGCTCGAGCACGGCACGGCCGATCCGGAGGGGCTCGGCGCCCGCATCCGCGCGGAGGCGACGCTCACGGGCTGGCACGGCAGCAGCGACTACGGCGTGGCGCTGGGCGAGTTCGCGGAGCGCTACGGCGACGCGGTGGGCCCGCGCACCACGGTGTTCGTGCTCGGCGACGCCCGTACGAACATGAGCGACCCGAACCTGGCGGCCGTACGGCACATCGGTGAACGCGCGCGCCGCGTCTACTGGTTGAACCCCGAGCCCCGCTCCCAGTGGGGCACGGGCGACTCCGCCGCACCCGAGTACGCCGAGCTGGTCGAGATGCACGAGTGCCGCAATGCCCGCCAGCTCAGCGCGTTGATCGCACACCTGCTGCCGGTCTGACCGGGCCGGCAGCAGGGTTGTCGTCCTAGCCCTTCGCCTTGGCGTACTCCGTCGCCATCTGGCCTGCGAAGTCGTAGACCACGCAGGGTTCTTCACTGACCACCCAGGCGTCGTGCCCCGGCGATATCACGAACACATCGCCCGGTCCGACCTCCTGCTCGGCGCCGTCGTCCATGCGTACGCGCATGCGCCCCGAGACGCAGTACCCGTTGTGGTGGACCTGGCAGGTTTTCGTCCCGGCGATGGGGCCCACGGACTCGGACCACTTCCAGCCCGGTTCGAAGGTTCCCACGGCGAAGTCGAGCCCGGTCATATGGCACGCTTCGAGGTGTCCGCGCGGGAAGTCGCGCCGCTCGTCGGGCTTGTCGACGGCCTTGATCTCAAGCATGACGGCTCCCTTCCTTGCGAGCCCCGCCCACCACACCATCGTCCGCCCGTCCAGTCGGCGCCGCCATCCGAGAGAAGGCGTAAAACACCGTTGGGCGGACAAGTCGGTCGAACGGGCGGAGAATGGTGCGCGGAGGCCGCCATCGCCGAACCACCAGAAAGGTGGCGATCATCGTGGCTGAACACCCCCACGCACAACTCGTCCGCAAGGGCTACGAGGCCTTCTCGCGCGGTGACATGGACACTCTGCGCTCGCTGATGACCAGCGACGCCACGCACCACGTCCCCGGCAGCCACCCGCTGTCCGGCGACTTCAAGGGGGTCGACGCGGCCCTCGACTACTACCGCCGGCTCTTCGAGGAGACGGGCGGGACCATAAAGGTCGAGCTGCGCACCATCCTCGTCGACGGCCGTGGCCATGCCGTCTCCATGCACCGCTTCACCGCCCAGCGCGGCGACAAGCGGATCGACGAGAACGGAGGCATCGTCTTCCGGATCGTCGGGGACAAGATCAGCGACCTCGACGAGTGCGTCGAGGACATCGACAAGGGCAACGAGTTCTGGTCCTGACGGCCCTCTAGCCCGTCTGCCCGGTGTCCCTGCCGCACAGCCGGGCGAACCGGTCCGCATCCACGTTGCCGCCGGAGACGATGACTCCGATCCGGCGCGGCAGCACACCCGCACGCCCGGCGAGCAGCGCGGCCAGCGGGGTGGCCCCGCTCGGCTCGACGACGATCTTCAGCCGCTCGAAGGCGAACCGCATGGCGTCACGGATCTCCTCGTCGGACACGAGGGCGATCCCGTCGACGAGCCGCCGGTTGACGGAGAAGGTCAGCTCGCCGGGTGTGTGCAGCGCCTGCCCGTCGGCGATGGTGCGCGGCACGGGGATGCTGACGCGCCGGCCCGCCTCCAGGGACCGCTTGGTGTCGTCACCGGCTTCCGGTTCGACGCCGAGCACCCGGATCCCCGGGTACAGGCCCTTGGCCGCGGTGGCGGACCCGGCGATCAGCCCGCCGCCGCCGACGGGCACGACGAGTGCGTCCAACTCCCCTGTTTCCTCCAGGAGTTCGAGTGCAGCCGTGCCCTGCCCGGCCATGACGTGCGGGTGCTCGTAGGGCGGGATGAGCGCGAGGCCCCGCTCGGCGGCCAGGGCCTCGCCGACGGCGACACGGTCCTCGGTGTAGCGGTCGTACGTCACGATCTCGGCGCCGTAGCCGATCGTGGCGTCGGCCTTCGAGCGCGGGGCGTCCTCGGGCATGACGATGACGGCGGTGGTGCCCAGCTCGCGGGCGGCGAGGGCGACGGCCTGCGCGTGGTTGCCGGAGGAGTAGGCGGCAATGCCCCGGGCCAGCTGCTCGGGGGTGAGCCGGGAGGCCGCGTTGTAGGCGCCGCGGAACTTGAAGGCGCCCACGCGCTGGAAGTTCTCGCACTTGAGGAAGACGTCGGCACCGACGAGCGCGTCGAGGGTCCGCGAGCGCAGCACCGGGGTGCGGTGCGCGACGCCCTTGAGCCGGTCGGCGGCGTCGCGGATGTCGTCGAGGGTGACCGGCGGGGTGGTGGTGCTCACGCGTGTCCTCCAGCGGGGGTCGGGTCGGTGGCGGCGCGGGCCTGCGAGAGGTAGCTGTAGGCGGAGGCGCGGGAGATGCCGAGCCGGGCGGCGACCTGCTCGACCGCGCGGCGAACGGCGAAGACGCCCTGGTCGTCGAGGCTGCGGAACAGCTCGAGGCGCTCGGTGCGGTCCATCCCCGCCCAGGACTGGTTCTCCCTGAGCCGGTGGCCGTCGAGGATGGCGTCCACGACGGAGTCGATGTCGTTGCCGAAGGTCGTGACCGGCGCCTCGGCGGCCGTGGGGCCGAGACCGGCCAGTGCGCCGAGCAGGGCGTGCGCCTCGCCGACCGCGCCGAGGTCCAGGTTGACGCACAGGGCGCCGAACACGGATCCCGTGGAGTCGCGCAGCACGATCGTGGACGACTTGACCGGCTTGCCGGCCCGGGTACGAGTGGCGTAGTTCAGCACGTCGGCCGCCTGGTCGCCGCGGGCGAGGACTCTCATGCCGATCTCGCTCATCGCGCCGCCCACGTCCCGCCCGGTCACCGAACCGGCGACGGCGACGACCGACTTCTCCGGCCGCCGGTAGTCGTGCAGCACCACCTCGCACACCGGCCCGAACGTCGCGGCGATCCCGTCGACGACGGGTCTGAGCGCGGCGATGATCGCATCCCGCTCGGCATCGAGGCCCGCCTCAGCCGCCATGACGCACTCCTGGTCCCCGCACGATCAAGCCCCCGTCCTGCACGATCCGGCGCTAGTCCGCCCTCTTTCTCCATTAGACCACAAATCCAGTGCTTGGACGATCTGTCTAAAACGCGTGATCGTGCGTCGCCGCGTGTGTCAGTGCCTCCCGCGCCGCGTGCCGGTCACCGACCGTCTCCCACCAGGGATGGGTGTGCATCTCCTCGGCGAGACGGCGGCACCGCTCCCGTGCGTCGGCCAGGCGTTCACGCTGGTCGTCCGCGATCTCGGCGCGCCCCGCCGCGATGTCCGCACCGCTCGGCAGGCGCGCGGCGATGTCCGCGCAGTGCTCGAGCGCCCTGGTGAAGGTGCGCCGGGCGGCGACCAGGTCGCCGGGAATGACGAACTCGCCCACGGTGAAGGGCCGGGAGAACTCGGACGGACCCGGCTCGGTGTGCCACAGCGAGGCGTCGATCGGCCGTTCGTCGTCGCGTGCGCGGGTGAGCTCGGTCCGTATGCCCGCCTCCAGGACGTCTCCGGCGGTCCAATCGGCCTGCCGGAGAACGGACTTGAGGTCCTTCTCGCCGACCCGGGCCGCGGTCGGCTGCCCCGGCAGCGGTTCGGGGCGGCCTTCGAGGAACTCCTCCTTGTCCGTCGGGGTGACCCACATGTGCCAGCCGCGGCGGCCGGCCGGATGCGGCATGTACAGCGAGACGAGTTCGCCGGTGGCGGTGCGGCGGATGACGTCGTCGTAGTAGAGACCGCGTACCGGCTCCCAGAGGCCGTGCCTGCCGCCGCACCGGCCGGCGCCCTGCTGCGGACAGGGGACGGGGTTGCTCCAGTCGCAGCGGGACATGTGCAGTTGCTTGACGCCGCCGCGCACCGGCAGGGCCGCGCGGTCGGTGACGTCCCGCCAGCTCTGCACGTTCAGGCGGGCCCAGGGCGCGCGGTCGATGGGGATCGCGTTCTCGTTGTTCACGAGCCACAGCGGGGTGATGCCTGCCCGGAGCGCGACGCGGGTGCGCTCGTCGACGGAACCGCCCGCTATGGCCGCGAGTTGTATCTCGTAGCCGAGTCGGCGGCTGTCGGCGCCCTGGACGGTCACGTCCGTGCGGTGTTTGCCCTGCGCGGCGTCCTCCGGGCGGCTCACCCGGAAGCCCGCCCCCGTGGCGACCTGGGCGGTGTATTCCCCGAGCGCCTTGTGGAGATCGCTTTCGGCCTTCGTCTCGGGGCGTTCCCCTTTTGCCACATGCATGGCGTGCGGGCGGCCGTTGACCTTGCGGATGGCCATGAAACCGGGGCAGATGAACCCTTCGTCCTCATGGGCTTCCAGGCAGTACAGAAGATCCGGTTGGTAACTGCCGTAGATCTCGTCGAGCAGCCGTGGGTATTCGGGGTGCCCGAGATCCGCCTCGGTCAGATCGAGCGTGATGCCGAGGCCCCTGTGCCAGACGCTGTAGGTCATATGGCGAGAGTAGGACGCGCCACTGACAATCGGTCCCGGCAATGATCGTGAGCGCAGTTCGTAGGCGTCGAGTACGCCCCTGCCGTGATCGCTTCATCGTGAATTCAGGCGGTCGCGAAAGGCCTCTGGAATTCGGCCCATTGCGCGGCCGGCCCGCGCCGGAATTACCCCCGCCCGATCAGGCTGCCGCAAGGCGCGGGAAGAGAACTTCCGCGCTGCCGCGGTTGATCGCGTCGAGTTGGCCGGGTTCGAAACCCCCGTGGCCGTCGAGCATCGAGTCGAGCAGGACGCCGGACTCCTCCGGGGCGAAGGGGAAGTCGCTCCCGTAGAGGATGTGTCCGGGGGCGGCGAAGGCCAGCAGGGAGGGCAGGGCCGCCGGTGTGCTGGACAGGGCGGTGTCGAAGTAGAAGCGCTGCAGGTCGGTGAGGATGCCGAGGGGGGTGGTGCCGGGGTTGAACTGGGCGCCGCCGGTGAACCGCCAGGCGGCGTACGGCAGGAAGCCTCCGGCGTGGGAGAGGATCACCTTCATCCGGCAGTGCCGGCTCATCACGCCGTTGAGCGTCATGTGCACGGCGGTGCGGGTGGTGTCGAAGGGAAAGTCCAGCAGAGGGCCGGGCATGCCCTCCAGCAGGGGCAGCGGCGGCGCATCGGGGTGGATGAAGACCACTGCACCGCGGGCGTCGAGCTCCTCCCAAAGCGGCTCGTACGCCTTGTCGCCGAGGTAGCGGCCGCGGACGTTGGACAGCAGCACCACGCCGTCGGCGTGCAGTTCGTCGAGCGCGTACGCGGCTTCGGCGAGCGCGCCGTCGACGTCCGGCAGCGGAAGCGAGGCGAAGAAGCCGAAGCGGTCGCGGCGGTCCTTGGCCAGCTCCGCGGCGTACTCGTTGACGCTGCGGGCGACCGTGCGGGCCTCGGTGTCGTCGCCGAAGTGGGTGCCGGGTGAGCTGATCGAGAGGATGCCGGTGGCGATCGACCGGCGGTCCATCATCGCGATCGCGCTCGCCGCGTCCCAGGCGGGGGTGGGCCAGCCTGCGGCCGTCGCGCCGTGCCGGTCCATCACCTCGCGGTAGGCCGGCGGGATCAGGTGCTGGTGGACATCGATGCGGTACGGAGCGGACATGCGTTCCCTCGCCTCCTAATATTTAGGCCGCTAACCATTACTCTGGTAAGTTACCCCTTCATGAGCAAGAAGGGCAATGCCGAGCAGGTCCCAGCGGACGTCGACGTCGGCGCGGAGGAGCTCGCGCGGGCGGCCGACGCGCTCTTCGTCGCCATGCGGCGGGCCCGTTCGGCGGGCGCCGAGCGCTTCGGCGGGCTCTCCCTGGCCCAGGTCGCACTGCTCGAACCGCTCGCAGCTGAGGCGGACATCCCGGTGAGCCGGCTGGCGAGCGCCGCCGACGTCAGCGTCCCCACCGCCACCCGCATGCTGCAGCAACTGGAGACGAAGGGCATCGTGCTGCGACGCCGGTCGCCCCAGGACGAACGCCGGGTCCTGGTCAGCCTCACCGAGGAGGGAGCCGAGCTGCTCGCGGCACTCCGGGCCCGGCTGCGGGAGCGCCAGAGCCGCGCCTACGAGGCCTTCACACCGGCCGAACGCACCCAGCTCGTCACCCTCCTGCACCGCCTCACCCACCTCGTCGCCGACTCGGACTCCGACGCTTCCTAATGCTGTTGTCAAGCGGCTGCCGTGACCGGTGGTGCGACCTGGTAACACCGTCGGTCACGGATCAGGGCCCACAGGACGTTGAC
>NZ_JBEYVO010000071.1:0-20305 GCF_040644055.1 Streptomyces sp. NPDC047043
GCCCGTGAACACCAACGCCTCTACCCCGACCCCGACCAGCACAAGTACAGCCTCACGGCTTGATCCTGACCGTCACTTCAGAGGATCCGCACCCATCCCGGATTCCTGCGCTATTACGTCCTCGTGCCGCCCGGTACGGAACAGGCGTGGGTCCGGAGAGACTCGGAGTGCCTGAGCCGCGGCACCTACCTGGGCGTGCCCCGAACCGACAGCACCGAACTGGATGAGCGCACGATGTCCTCGTACTGGCTGGTGCCCATGGACCGGCCGGGGCAGCTGTGCAAGACGGCCAATGTGCTGGAAGCCGTGCTCCTCGCGCGGGTCCTGACCGGTGAGGATCAAGAATGATCACGCGGACGGTGGAGGCACCGCCCTCGTCCGTTGAGTGCACGTTGGCGCAGCGGTCCGGCTATGGCGACCTGCACGACCAATGTCACCAGACCAATGACGTCCCGCTGCCGTACTCCGCCGACGTGCTGCTGCAACGCCGCTGCTACTGCCCCTGCCACGGACACGGCGAGTCCAGCCGTTGAACGCTCGCCCCCGCGAAGGGGCCCATGGCGACCGCCAGGTGAGGGTCGCGTCCCGGAACGCCCTCCCGTCGCAGATCGCATGCTGCGGCGGGAGGGTGCCCCAACCGCTCGCGCTCACCTCACCTATCCCGAGCAACAGCGCGCTGGGTGACCTACCAGATGTCCAGGAATTCCCAGACAGCTTCCATGATTCGGTTCCTGCGGCGGTGTGCCTTGCTGCAGTAACGCCGCCTTCGCCAGCGGTTTTCTGGCTGCTGCACCGGCTTGCCGCACCACTCGCACTGCAGCGTCTTGACCTCAGTTTTCCCCATGCCACCCCCGTAGCACTGCCGCGCGAGGTCCGGCCGCTCATCTCCTACAGCGACGGCCGGACTTCGCCCTGCCTCCCAATTGGAAGGAACCTTCAGTGAAGCACCCCGGCGACGAGAATGAACTCTTCCGCCGCCTCGAAGTCGACATGGCGCCCGACTCCGGCGGCGAGGTGGTCGACCTCGACAAGGTGCGGTCGGCCCGCAATCATTCGGCCGACCCGACCGGCCGACCCGAACAGCGGCCGGTCGGTTACCGAGTCGAGTGACGCGACCGCCCGCCGCTGGTCGACCTTCCGACCGCCAAGGCGGCCGAGCAGCACCGCTTCGTCGAACACAGCCTCCAGAGGCAGAGCGCAGTTGTCGTAAGAGATCACGAGACCGAGTCGAGCGGCGAACGCTGAGCCCTGCTTCCTGCCGAAGCGGATTCCTGGCGCACACGCATTCGGACACGGGTGGTTGCGCAGCGCGGCGCGCGTGGCTACGCAATCCAACTGCGCAGGCGTGCGCGATGGAACGCAGGCACCGTCCGCGAGGCCGACCGCGCAGAGCCCTGGCTGGTCAGCTCACCGGGTGCGCATCGTGCGCCAACGATGCGCACCAGGCTACGCACTTGCTGACATGGCGGGTGCGCGCGGAGGGGTGGTTGGCCCCTTGGTCGGGGCGACCACGAGCCCAACCACTGCAATCGAAGCGGGCGACTGCGCATGCTCGATTCGTCCGCGTATACCGACTGCGCAGCCGTCCACGCGCGCACTGCGCATCCCCCCGGCTCGGTGTGCCGTTGGTTGCGCATCGCTATGGTCGGCCCCATGGTCGGGGGGTCGGGGCTTTGGGTGGCCACATGGTCGGGGTGGCGGGGGTGTGGTCGGCCCCGTGGTCGGGCTCTGCGCAGCCGCCGCACGGTGGTTGGTGGGTGGCAGCGGCTGCGCGGGCCGTCTCCTCATGCGGCGACCAGCTCCAGGCGACCGCACGGTCGGGGTCTTGGACGGGGCGCCACACGGGCTGAGAGGGGCCGTGGGTGCGCAGGTCTGCCAGCGCCGCGGCCAGGACGGGGACGGTCCGCAGAAAGAGCATCGGTGCGGGTTTTGTGGCGGTCGCGTGTAGGGCGCGGATGCGGGTGGTGACGCCGGCGGGGCCGGTGTCATCCAGGACGAACAACAGGCGGGGGAAGAGCGGGTAGTGCCGCCGCCATGCCTCCCGCGGCGGCTCCTGACCGAACGCCGGGCGACGCTGACCTGGGGAGGTGGGCGCGTAGTCGTGGAGGCGGGCGTAGGCAGTGAGTTTCGCGGCCAGGCGTTCCGGACCCATGGTGGCCCGGTCGACCTCGACGAACGCCCGCAGCAGCGACCAGTCCCCGTCCTCAGGGCCGCTCCGGTAGTACATGAGGGCGTCGGGGATGACAGCCTCGCCGCTGCCGAGGGGGTGGTAGACCTCGGGTATCCAGTCCAGCGGTCGGCACAGCTCGCCGCGTCGGCGCGCATCCTCAAGGAATGCGAGCGCAGTCTCCGTCACGGTCAGCGTGTGTCCCACCCGCAGTCGCGCGGCAGTTGGATCGGACACCGTCTTCGGCGGCTTCCGCCCGCGCAACTCGGGCCATTCCGACGCGATTTGCACACCGTAGGAGGTGGGAAACCACACCCGCAGCCGTCCGGCGCGGGGGAGGGTGATGCGGTCGATGAGCCCTTCGTCCCGCAGTTTGGCCAGCCGCCGCCGCGTTTGCTCCCTGCGGACGTCCGGGGCGATCACCCGGTGCATCTGTTCGGTGGTGGCCATCCGGTACTGCGTCAGCACAGCCAGCGCCAGCCGGTCGCCACCGCCCGCGTCTACGTCGGTCATCGTCGATCCGCCTCTCCCGTACGGGCGGCGCCGTCCTGCCCGGCGCCGCGCATACCGGCCACAGCAGCAGCCGACCCCGACCACGCGTGCGACCGTGCAGGCCCGACCACGGTCACGATGCGACAACACCGCCTGCGACCAGGCCGACATCCCCACCGACAGCTGTCCGTGCGCTGCCGCGCCCACCGCGGTATATCTGCAGGTCACCAAGGACTTCTCGGCTTGGTCGCCAGCCCGACATCCCCCTCTGCACACCCCTGCGCTCGCCCCTGAAAAGAAGAAGGTGAAGGGGACGGCGGGCGAAACGGGCGGGTGCGTGCCGTCGGGGGATCGGGGCCGCCGGTCGCCCATGTTGCGCGTCGGCGGCCGCCTCCGCGCTCACGCGCCGCAAGAACGCGGCGCACGCCAACAGCGTCACCACGGCGCGGGGAGCCAAGCAGGGATGAAGGGGACCGTCGACGAGAATGGTTGCGGCGTTCGCGCGTGACGTTCAACATCCACCCGCGCGACCACTCACGGCGCGAGGTCGGCGAGCAGGATGTCCAGGATGGCCTCTTCCTCTGTGCGCACCCCCAGTTCGGTCAGGGCCGGCGGCAGGGCGGGATCCAGTGTGGCGGTGGCTGCAGGGGCGCGGCCAAGACCGCCGCGGCGGCGACTGCCGTGCGGTAGTCGGCCGCCGTGTAGCACCAGAGCCGCCGGGGCACCCGGCCCAGCAGGGCGTCGGCGATACGCAAACCGCCCCAGTCGAAGTCGCCGTGGTAGCGGAGCATGGCTCCCACGGCGTGCAAGTGTCGTAGCAAGGTGACGGCGGCGGCCGAGGGCTAGCCTGGAGGCAGATCAGGGGTGGGCAGACGGCGCCGTGGGTGTCGGCCGCGGTGGCCAAGGCGGTCGGGACCTGGGTGTTGTTTGCGATCGTTCTGTTGATCGTTGACCAAGGGCACAATGTAAACGGTTGAACCTGCTGGTTCGCGCAGGGCCTCGGGGCACCAGGGGGGAACTCGTGCCGTTCTTCATACCAGTCATTCTCATTGGTGTTGGTGCGGCAACCGGCGGTAGCGGCGCCGCCGAGGGCGTCGCATCGAGGACGGCACGTACCCGTCCGGCACCCGCGTTCCCAGTGAGAATCAGCTGGTGCAGGCTTTCGGGATGTCCCGTCCGACCGTCGTTCGGGCGCTGGAGCTGCTGAAGCGGGATGGCCGGCTGGAGTCCAGGCAAGGGCTCGGCACCATCGTCCGTGAGCGCCCAGAAGCCGTCGCGAAAAGGACCAGCGGGGTCGTGAGGCCCTGGAGCGCGACGAGTCGCAAGCCTCGGGGCGTCTGGCGGACGTCGGTGAAGTGTCCGTTCCTCCCCGGATCGCCTCGGTGCTCGGCCTGCCGAAGCGGGCGAAGGTGCTCGTGCGCCGTTTCTTGGTCGAAGAGGACGGCGAAGCGGTCGAGTTGGCCTCGTCGTACTTCCCTGCCGGTCTGGTCGAGGGCCCTCGGCTTCCCAACCGCGGTGAGGCAGAGCTTCTAGGCATACCTGACGGCTGCCCCGTCCTCAGTGTTCTCATCATCGCCTGTGATGCTTCCGGGCAGGCTCTGCAAGTCTCTGACGTGCTACTTCCTGGTGATCGGCAAGAGCCGGAAGACACTTATCGCTTGAGCTGAGCATGTCGGAACTCCTGCCTGCTGCCCGTCAGGGGCGTGACGGGCAGCAGCATTCGGGGAGGAGACGGCACTGAGGCGTCAGTGCGTTCAGCCGACTCCGGGTGATTCCTCCTGTGCCGGTGCGCCGCGCCCGACTGTCAGCGACCAGCGCACCACGGACGGCGCCGCGACGGAGACGACTCCGCTCCGATCCACGCCCGACACGGCCACCTGGTTGTAGGTGGTGCTGACCTCGTCGGCCAGGCATTTCAGCGGGAAGGAGACGTGCACGGACTGCACCGCCACATTGATAGTGCCCTTCCCCTGACAGCGCACCGCGACGATGAGCGCATCGCCCTTCTTGCCCTGGCTGAACTCGATGCTGGCGTTCCCCGTGGTGGCCTTCTGGCGGCCGGCCAGTGTCTCGTCGGGGTCCAACTCGGGCGGCTCCTGGACCGGGGGCTGCGTGCTGCTGGGAGTGGCGGTGACAGTCGCCGGGTCTGACTCGGCGGAGCTGATGGCTGATGTGGGCTGCTGGGCGTCGGAGTGGTCCGACGTGCAGGCAGCGACCGGGAAGAGCACAGCGGTACACGCGATGCTCAGCCCAGCGAGGGTGCGGCGCGACATGTCACTTCTCCCAGATCGCCCAGCCGATGCGGTGCGGCGTGTAGATAGTGACGTCGTGCTTGCTGCCCTTGCCGCAGTTGACGTACACGTACTGACTGTAACCGTAGCTTTTCAGGCGGTAGACGCCATAGCGGGCGTACGTTGTCTTGTGTGGCGGCGTGTCCACGGTGAAGCTGTTGCCCATCTTCGCAGTGAGCGATGCGGACACGGACACGCCGAACTTGCCCTGGATCTCAACGACAGCCGCGCTGCCCTTCACCTGCAGCTCGCCCGTGAAGGCGATGCCGACGGTGCCCGTCACCTCCGAGGTGAACGTGGACTTGGCGGTGCGCGAGGTGCCGTTCCAGTTGGCCTGCTCGGCGCCTACGCCCTTGTGGTAGTCCTTGGCCTTTTTCGTGGCGTGGTAGTACCAGCCCTGTTCGCAGCCGCGGGCGTCGGGCGAGTTGCCCGTGTGGTTGACTGCGTCGGATGGCGCGGAGGCCTCGGTCTCGGAGGCGCCCTCGGTGAGGTCCGTTTCCTCCGGCTGGTCGGGCGGGGCCGTCGCGATGGTCTCGGTCGGCGACGGAGTCGGGTCGTCCGCCAGAGCAGGACCGGCGCCGGCCAGAACGGCCAGGGCGACGGTAGGGGCGAGCAAGGCCCGTCTGGGCATGCGCATGAAAAGGTCTCCTTGGTCAGGGGAGGGAGTGGCGCAGTCGGATCAGCTGCCTCATCCGCGGCTGACGAGATCATGTCAGCGCATCCGAGTGGCCTGCCAGCTCTCGGCGGGTTTCCTGAGCAAGACGAGAGGTTCGTCTGTGCAGCGGTGAATCCGGGCATTGGAACCTGCGCAGCATGCCTTGCGAGTCTGCGCAGCCCAATTGCGTTGATCCGCGTGAAGGTACGCAGACACCGTCCGCAACCCTGACCGCGCAGTCCTTTGGCCAGTCGTCCAGCCGGTGCGCGCAACGCCACCCAACAGCTGCGTACTTGATGAGGTGTTGGATGCCGAACCGGCGACCTTCCGCCTTTCAGGCCGTGTCCCCCGGCTCGGGGGCTGGCCTTGCGGCACGTGGGCGATCTCGGCAGGTCGGAGTTGGGCGCTGCTGTTGGCGTGCGAGGCAACCGCGAACAGAGTCATGGCGCCCTGCGCCTGCCATGGGACAGGATGCGCATGAGCACCAGTCAATGAGAGCACTACGGGGTGGAGATGGCACAGGAGGCTTCTGAGAACGTGGCCGATTCCACCATGCCGACAGTCCAGGAGGCACGCGAGGCATGGGCCGCGGAGGCCTACTCGATCCTGATAGGCGTAGCGAACACGTACCACGCTGTGATCACCTACAAGGAGTTGGCCGAGGAAATCCAGAGCAGGACAGGCATCCGGACCAAGGTTCTATTGCACAACTGGATTGGTCCGGTCTTGGGCCGGGTGGTGCGTGAAGCGCATCGCCGCGGCGACCCGCCGGTGACAGCTCTCGTGGTGCACACGGACGACGGGAAGGTGGGCAGCGGCTACAAGGAAGTTCTGGCGGTCGCTGGGGAGCCGCCGGTGGATGATGAACTGGAGCGTGAGCACCACGCTGCCGAGGCCCGGCTTGCTTGCTACCGCCACTTTGGCGCGAGCCTGCCGCCCGGCGGAGGCGCGCCGGCACTCGCCCCGAGGCTGCAAGCCACTGTCGACCGGCGCCGTCAGAGCGTTGAAAAGCCCCCTCAGATCTGTCAGCGCTGCTTCGTCCAACTGCCCTCGACGGGCGTTTGTGACTCTTGTGGGTAACAGGCATCAGAACGTGACAGCTGATCCATTGTCGCGTGCTGAGCCCAGCCCATTGGGTGGGACGCGACCATGAGCTCGCTCGACCCCACGGCAGGGAGCTGGGGCGGCTGCACAGGTTCCTTTATGGCTGGCATGGCTGACCGCGCAGCGTTCAACACCTACGCCAGCGACCTGCGCACCGCATCGACCAGCGAGGCCGCTCGCACATCCTCGGCTCCTTCGACGATGTTGTTCATGGCGTAGCTGAAAGCGATGCCGTGCTCGGGGTCGGCGAAGGCGAGTGAGCCGCCTCGGCCCATGTGGCCGAAGGCGTTCGGCCCCGTCATCGGGAGGGCCTCGGTGGGGAGCATGTATCCGGAGCTGAAGCGGCTGGGGAGCAGTATCACCTGGTCTTTTCCGATGGCCTGTTGCTTGGTCGCCGACTCCAGGGTTTCCGGGGTGAGCAGGCGCACGCCGTCCACCTCGCCGATCAGGGCGGCGTACATGCGCGCCAGTCCGCGAGCGGTGCCGATACCGTTGGAGGCGGGGAGTTCCGCGGCCTGCACTTCTGGGGAGTTGAAGTCGATCTCGGCGGGGTCGGTGACCGCGAAGGCCCTGTTGCTGAAGGAGTTCGGGTCGCCCATGGCGGCGATCAGTTCGCGGAACTCCTCGGGAATCGACTCGACCGGCACGGTGGTCAGGTCGATCTCCGATTGCTGGTACACCATGCGGCTGACCCGGTGGCGTTCCGATGCCGGCAACCCGATGAAGAAGTCGAGGCCGAGGGGGTCGGCGATCTCGTCGGCGAAGAAGCGGCCCGGCGTGCGGCCGGACACTCGGCGGATCACCTCGCCGACCAGCCAGCCCCAGGTCCGACCGTGGTACCCGTGCGCCGTGCCCGGCTCCCAAAGGGGGCGCTGCGCGGCCAGCGCGGCCACCATGGGGTGCCAGGCCAACGCATCGTCCAGCGGGACCGGTTGGTCCAGCGCGATCAAGCCCGCCTGGTGCGACAACAGCCAGCGCACCGGGATGTCCGCCTTGCCGTTCGCGGCGAACTCCGGCCAATACGTCGCCACCGGCGCGTCCAGATCCAACTCGCCTCGCTGGACGAGCAGATGAGCCGCGGTCGTGGTCGCACCCTTGGTGGCCGAGTAGACCAGTTGCAGCGTGTCCCGTGTCCACGGACGACCGGTCTCCGGATCGGCGACTCCACCCCACAGGTCCACCACCGGTCGGCCGTGTTGATACACGCACACCGCTGCGCCGATGTCTCCGCGCTGGGAGAAGTTCGCCTCGAACGCATCACGGACCGGCTCGAACCCTGCCTCGACCTCACCGTCGATCATCGTCATGCCGTCCATCCTGGCACCGACGAAGGCGGGCCGGCTCACGGATTTCGCGACCGTGGGCCGCCAGGCTGCGACAGGCAACGTCCCATGAACTCGGGCGCGGAACTCGTCCACGGCGGGGCGGACTTGCCCCGTTCGAGGACCGCTGAGAGCTCCTTCAAGCGGCCCGGACCTCGTACGGAACTGACACGGCCCGCTGGGGGCGCGGCATCGTAGTTCGCCGTGTAGCCGTCTGTGGTTGAACCAGCCGACCTGCAGCCCGACCACGCCTGATGGGCGGGCGGGACATGCACGCACGTGGCCGCCTCCGTGCTCGTGCGCCGCAAGAACCCGACACACACCAGCAGCAAGATCCCCAGGGCAAGAGCGTCGGATTCTTCATCGTGACCAGGACGGCTGTGCTGTGGATGCCGCGTGCTGTTTGAAGCAGCCCCGGTTGCCGTCCACATCTGCCTGCGCCACGGACTCAGTGCACGAGGTCGGCGAGAAGAGTGTCCAGGACGGTCTCTTCCTCGATGCGCACGCCGAGTTCAGCCAGGGCGGCGGCCAGGTCGGGGTCCCATGCAGCGGTGGCTGGCGTGCCGGTCAAAGGCGGCGCCAGGGGCGTAGAGGCCGCCGCGGCGCGGTAGTCGGCCGCCGTGTAGCGCCAGGGCTGCCAGGGCACGCGGCGCAGCAAGGCCTCGGCGATGCGCAGACCACCCCAGTCGAAGTCCCCGTGGTAGCGGAGCGTGGAGCCATGGGCGTGGAGGTGGCGCAGCAGGGTGAGGGCGGCGGCCGAGGGCTGGCCCTGGAGACAGACCAGAGGCGGGCAGGCAGCGCCGTGGGTGTCGGCCGCGGTGGCCAGGACGGTCGGGTTCTCGCACACGTACACGACCGTGGGTGCCCTACCCGGCAAGTTGCGGGTGAGCTGGCGCAGCGTCAGGACGGCTGGTTCGCCCTCGTCCGTTAGCCAGTCCAGGGCGGGGGTGCCGCGCAGGCCCAGGGTGAGGACGGTGGAGGAGAGGGCGTCCCTGAGGAGGCCGGCCGAGGCCCAGGCCTCGCGGCGCCATTCGGCCCCGTTGCCGTCCGGGAAGCCGGTCAGGGCGCGCACGCCGGACAGGACGAGGGTGGCGAGTGGGGTGCCGTCGTCGAGGGCGTGGGCGTCGCCGAGCGCTGCCGCGGCAAAAGCGGGCAATGAAACAGCGGGGTCGGCAGGCAGCTCGTGCAAGGCTGTGACGGCATCAGTGAGCAGGACCTTCGCCGCCTGCGGAGTGCGCGCGAGGCGGCGTACGAGGCCGTCCTTGCGCAACTGATCGGCCCACTCGGCCAGTTCGGGCCGCAGCCTGCTGAGCGTGGCCAGTGGGGCGTACGCCTCCTGCCAGGCATTCGCCTCCTGCTCGCGTACGTCGGCGAGGCGCGCGACCGGGCCGGTCAGGGCCGTGATGGCCGGGGCGAGGCCCTCGGGGCTGATGCCGGAGCGGCGCAGTACGGCGTCCACCGCGTCCAGGCGCACGCTGAGGGAGCGTCCGGCGCGTGGGGCGCGACCCAGTAGGCGTTCGGCGGCGGCGCGTTCGGTGGTGGTCGGGTCGGCCAGCGTGACCGGGCCGGTGAGGGGCTCGTCGCGTTCCATGCGGCGCCGGACGCGCTCGACCAGCCAGGCGAGACCGGGGTCGCCGAGCAGGCGGCCGAGGCGGTCGAGGTCGATGCGCGGCGGCCCGGCTTCTGCGGGGGTGCGTGGCTGCCCGGTCATAGTGGGGCGGCCAGGCATAGTGAGCAGCTGTCCAGGCATGCTGGGCTGTCCGCGCATGCCGGGGTCTTAAGGGGCAGCGGGCTACTCATGACCACAGCCCGTCCTGTCCCGCATCGGTGTCCTCGGCGGGCCCGGGTGCCGTCGCGCCGACCGCGGCAGCCGGGGACGGCGCCTGGGCGGGAAGGGTCGCCAGCTGGTGGTCCGGTTCCGTGCCCCGTACGCGCTCGCTCCCGTCCCACTCCCACCGCGTCACCAACACCGCCGCAATCTCGTCGACCCGCGAGAGCTGGGCAATGGAGATGCCCGGAACCTGCGGGTAGCAGGCCCATTCGCGTTCGCTGGTCATCACCACGTCCAGGTCGAAGGCGTGCAGCAGGCCCAGGCACTTGGCGCGCGAGTCGTCGTCCACGCCTGCGAACGCCTCGTCCAGGGTGACCAGGCGCGGGGCGTCGGGGGCGGCGGTGGCGTAGTGGGAGGAGGCGGCGGCGAACAGGGGCACGGACACGGCCAGGACGCGTTCGCCGCCGGAGGCGGGGCCGGTGGCCGGGACCCAGGTGCCGTGCTGGTGGCGTTCGATGCCGAACTCGTGCCAGGAGCGGTAGTCCAGCGCCGCGGTGAGCACCTCCAGCCAGCTGCCCGCCGCGTCGTCGGACTGGCGGCGGGCGATCTCGGCCTGCAGGAACTCCCCGACCGCCGTGCGGTCCTCGGGTGCCCAGGCGTCGGCGGACTGGCGCAGGCGTTCGCGGGCCTGGGCCAGTCCGGTGGGCGCCTTGCGGGAGGGGCGCCAGACCAGGCGCAGTTTCATGCCGGTGGAGGTGGGGCGTTCCTGGAGTTCGGCGTTCATCGCCCGTACTTGTCGTTCGGCGGCGGCGATCAGTTCCTGCAGGGTGCCGGCGACCTCGGTGAGCAGGTGGGTTTCGAGGATCTCGCGTTCGTGCGCGGACAGGATGCGCGCCAGCTCGGCCGTCTCGGTGGTGAGGGCCGCGGCCAGTTCGGGTACGGTCCGCCGGCGGCCCTGGTAGACGATGTCGACGACCATGCCGTCCTCGACCATGCGGGCGGTGGCGGTGTGGCCGCCGCGGGAGAGGGCGTCCTGGAGTTTCTTGTACTCCTCGCTGAGCCGTTTCTGTACGCGTTCCCAGGCGCCGTCGGAGTCGTCGGTGCCGGACGGGCCCGAGAGCTGCGCCTCGATGGCGCGGGCGAGCGCGACGGCCGGGGTGGCCGCCCACGGTCCCTCGTCCAGCGGGGGCAGGGCCACCTCGGGCAGGGCCACGCTCAGCAGGCCGGTGGCCGCGAACCGCTGGAGCGCGGCGATCGCCTCGGCGCGGGAGGCCGCCGCCTCGCGTACGTCCTTTTCCAACTGCTCGATGCGGCCCTCCGCATGGCCCACGCGCCGGCCGGCGGCCGCCTGCTCCTCGCGAAAGCGGCGCTGGTCGCGGTCGCAGGACGCCAGGGCCTCGGCGGTGGCGGCCAGGCGCCGTTCCAGTTCCGCGACGGCGGCGCCGACGGTGGAGCGCAGGGTGGTGTGGCGTTCGTCGGCTGCGGCCGCCAGGCGGGCCGACTCCTCGGCGCGCAGGGCCAGTTCGGCCACCCGGGTGTCGGCCTGTTCGGCTTCCGCGCGCTCGTCGGCCACCGTGCGCATGGCGTCGGTGCGCTCGCGCAGTGCGGGCCACAGGGCGGCCAGGACGGCGGTGTAGTCGCCCAGCGCCTGGCGGACGGCCATGAGGCCAGCCCGGTCGGAGGGCAGGCGCACGGCGGTGGCCGTGTCGGTCAGTTCGGTGGCGGCCTCGGCCTCCTGCCGGGCCGCCTCGGCCAGTTCGGCGGAGCGTTCGTCCTGGCGGGCGCGGGCCCGGTGGGCGGCGTCCGCGGCGGCCGCGGCCAGTGCGTGCGCGTGGCGCAGGGCGGCGTCGTCGGGGACGGCGGCCAGTTCGGCGTCCAGGGTGCGCCGGCGCCGGGCCACCGTGGCCCGCTCGGCCTCCAGCCGCGCCACCTCGCCCGCCAGGCTGTCGAGTTCGTCGTGCAGGACGGCGATCCGGGCCCGGCGCGCCTCCTCGCGGGCGCCCTCACCCACGTACGCGGCGGCTTCCTTCGACCAGCTGCCGGTCAGCACCCCCACACGAAAGCGGCCGTCCGCCGCCACCCACGTGCCGCCGCAGTCGCCGGACTCGCCGGAACCCAGTCCCACCGCCGCCAGCAGGCGGCCCACCGCCTGCTCGCCCACCGCCACGGCCCGCTCGTCACCATGGTCCACGGCCGGGCGCAGCACCTCGGCGAGCACCGGTCCGGTCAGCGGGGCGCCCGGCGACAGCAGGACGTCGTGTCCGTCGGCGGCCACGGCGCTGCCGTCCGGGTACACCCAGGCGTCCAGCAGCCCGGAGGCCTCCAACGCCGCCTCCAGGCCCGCGCGTTCACCGGCACCGACATGGTCGTGGAAGTCGACCAGACGCCACAGCGGCGCTCCGGGCGCCTGCTCGCGCACGCCGGGAGTTCGCGTGTGGGGCGTGGTGGGGCCGCGCTGGCCGCCCGCCTCCAGATCGGTCAACTCCCGCTCGGTCTCGGCGCGCCGGGCGGTCACATCGCTCAGCCGCTGACCGAGGGCGGCCGTCTGGTCGGCCAGCTGCGCGGCGCGGGCGCGGTGGGCGTCGGCGGTGTGCACGCGCGCGGGGGAGGGGCCCTGCAGGTGCGTGACCCAGTCCTGCAAGCCGTCCAGCAGGCCCACCGGGTCCTGGGGCCGCAACTCCTCACACATATTGAGGTGTTCGCGTAGGGCGGCGACCAGTTCCGCTCCCGCCCCGGTGGCGGTGGCCTCCGCCCGGGCCTGCCGTTCGGCGGTGTGTCCGGCCTCGGTCTGGGCCTCGTCCAGGCGGCGGGCGGCGGCGCGCCGCTCGGCGGCGGCCTCCTCGGCGCGCACCGCCAGCTCCTCCACGTGGTCGAGGGTGCGCCGCCTGCGGGCCACCGACTCCTCGGCCGCGCGGCGCAGTTCGGCCTCCGGCGCGCCCTCGGTGCGCAGCTCGCCGTCGAGACGGGCGGCCTCGGCCGCCTCCCGCTCACGCGCGAGCGTGTCCGCGACCTGCTCCTCGGCTGCCGCAAGCCGCCGGCCCGCACTCTCCAGGCGGCCCAGGACGCGGGTGTGCGCCTGGGCGGCCTGGTCCCGGTCCGCCTCGGCGCGGGCCACCTCCGCTGCCGTCCGGCGGGCGTCGGCCGCCGCCTGCTCCAACTCCCGTGCGCTGTGCATCTCCGGGCCCTCGCGCAGCGCGGCCTCCTGCGCCTGCAGCCGTGCGGCACTCTCTTCCAGTTCCGCGAGCCGTTCGGCGATCCGCTCCCGCTCCTCCTCGGCCTGCGAGCGTTCGCTCTGCGCCTGCGCGAGGTCGCGGCCCAACTGCTCGTAGCGGGCGTGCTCGTGGCGGGGCAGCCGGGCGCGGCGGCGGGTGGCGACCCGGGTGTAACGGCGATAGTGGTCCAAGAAGGCGGAGGCGGCCCGCTCGGCCTCGGCGGCCGCCCGCAACTCCTCCTTCTCCTCGTCCAACGACCGGAACGCCTCGGCCACATCGGCGATGACCGCCTGGTCCATGGGCGGCAGCGCCTCGGTCAGCGCCCGTGAGAGCGCCGTCTCGTTGGGCCGTTTCGACAGCTGCGGCTGGCGCAGCTGGATGAGCAGGTCCACCAGGGCCGCATACCGCCGCTCACCCAGCCCGAACAGCGCTTCGTCGACCGCCCTGCGATAGGCGGTGGCGGTGTCGTACACCATGCCGCGCCCGGCGACCGCCTCCGCGAGCCGGTCCCGCGACAGGGCCGTGCCGGTGGCATCGAGCAGGCTGAGCTCGGCTCCGATGCGCTGATCGGTGACGGCGTACCAGTGGCGGGCGATGCCGCGGCCCGCCACCGCCTTCAGCCCGCAGATCAGAGTGAGGAAGCGGTCCTGTCCAGTGGCATCGTCTTGACCGTCCCGGCGGCCGAACTCGATCCAGGTGTAGCCCAGCCGCTCGGGGTGCGGGTGCTGCCCGCCCAGCAGCAGGTTCCACTCCATGCGCTTGCCCGGGTCGGCGTCGGGCTCCACGCGCCGCGCCGACAGGTCGCCGTCCAGGAGGAAGGGCAGGGTCAGGGCGAGAACCTTGGACTTGCCGGTGCCGTTGTTGCCGCGCAGCAGCAGCCGCCCGTCGCGGAACCAGAACTCCTCGGCGTCGTAGTAGAAGAGGTCCACCAGGCCGACGCGCAGCGGCCGCCACCGGCCGGGCGCGGGGGTGGGCAGGGCGGTCACGGCCATCACGCCTTTCGCTGAGAGCTGCGGGGGTGGGGGAGGCCCGGTTCCCGTACGACCATCTCGCCGACGGCGTACCGGGCCAGCGCCGGCAGCGGGGCGACGCCGCCCGGTACGGCGGTGACCAGGCCCAGCGCGGTCAGCTTGACCAGCGCCTGATCGACCCACTCGCCCTCCGCGCCCGGCTGTTTGGCGCTCTTGGACCAGAACCCGCCGTGTTCGACGGCCAGTTCACGCACCCTGCGCTCCAATTCCTCGCGGCCGACCGCGCCGCCCGCGTCGGCGAGGTGCTCGGCGAGCAGCAGGGTGACGTGTCCGTGGGTGCCCTGCTCGGGCATCCGTACATCGGTCAGGTCGTCCAGGGAGTCGACCATGGCGACGCCCTCGGCCCGCACCTCCGCGACCAGGCCGGTCAGTTCGGTGATCCGGGCGGTGATGAAGGCGCGCTGGCGGGTGAGGTAGCCGAGCTCCTCGTCACTCAGCCCGTCGTAGTAGAGCACCGGGTCGTCCAGCAGGCGCCGGGTCAGCCGCTGGCGGATGGCGCGGAAGCGCAGTTCGTCGCTGTCCAGGGCGCTCTCGGCGGTGAGCTCGGCCAGCCGGTCCTCGAATCCGCCGACGGTGATCATCGACGGGCCGCGGCGGGCGGCGAGCAGTCCGGCCAGGACGCGGCGCTGCACGTCGTAGAGCACATCGCCCGCCCCGCTGACGTAGGCCTCCTCGTCCCCGGCCACCCGGCGCAGCACCCCGTAGCGCATGAGCAGGCGTACCACCGCCGCCAGATCCAGCCGCTCCTCGCGCCGCTCCAGCGTGAACTCGATCCCGGCGGCGGCCAGATGGGGATCGGCGGCGTCCAGGACCACCTGCTCGGCGAGCCGGCCGAGTGCGATCTGCGCCTCGCCGCGCTCCAGCGCGGCCAGCGCCAGGCACAGCAGCACATAGCGGCGGCGGGTGAAGGGTGCCCGGGCGCGGGAGGCCTCGCGGGCCGGATGGGTGGCATCGGCCAGGGTGCCGGGCGTGCGGCCAAGGCGGGCCGCCTCCGCGTCCACCCGCAGCGGCCAGCCGGTGTTGCGCTCGAACCAGTCGCGCAGCTCGCCGGCGTGCTGGCGCACCAGCCGGAACTCCTCGGCGTGCGGGCCGTGCGCGAGCAGCAGGGGCTCCTTGAGCAGGGCGCGGGCGGCCTTGTGGAACTCGGCGGCGCGCCGGCTGTCCAGCACCTCGCTCAGGGGCGTGGTCATCGCTCCCCTCCCATGGTCGTGCCGTCGGCGTGCACCTGTCCGCTCCGGGTGAGATCGGTGATCTCGACCAGGTGGTCGGGGCCGCGGAAGGTGCCGCCGGGGGTGCGGATCGAGGCCGTCGTCCCGTCCGCCAGGGCGGTCAGCCGGATCTCCATGGTGCCGTCGTTGCTGGTCGCCACGGTGGCCGTCATGCCGGGCCGCCAGGTGGCCAGGGCGTCGCCGAGCAGCTGCAGGAACAGGCCGAAGGCGAGCGGGTCCAGCTCGCCCAGCGCGGACAGCCGCGTGGTGCCGTCCGTCGCCAGGCGGGCGCGGGCGGCCGCGATCTCCTGCGCCTGCTTCGCGGCGATCTCGGCCAGGCGCCTGCGCTGTGCGGAGCGGTCCTGCACCCGGCGGGTCCTGCCGCGCCGCTCGTAGCTGCCGGTGCGGCGCAGCTGAGGGCTGATGCGCAGCGGCTCGGCCTCGGCCCACGGGGTGGCGGCGGCCACCGGGTGGGCGGCGCGCCGCTCGAGGGTGTCGGCGTCGACGGTGAGGTGACGTGCCGGATACAGCCCGAACGCGGCCCGCCACAGCCGGTGCCGCGCCGCGTCGTCGGGGGCCTCGGCGAACCAGCGGGCCAGGGTGCGGAAATCCGCCGAGCGGTCCGAGCGCCCGGCCCGCCGCTCGTTCAACTGCCGCACCACCGCCAGCAGTTGCGGGATCGCCCCGAGAGCGCGCCCGCGCAGCAGACGGGCCTGCGACTCCCGTCCGTCCGCCGACACGAACCAGGCGGCCAGCCCCGACCACCTGCCCGCCCACCGCTCGTAGGCCCGCGCCTCGGCGCTGTCGGCCTCGTCCGGCGCGGCATCGGCCGCCTCCCGGGCCGCCGCCAGCCGCAGCAGCACACCGACCCGCCCCTGCTCCTCCAACTCCCCGATGAGCAGGGCGATCCGCCCACCCAGGGTGATCAAGTCCTGGATGAACCGCTCCAGATACTGGATCAGGCGGTCCTTGTAGGCGAGGAACACCTCGACCTCCACATCGTGCAGGTCGATGGTGCGCTGCAGGGAGCCCATGAACGCCCGCGCGTTCTCCGCCAGCGCCTCGAACCGGCTCGTCAGCGCGGACAGCGCCAGATGCGCCTTGGCCGCGTCCGGCTCGCCCTCCTCCTGCCCGGCCGCGATCACCAACAGGGCCCGCAGCTGGGTGACGATGTCGTGCAGGGCCACCGCCTGCAGCGCACCACGCCGCCCCAGCGCCTCGTCATACGCCGACAGCGCCAGCTCGGCGGCCTCGCCGGCCTGTGTGAGCTGGTAGATGAAGCGCTTGCGGTAGAAGTCCTCGACCGCGGTGACCCGGGACGTGTCCGGATCCGCCCGCAGATTGCCCCACTCGACCAAGCTGTCCAGCGCCTTGACCACCGCGTCCAGCTCGGCGGGCCGGTGCTGCGGCGCCAGCGCCGCGAACACGTCCTCGGGCCGCAGATGAACCGCGAAGCGCTCCTTGGCGGCCAGGAACGCGCCCATCACCCGGCGGTACAGGGCGGCGTTGGGCACGGTGAGGTGAGCGAAGGGGGCATACCCGGTTCGTGCCGGTCCGGTGGGCGTCGACGTCATCGTTGGGCATTCTCGCCGACGGACCCCCCGATGCGGCAACCGTGGCCTGAGCTTCACCCATCCAACGGGGACTCACGGAGAACGGTGGTGACCAAGCCACGGATCCGCCCAGGCTGGAACACGGCCCCGCAGCAGGTCAGAACGGTAATCGACCTTAAAGAACCCACACCACTCCCCGTGGCCCCGCAACCTCCGGGACCCACCGGACCAACGGTCCTGATCACCGTCGACGGGGCTTCGCACGAGACGCCCGCCACCGCCTTCACGGCGGATGTGACCTTGGTTGCACTACGGGAACCTCGGGCGCGTTCGCCGTTGTGCCATCCGCCGGCGACGGCGGCAGCGGCACATGTCCCGTCGAGGGAGGTCAGAGGGCTGTGGGCGAAACGCACGGCAGGAAAGCCGCGCCCGCGGAGAGCAATATCTGTGCCCGTGAAACGAGAATTAGGTGCGGGGTACGGCGAGTATTCCTCGACCGCCTGGCGGAGCGGAATTGTCCACCGCGCACGGCTGATCGCACCGTGCTACTGTCGAAATCAGTTGCAGGTGTGGTTGCCAGAAGGTTTTTCCGACGGCAGATCATCACGGCGACACGGAATGCGCACAGGGCGTATTCCCGTACACCGCCTCCGAAGGAGAAACAACATGGCTACTGGCACTGTGAAGTGGTTCAACGCGGAAAAGGGCTTCGGCTTCATCGAGCAGGACGGCGGCGGCGCCGACGTCTTCGCCCACTACTCGAACATCGCCGCCCAGGGCTTCCGCGAGCTGCTGGAAGGCCAGAAGGTGTCGTTCGACATCGCGCAGGGCCAGAAGGGCCCGACGGCCGAGAACATCGTTCCCGCCTGACGCACCGGCACTGACGCATACTTCGCAGCTGGGGCCCGCACCTTGGGGTGCGGGCCCCAGCTCGCTTCATTTCCAGGGTGATTCGCCCCTGTCATTTTCGGCCCGTTCTCGCGATTCTCTGCGCCGCTCATTCTGCTGCGGAAATTCCTTGATACGCGCCCGTATCGAGGAAGGTCCCGCATGAACCGCACACGCACCACTCGCGCACGCGCTCATCGCACATACGACGGCTCCGGCGTTCCGCGCCGCTCCAACGGTCACGGAAACCGACAGCCGGCGCGAGGCGAGTTCGCCCTGCCGAAGACGGTCACGCCCGCGTTGCCCGCTGTCGAGTTGTTCGCCGATCTCGCCATGCCGGCTCCGTTGCTGGCCACGCTCGGCCAAGAAGGCGTGACGGTACCGTTCCCGATCCAGGCGGCGACCCTGCCCAACTCCCTGGCCGGCCGTGACGTACTCGGTCGCGGCCGCACCGGGTCGGGCAAGACCCTCGCCTTCGGCCTCGCCGTACTGGCCCGTACGGCGGGCCGGCGCGCCGAGCCGCGTCGGCCGCTGGCCCTGATTCTCGTCCCCACCCGTGAGCTGGCCCAGCAGGTCACCGACGCGCTCGCTCCCTATGCCCGCTCCGTGAGCCTGAGGCTCGCCACCGTCGTCGGCGGAATGTCCATCGGCAGGCAGGCCGGTGCGCTGCGGGCCGGCGCGGAGGTGGTCGTCGCGACGCCCGGTCGCCTCAAGGACCTCATCGACCGGGGCGACTGCCGACTCGCCGACGTCGACGTCACGGTGCTCGACGAGGCCGACCAGATGACCGACATGGGCTTCATGCCCCAGGTCACCGCCCTGCTCGACCAAGTGCGCCCCGAGGGCCAGCGGATGTTGTTCTCGGCCACCCTGGACCGCAACGTCGATCTGCTGGTCCGCCGCTATCTGACCGACCCGGTGGTGCACTCTGTCGATCCGTCGGCCGGCGCCGTCACCACGATGGAGCACCACGTACTCCACGTGCGCGACGCGGACAAGCACCGCACGACCACCGAGATCGCGGCCCGGGACGGCCGGGTCATCATGTTCCTGGACACCAAGCACGCCGTGGACCGGCTGACCAAGCACCTGCTGAACAGCGGTGTCCACGCCGCCGCCCTGCACGGCGGCCGGTCCCAGCCGCAGCGCACCCGGACCCTGGCGCAGTTCAAGGACGGTCACGTCACCGTCCTGGTGGCCACCAACGTCGCGGCCCGCGGCATCCACGTCGACGACCTCGACCTGGTCGTCAACGTGGATCCGCCCAGCGACCACAAGGACTACCTGCACCGCGGCGGCCGTACGGCCCGCGCCGGGGAGTCCGGCAGCGTCGTCACCCTGGTGACCCCCGGCCAACGCCGCGGCATGACCCGGCTGATGGCCTCGGCCGGCATCAGCCCGCGCATCACCCCGGTCCGCTCGGGCGAGGCGGAGCTGAGCCGCATCACGGGCGCCCAGGCGCCCTCCGGGGTTCCTGTGGTCATGACCGCGCCTGTCGTGGAACGTACCCGCCGCGCGTCATCGCCGTCCTGGAACCGCCGGAGCCGGACCGGCCAGAGCCGGACCGGCCAGGGCCGACCCGTCGGCGCGAAGATGCGCCGACGGGCACAGCGGCGGCCCGGGAACGACTCGGCTGCCTAGGCCGGCGCAGCACCCAAAGCCCCTCCGGTCTCTCGGGATACGCAGTGGCCTCCGGGGCCGCAAGGGGCCACCAAGCCGACCATCCCTCACCGAAGGAGACACCCTTGACACCAGCGCGAACGCAGTACGGCATGCCGCACCCCGCCCCCGTGACCGCGGTCGAGGACATCGAAGGGCACGGGCCTCGGGTATGTGACGACATGACCGTCGAGGTGGCTCTGGCCGTCATGGCGAGTGCCCGGGTCGAGCACCTGACCGTGTGCGACGGGGACGACCGGAGCACAGCTCTGATCACCCTGGTCCGGCTCGCCGTTCTCCGCGACAGTTCCATGTACACGGACCGGATCCGTCTGCGGGACGTCCTCGCCGGATCGCTGCCCTCGCCCGGCGGCCGCTCGGGCGGCGTCGGTGAGAACGGGCGGGTTCCGGGCGTACCCGTTCTCTCGTGCTGATCCGTCTCGCCCAGGGCGGCCCGTCCTCCTTCTCCCCTCGACTTCTCCCCTGTGAGGCATCATGCGCTGTGTCATCGCCCGGTACCCGTTCGACCTGACCAAAGCCGGGGTGCTGGCCTCGATGAAGGGCGTCAGGCCCGAGCTCGTCACGGGGGCGTCCGTGACCATCGGCCGCCGCCGCTACCCCGTCAAGCAGGTGGGCCAGGTCATCACGCGACAGGACCCGCGTGACTTCACCGCCCGCGAAGTCAGCCGGGCCATGACGCGGCTCGGCTTCACCTGCCACGACCACCCCGAGGGCGCGCCCGTGGGCGAGGGCGGACCCGCTCTCCTCCAAACCGCGTCCGCACTGCTCGGCGGCGCCGGCCCCGTGGCCGTGTGACGACGGGCGGGAGACCGCCCTCAGGATCCCGGTGGGGGGGCGGGGCGCCCGCCGGGGGGGGGGGGCCCACCCCAGGGGGGGGGGCGGCGGGGACGGGGGCGGCGCGCGGCAGGGGGGGGTGGTGGGGGGAGAGGTG
>NZ_JBEYVO010000072.1:0-19043 GCF_040644055.1 Streptomyces sp. NPDC047043
TAACCCCGATAACTCACCGACATCTGCAGACACCCGAACCACCCCCGGGACCACTGCACAGCAGCGTACGCCCGCCAGCTAAAACAACGGCATTGCTCCTAGCCCACCGTGCTTGTCGAGGTCTGGCACCGGCACCGCCAGTGACGACCGGCGGCCAGAGAGCGCACCGCGTCGAGGTCGCGCAGCCGCGCCGTCCGCAGGCGGACGGTGACCAGCCCCCCGCACTTGGGTCCCGTGCGGCTAATCCAACGCTGCCCGCTTCGGGCCGGGTTACAACCGCTTCAAGCACCGAGTGAGTTGATCAAGTGGTCGTCGAGGTCGGTGAACCAGCTCTCTGTGCGCCACGGGGTGAGATCTGTGCGGGCGCGGCGCAGCCGGATCGCGGTGACGCGGCCTCCGGTGGTGGTCGCCGCGTCGATGCAGCCGTGGAGCAGTTCGGCTGCGGCGTGCGGCTCGCTCAGGCGGATGCGGGCGAGGGCCTGGTCGGTTGCGACGATGGCGCGTTGGACCTGTTCGCGTGGTGTGGTTAGGGCTTGGGCTGAGCGGGCGAAGTAGTCGTGTGCCTGGGCGGGGTCGCCGGTGTAGAGGGCGGTGACGCCCTCGAAGCCGCGCAGGTGGGCCGGTGAGAAGGAGCTCGCCGCCGGGTCGCCGTCGCGGTCACGGTCGATGTCGTACCAGGCCAGGCCGAGTGCGGCGTTCGCGTGTTTGCCCTGGCCAGCGCGGGCTGCGAGTTCGGCCTGCAGAGCGTGTGCGCGGGCCCGAACCGTGACACTCTCGCCCGTGTGGGCGTCGCGCACGGCGGCCTCGGTGAGGGCGTTGGCCGCCTCCAGGCCGGGCGTGGAGTACAGGGTGACCAGGGCGTGGCTCATGTGCACGACCGCACGCCGCCATGGCGAGCCGCTTCGGCTCGCGGCCGCGGTGGCTTCGGCGTACAGGGCCTGTGAGGCTGCGTCGTCGCGGGTCTCGAAGGCCGCTCGTCCGGCGAGGGTGTAGGCCTGTGCAGCAATCGCCTCCAGGTCGGCGCGCAGCGTCTCGGGCAGGGGGGCGCCGATGAGCCGGCGGCACGACTCGACCAGGGGGGCCAACAAGAGCTGCAGCCGGACGAAGGGCACGCTGCCTACCTGCGTGTTCACGTCCGTGACGGCGCTCTGCATGGTCTGAAGAAGCTCCCTGTCGAGCCGCGCGGGATGGGCGAGAGCCTCTGACAGGGCGCGCTGCGTGGCCGGGCCGAGCAGGGCCAGCAGTCCGCCGCCCGCATCGGTGCTCGTGCGCAGCAGCAGCGTGCGCAGCTCGGCCAGGCGCTGCTCGCTCTCCCCTAAGCGGGCCAGCGCGTCGAGGAGCTCGGCGAAGTCGGAGCCGCGTCCGAGGCAGGTATGTCCGTCAGCGTCGCGGGCGTACAGGTGCGCGAGCAGCAGTTGGTAGCGCTCGCCGGGCAGGACGGGCACCGTAGCCGACTCCCACCGTGCGACGGAGCGCTGCACGCTCACCGCGCCGGCATCCAGCGGCTGCCCCAGCCGGGCTGCAGTGTCGATGAGAGCGCGGGCGGCGCCAGCCAGGGACAGGCCGCGGGCGAGCCTGAGGCGTTTGAGAGTGGCGGCGCCGATGCGCCGCTCGTGCGCGCTCATGCCTTCCATGATGCCCCGCCTGCTCCGTCACACGGGCACGATCAGGCGCGCTTTGCCCTGCCCGGCACCGTAGTTGAGGGTCTGCCAGGTTCCCGAGCTCCCTTCCGAGCCGGCGAGGGGGAACCCGATCACCATCTGCGCCCGGTCGACCATGTACCGGTTGCGGGCATGGTAGGCGGGCGTGCGCAGCTCGGCGGCTCCGAGCTCGACGGTCTCGGCGATCCGGGCGCGGCAGCATGCGATCGCCTCCTGGGCCGGCTCCGGCTGCCGTGCGACCGTGCCCGGCACCACCACGGTGATCCGTGCCGGTGAGTGGCCGGCCAGCCAGTACAGCGACAGGCTGTCGATGCCGACCGCACCGCCGATGTAGAAGTGGGTGTCCTCGCGCGCCCACGGCCCCAGATAGGTGGCGAACAGGGCGTCGAACCACGCCTGGTCCCGGTGACCGGTCTCGCGGGTGCCGGTAATCACCACCGCCAACGACATGATCAACTCCGTGTCACAGACTGTCAGATCCCCTCCACGGCTGGACCGCGGTGGGATCGAGGCATGGACGCGATGACCGCCTCGGCCGTTCCGGCTGGCCACAGCACACCACAAGGGCCGCCGACGGCGGCACCCTACCGTGCCGATACCTCTGGCAGCCGGGCCGAGGCGGCACACCCACCCCACCCCCCTGCACCCGCGCCAACACCACACCGGCCCGCGCCGGCTCCCGCCGACCAGCAGCTCGGCATCGAACGGCCACCACCCCCACCCGAGGGCCGACGCCCAACCACGGCCGCGTTCGACCTCGACACGATGCGCCACACCATCAGCCGACTGCTCGGCCCACAAGCGCAGCCACCCACCGGCGACCTGCTCGCCACCCTGCACAGCCTGCTGCGCGGACACACGCAGCTACTCATCCCCGAGGTCGAGCACGCCGCCCTGCAGCGGGACGCTGACGATGTGCCCCGCTATGTCGCCCTCGCCTGCATCGACCAAGCCCGCATCAAGCTGCATATCCAGCCGAGACCGGGCGCGTACCAGGCCCTCGTTCACGCGCGCCGGCTCGCCCGCAGCCTGGCAGCCCTCTGCGACCACTACGAGGCGTTGACCGGGGTGGTCATGTGCCTGGCCTGCGACCAAGCCCTTCGCGACAACGAGGAAACCCTCCCCTACCACCACGTCACACCCAGCGGCCCCGCTGCCCGAGTCGGCCGCATCCACGCCCGTTGCGCCCACACCTACCGCCGCCACTGACCATCACCCCCTCTGGCAAAACGGAACACTCCCCTGGCCGCACAGGCCCTGCCCTCGAGCCTCGGAACGCCCCCTCTCCACAGCCAGCAGCCCGAAGGCCCGCGCCCTGCACTAACGCCGGAACGCAGGGTGCGGACCTACCACCCGACCAGACCCTCACCACCACGTCAGGCCCCCCGCGGGTAAGCCGCCACCGGCCCGCGGCACCCGCCCACCGGAGACCACCCCATGAACCCCCACACCCATCACCCGCCCACCGAACCCGCACGCCTGCCCCTGCGCAGCGACCGACGCGAGGACGCCCCCGAGGTCATCAGGCAGTGGCTCGCCACCGCCCACCCCACCCCCAGCCGGGCATATACGGAGTGGACCGAGCAGGGCGTCGCCCTGCTCCCCCTCGGGCGTCGCTTCAACGCCATCCGCATCCCCGGCGCCCTCGTCCACGCCGCCACCGGAAGCGACACCCCGGATCGTGTCGCCCAGGCCGTGTCCGACACACTCGACGGCCCCGTCATCCACGACCAGCTGACCGCCGGTCCCACCTATTACGCCCTCGTGCCCTACGCACCCGGCATCTCCTGGCTGGGCGCCAACGACACTCCCCTCCTCGGGCCCGACACCTACCTCGGCGTCCCCGCCCTCAACCGCACCGCACCGCCCGGCACCTACTGGGTCGTGCCGCCCCGCTACCGCAACCACCTGTGCCCGCACGACGCCGTCTTCGACCTCATCCTCACCGGCCGCCGCCAACTCCGCGCAGCAGCCAGCGACAACATCAACACCACAGAACCCGAAGAAATTTGACTACCCATCAGATGGAATCATCCCCTGCCCCAGGAGCCCCACCCACCGCCCCTTACAAGCCCCCGTCCCTGCCGGACGCAGCCCACCCGAGACACCCCCGACTCGGAAACGGCCCCGGCAGGGACGGGCCACAACCCTCCGGCCACCCGTTCCCTGAGACAAACCACCCGGGCGCCGACCTCGCCACGCCGACAAGCCCGCCAGACCCCGCCACCCCCTCACCTGCCCTCAGGCGATACACCACCAGTGCGCACCGGGAAACGCGACCGCACTCACCGCTTTCTGGGGCTACTCGCCGAAAAACCGAAAAGGGGGCGCTGTTCTCCTGTGCGCGGGGTGGGCATGCGGATACGGTGCGGGCAAGAGGGCCGACAGCGATCGGGGTCTGGATGTCTGCACCGGCAGGCGGCGACGTGAGCCGACGTATCTCCCCCCATCCATACCTTGCTGATGCCACACGCTGCCGCCAGCGCCCGCTACGGCGATCGATGCAGGGAGTTCCCGCCCTGGCCGCCGATGAACAGCCTCCCGCGTGGCATCGACCCGACGCCCGGCGGCGGTTGAGCAGGTTACGGCGCCAACGCGTAGGCACCAAGGGGAAGTCGCTGCATCATGAGGGGGAACGGGGGGCTATGACTATGGAATGCAGACTGATGGTTGCGGGCGCCAGTCCCGACGAAACCGCACGGCTGCTCACCTCGCTGGCCGCATGGCTACGGTACGAGGAGGATCTCAGAGGGCGGACCCGGCTGGTCCACGGCAAGATCACGACCGGGATGATGGGCGGGCTCCCGGAGGCGCTGGCCGTGGCGCTCTCCGCGAGCGGCGCGGCAAGCGTTCTCGCCCGCGCCGTCGTCGAGTGGGTCAAGCAGCGCAAGAGCGATGTAACGGTCAAAGCGGTGAGGCCCACAGGGGAGAGCTTCGAGTTCGATCTGCGGCGCGTTGACGATCCAGAGAGTGTGATCACGCAGCTCCGTACGTTCCTGGACGCCGGGCAACCGGTCGCCGACCGCGATGAGACTGCCTGACGGCGATCGCTCCCGCGTCGTCCTGATCGGCACCTCAAGCCATCTGGTCGACCCGGAGCTTCCCGATCTGCCGTCCGTGCACAATAACCTGATCGACGTAGCTGCGGCCCTCGGTGAGCCCGTCCACGGCTGGATCGCCCCACACACCTGTACGGTCGTCGACAACCCTCGCACCCCGCAGGAGTTGGTGGGCCGGCTCGATGCCCTCACGCAAGAGGCCGAGGATCTGCTGCTGATCTATTTCGCCGGGCATGGGCTGCTCGACGATCAGGGAAGCCTGCATCTGGCCCTCGCAGAGACCCGGCGCGGTGCCCTGCTGCCGTATACGGCCATGCCGTACCGGGGTGTGCGGGAGCTCGTCGTCAGCAGCCCGGCACGCAACCGCGTCGTCATCCTCGACTGCTGCTTCTCCGGCCGCGCCCTGGGCCTGATGGCCGCGCCCGACCATCTCGTGAAGGGCCAGACCGCCATTTCCGGCAGCTACATTCTCACCGCCACCGCGGCGGACAAGGCCGCTCTTGCGCCGGACGGCGAACGCAACACCGCATTCACCGGTGAACTGCTGCGCCTGCTCAAGGAGGGCGACCCGGAGGCATCTGCCGAACTGCTGACCCTGGACGACATGTATCGGTTCCTGCTCCAGAGCCTGCGCGGCCGTGGCCTTCCCAAACCGCGGCGCCAAAGCGGAGACACCGCGGGAGATCTGGCGATCGCCCGGAACATCGGCTACCGGCCCCCGCCCATGGGCGGGGGCCGGACAGGCCAGGGCTCGTCACGACTTCTCTTGGACGAGGAGGAGCGGGTCGGGCACGGCGGCGATCCCCTCGAGGCAGCCCGGCGGTATGCGGACATCGCCGCCGTCCTCGTACGGGTCTATGGGGCCGAATTCGCCGATGTGCAGGCCGCCGAGGCAAGCCGGGTGTACTGGGCGGAGTACGCGGCCACCGCCGCACCGTCTCGAACCACCGCAACTCGCACGGGACTTGGCATCGATCTGGGCACCGCCACCGCCGTCGTCAGCGTGATAGAGGGCGGCGAGCCCGTCGTCATCGCCAACTCGGAAGGATCCGAGGCGACTCCCTCCGTCGTTGCCTGGTCTGCTGAGGGCACGATTCTCGTGGGGTCACGGGCAGCCCGGCAGGCCATCACCAACATCGACCGTACGGTGCGCTACCCCCGCCAACTGGGCGACGACTGGAACACCCGCATCGGAGGACACGCCTACACGTCCGCCGAGGTGACGGCCCACATCCTGCGCAAACTCAAACGGGACGCCGAAGAGTATCTCGATGCCGCCGTGCAGGACGTCGTGATCACCGTGCCGGCCCTCCTGGACAACAACGGACGGCGAACGATCGAGAAGGCAGCCGAGATGGCTGGGCTGACCGTCACGTGTCTGCTCGCCGCACCCAGCGCGGCCGCGCTCGCCTACGGCCTCGACTGGGGCGAGGAGCAGACCGTGCTGGTCTTCGATCTCGGGGGCGGCACCCTGGGGGTGTGTGTTGCGGAGATCGGCGACGGCGTCGTCGAGATCAAGGCCGTCAACGGCGACAACCACCTCGGGGGCGACGACTGGGACCAGCTCATCGTCGAATACCTTCTGCAGCAGTTCCGCTCCCGCTACGGCGTTGACCTCTCCCGGGACAAGATGGTGGTGCAGCGTCTGCGTGAGGCCGCCGAAAACGCCAAGATCGAACTGTCCTCGTCCACCGAGACCTCGATCAACCTCCCCTACATCACCACCTCCGCCGAGGGCCCGCTGCACCTGGACGAGAAGCTCACCCGCGCCCAGTTCCAGCAGCTGACCGCAGACCTCCTGGAGCGCTGCAAAACGCCCTTCCACAACGTCATCAAGGACGCCGGCATCTCCATCGGCGAAATCGACCATGCCGTCCTCATCGGCCGTGCCACCCGCATGCCCGCCGTCGCCGAACTCGTCGAAGAACTCACCGGCACAGCACCGCGCAGAATGCTCCACCCCGAGATGGCCCCCGCCCACGGCGCGGCACTCCGAGCCGGCATCACCACGGGCCAGGTCAAAGACGTCCTGCTCCTCGACGTCACCCCGCTGTCCCTCGGCATCGAGACCAAGGGCGCCATCATGACCAAACTCATCGAGCGCAACACCACGATCCCGACCAAGCGCTCCGAAATCTTCACCACCACCGAAGACAACCAACCGTCTGCGCAGATTCCGATCTACCAGGGCGAACGCGAGATCGCCGCCTACAACAACAAACTCGGCATCCTGGAACTGACCGGCCTGCCGCCGGCACCCCACGGCACCCCACAGATCGAGGTCACCTTCGACATCGACTTCGCCGGCCGCATCCACGTCACCGCCAAAGACCTCGACACCGGCAAGACGCAACAAGCAGCCATGGATGGCAGCAACACGACCTGGCGCACCCGCGACATCCACCCCACCAGACTCCTGCGCTACCCACCCCCTCCCGAACCAAAAACCGACAACACCGGCCAGGGAAAATGACGTGAGACACCGCCGCGCGCCTCGGAAGAAAAGAATCTTGGTTCGGGGAAGCAGGTTGTCGGTGGCCCCTGAGGAGTGAAAGCGACTACCGGCAGCCGCGCCCCAGATGACTGGCTCTTCCTGTTCAGCTCTCGGGCCGGCAGGAGCCGACGGTCAAATGCCGTGGGGTGTAGGGCATGTGACGCGTTATCGATCGACGTTCCCGGTCTGGAGGCGGGGCGATCAGCGCGGCATACTCAAATCCTCATTCCAGGGGGCAGCCATGCAGCGGAGGGGCAAGAGACGCAGACGGCTGGCGCTGAGCCTGTCATTGCTGGCGCTTGAGCGCGTACTCGTCGCCGACCGTAACGATCATGTGGTTTCCCTGGGGCGTGGGGTGCCGGGGGACGGCTTGTATGAGCAGTACGTGTACTACTGCCCGGTGCCGGGGTGCGCTCTCAACGTGACCCGCGCGTGGACGGCGAACGCGCCGGAGCGGGCGGCGCGGTTGTGCGGTCATCCACGTGAGGGTCGCGCCGTCTTTCTCTTCAGGAAGGACGCGGTCACCGTCGATGCCGCGTACCAGCTGTCCGGCGCCGGGTATTACGTCTATATCTGCCCGGGCAGATTCTGTCAGGGGCCGGCCGAGCGTCGCGCGGCGGCCGTCGCCGATCTGTGGTGCACGAGTGAGGGCCACGGCGATGACGCGCATCGGGCCTTGGCCCTTGCGATTTCCGCGTAGGAGATGAGCGGGGATGCTGGGTGACCTGATCAAGGCGAGCGCGAAGAGCTTCGGCAGCAGCTTCAGTTTGCTGAACGTGCTGCCGGGCGTCCTCGTGGTCACGGTGATTGCCGTGCTGTGGCGCGCCCACCTGTACGACGTGCAGGCGCCGCCGGACTTCGGCGCGGTCCTTCCCGGGAAGGACGACGCGGCCGCCGCTGTCCTGTTCGCTTTCGGTGCCTTTCTCGGCGGCGTGCTGCTGCGCCCGTTCGAGGTCGGGCTCGTCCAGGTCCTCGAGGGGTACTGGACAGCCGCCGCTCCCGTTGGCGGACTGCGTGCACTCGCTGCGGAACGGCACCGCAGGCGCAGGGACAACGCTTCGCTGGAGCGCTCGGCACAGGCGCATCAAGGCACAACGTCCCCGGCGGACCGGACCACGTTGCGCGAGCTGGCCATCCGGCAGCGGGCAAAGGCCCGGGCCGGCCGGATCCGGGAACAGGCCACTCTCGCGTTCCAGGACTATCCCGAGCGCGACGTGGACATCATGCCGACCCTGCTCGGCAACATCCTGCGGGATGCCGAGTACGTCGCCGGCCACCGCTACGGGCTGGACGTCCGGTTCGCCTACCCGCGCATGTTCCCCACGGTCTCCGCACCGATGCAGCTGGCGATCAAACGACAGCTCGACCTCATCACGGTCAGCGCCTCGCTCACCGTGTGCTTCGGCCTGATCACGCTGGCCTCGCTCCCCCTGACGCTGCGCCTGGACGTGTGGTCGCTGACCGCCCCGCTCGCCGCCGCCCTGGCCACCGTCGCCTACCGGGGTGCCGCCAGTGCCTCCCGCGAACACAAACTGATCCTCATGGCCGCGTTCGACCTGCACCGCTTCGACCTCGCCGCAGCGTTCCACTACAAGCTTCCCGCGAACGCCGCGGAGGAACTGGCGCTGAACAAGCAGCTCAACAGCTTCCTGCTCGACCCCAAGCTTGAGCCCGACACCCGCGGCACGAAAGCGCTCGGAGACGCGAGCAGCGGCCTGGCCGAGCGGCAGTTCGAACACCCCGAACCGTGCCGCTGCTGCTCAACCGGCCGGGAGAGCCAAGGCGGGCCGCACTGAGACGGCGCCGCCCAGCCCCAAGACGTTCAGGCGCACGTCCCGCGCCGAGTCATCCTTCTTGTCATCGCCCCTGCGCGCCGCGGCCAGCACACTGACCGTCGCCTCCTCCAGGATGACCCCGTAGGCCTGCCCGAGCTTCCCCGGCACCACCGCGCAGTCCTGCCCGACCAGCAGCTCGACCCTGCCGAACAGGACGGACACATCGACATCCACCAGCCAGGGGGAGGTGTCGTCCAAGTCGCCCCCGGCGTCGACCAGGACGCGGGACACGTCGATCCTCGCGTAGCCGAAGAGCGACCGGACCACGACCTTCTGCAGCGTCGTCGACTCCTCCACACGCTCACGCACCGGAACCAGCAGACTCTGAAAGCGCACAATCGGCACCGTCACCCGTCCGGGACCGAGCCGCGGCCGGCTCAGCGCCACCCCCACGCCCGCCATCACGACGAGCAGGGGAACGACATGGCCGCCCACCCGGCCGGGCAGGTAACCCGTCGCGGCAGCAAGCCACGCGACACCGCCCAGAATGAACACAAACGGGCCCGCCAGGTAGCCCTGCGGCACCACCGCCCGCAACAAGGCGAAACACCCCACGGCGATCGCCACGTACGGCACGATCTCCCCCACCGCCCGGACACCGGACCGCAGCGCGCCCACCCCGCCGAACATCCACGCCGTGCCCACGGCCACCGCAAAAAGCCCCACGGCAACACGCGCACGGCTCACCCCAACCCCCAACCCCACAACGAAAGAACGCCAGAGTAGCCCGACCACCAGCAAGCCCCCATCCGAGGCTCCACCACCACCACAAAGACGACCGAAGGCCGCCACGGCCCGCGACAAACTCGCACGGCAAAACCGCACCGCCCGGCGAACGGGTAGAAGGCAGAACTCGCCGCCCTCACCCATCACATCGCGGGGCATCGCCCTAATCACCACAACTTGGCACACGGAAAACCGACAGCCCGGCAAAGAGTCCTGGTCGTTGCAACAATCGGCTTGCCGAGCAAGGGTGTTCAAGGAAGGGGACCGATGGCCCAGCGTAGCGCGCTCGTCCTCGCAACCAGTGAGTATCAAGATTCTGGCCTGCGCCAGCTGTCAGCAGCCACCTCTGATGCCAGTGGTGTCTCCGACGTGCTCGCCGACCCGACGATCGGCAACTTCGATGTTCAACCCATCGTGAACCCGTCAGCAGCAGTGGCGCGCCGCGCGCTTGACCGCTTTTTCGCTGACCGTGGCCGGGACGACGTGCTGCTGCTCTACATCACCGGTCATGGCGTGAAGGATGAGGGAGGGCAGCTCTACTTCGCCGTCGCTGACACGGAACTCGGCCTCCTTCCTTCCACCTCGATCCCGGGACAGTTCGTCAGCGACCTCATGAGTCGGTGTCGGTCTCGCGCCATCGTGCTCATCCTTGACTGCTGTTACAGCGGCGCCTTCACTCGGGGCATGACTCCGAGGTCCACCGACACGGTAGGTATCGGAGATCATTTGAGCGGGCGCGGCCGGGTGATCATCACCTCCAGCAGCGCGATCGAATATGCCTTTGAGGGCACGGAGTTGACGGATGATCATTCGGCGCCGCTGTCAGTCTTCTCCAGCACCTTCGTCACTGGCTTGCGGACCGGTGACGCTGACCTTGACCAGGACGGCTGGGTCACCGAAGACGACCTCTTCAACTATGTCCGTGACCAGGTACGCACAGTCACCCCCCACCAGTCACCGTCCAAGTGGGCGGAGACGACGGGCCCAATTGTCATTGCGCGGAACCCCAGACCCGTCCTTCCGCTCCCTCCTGAGCTCGCGGCGGTTATCACTGATCCAATCGCCCACACGCGGCTGGGTGCCGTCCAGGAATTGTTGCGGCTGCTGAATGGGCCCCCGACACAGGCAACCGCAGCACGGCATGCGCTGCTGAACCTCACGAACGACGACAGCGCCCAAGTTGCGGCGGCAGCAACCGCCGCCCTCGCAGAGGCACCCCCGCGCTCACCGCAGGATCCCGAAACGGCCTCCCCACAGACCGTCCTCCCCGACGCCCTCGACGAACCGGACGGTGCGTACACCCCTGAAGCCACCGCAAGCAACGACTACTGGACGACCGGAGACGACCTGGATTACGGGCCATACGCAATCGCGATCTCCGAATTCATCCAGCACGAGGACACCACGCCACCGCTGACGATCGGCGTCAAGGGGCCATGGGGCGCTGGGAAGACTTCTCTCATGAGGATGGTCCAGGACCGGCTGGATCCGCCTGTGGACAGTGGAGCCTCGGTCGGCGGGGGATCTCGCCGATGGATACGGCTGAGCCCGCCCTCCCGGCGGAAGCTGGCTGGCGCACGGCGAAGTCGGCACCGCGCTGCCCAAGACGAGGCAAGGGCCACGAATCGCAACGTCCTACGAATGCTGCGCAACGCGGCGTCGACCCCACCGGAGCAGGCAGTCGAAAGGCTGCGGATCGACGACGCGGAGTTGAATGCCGACTGGCGGCCCACGGTGTGGTTCAACCCGTGGATGCACCAGAACGGCGAGCAGATTTGGGCGGGTCTCGCACACGAGATCATCTCGCAGGTCACTGCCCGGATGCGTCCAGCAGACCGGGAGGCGTTCTGGCTCGAGCTGAACCTGCGCCGCGTCGACGCCGACCTTTTGCGACGCCGGATTCATCGAGCGTTGCTGGATCGGCTGGTCCCGCTGGCAATCGGACTGGTGATCGCATGCCTGGCCGCGGCGGTGGCGTTTCTCGCCCGTTCATTCGTGCCCGGCGCCTCTGACTGGTTGAAGCAGGCGGGGAAGGCTCTGCTCGGCGGCGGCGCCGCAGTTACCGCGCTTGCGGGCATGGCCCGGACCGCGACATTCTGGCGTGAACGCGTTGCCGGCTCGCTTACCAAGCTCGTCCATCAGCCGGACTACGCACAAACCTGGAAGCAGCTCACCGCCGGTCTGGTCCGCGATCCCGGCTATCAAGACCGCCTCGGACTGCTCTACCTGACGCAGACCGACATGCGCCAGGTCCTGGACCTGGTGGCCAGCAAGGACAGACCCGTCGTAGTCTTCGTCGATGACCTCGACCGATGCTCACCGAGTGCGGTCGCCCAGGTCATCGAGGCGATCAACCTGTTCCTGGCCGGGCAGTTTCCCAACTGCATCTTCGTCGTGGCGATGGAACCGGAGATGGTCGCAGCCCACATCGAGGTTTCCTATGGATCGCTCGTCGAAACACTGACCGGCGAGGATTACTGGGGCGAGGCGGCCAAGCTCGGCTGGCGATTCCTCGACAAGATCATTCAGTTGCCCGTCAGCCTGCCATCCCTGCGCTCCGACCAAGCGAGCCAGTTCCTCGGTACGGCACTGGTGGGCGGCCCTGCGCGGACATCGCGCGTAGAAGCCAACCCAGAAGTGGACGATGGCACGGCACACTGGATCGAAGAGGCGATCCGGCAGAGGCAATCCTCTCTGCAAGACATCTCGGAGGCGGCCGCCTCCGCCCAGCAACAGGCGGGGGGAGACGATCCGGCCGCAACGGGGTTCAGCCCAGAGACACAGCAGGCCATGCGGCGGGAACTGCGGCGACGGCTACGCCCGGACAACCCCGAGGTGCAGAGCGTCGTGGCGACGGTCGCCGGCAAGCTGACCGGGAACCCCCGCGAGATAAAGCGTTTCGTCAACGTGTTCCGCTTCTATGCCGTCATCCGGCAAGAGCGCGTGGCGGCCGGTCTTCCGGCTCCTGACACCCTGACGGCGATCGCGAAACTCGCAGTGCTCGCCGTGCGGTGGCCGCATCTGCGCGCTGCTCTCGGCCGGCAGATCGGCCCGACCGAACGCGACACCGTCCTTGCCCTGCTGGAGGCGCCGATTGCCGAATTGCCCGAGGAAGCAGGCTGGTCTGCTCGGCGCGAGGCGCTGCAAACGGTACTCACCAACGCGCAGATCCCCGACAAGCTGCGGGATTGCCTGCTGGCCTCAGAAGATCTGTGCCAGCTACTCGCAGCGCCTCCGTCGATCGGCACGGCGGCTGCAGGCTATCTCTGACGCATCAGTTTGTCCGTACTGGAAATAGCAGTCGGCGTCATCGGCGCCACAGGAACGATATTGGTCGTGTCATTCGGCGCGTGGCTCACCCGGCAGCAGGGCCGCTGCGGCAGAGCGCGAGCAGCGCAGCGCCCGACGCAGAGGCAGCAACCGATCGTCGCCGCCGGGGAAATGATGACCGCGCACGCCATCGACCCGGAGATCTAGCTGAGCCGCACGAGGCACTGGCACGTGGGGATGGCAGCGATCGAGTTCTCGTCCGCCTGGCACGCCCGGGCCGACGAGGGGAGCGGCACAGCGTCGAGGAACCTGCCTCGCCCCGCACGCAGCCCTCAGACTCAGATGCGGCAGCGACAGGGACGGGCCGCGTGCCCTTCCCCGCAAGGGAGGCCACGCTCCCCTTGCCGATGTGTGCGACCTTGCGTGCGCCCCGCACACCACACCTACCGTCCAGGACTGACGTGTACATACCGCATTCCTCACCTGGGGGGGCAGGTTGCAGGCACCGAGGAAGGAGACCGAAGAGGTCTTACACGAGCTGGTTCAGCCGTCGCACATGGCCGTGCACTCGGATCCGGCTCTGGCCGGCAGCGTGGAAAAAGCGGCGGCGAAGGATGACAGACGGCGGGAGAAGAAGGGCGATTGCCTACGCCGGAAGGACGCGCTCACGGCCCTGCCCGGTGCAGAGGCCGCCCGGTCGGGACGGCTGGCTCCGTGGCAGGTGCTGCACGAGCTCGCCCACAGCGGGTGCTGGGTGCCGACGATTTCGCGATCAAGCGTGGCCACAGGCAGACGCCGATTGCACAGGGCACGACTCTGATCTGCCGCCACTGACGACACCTGCGAGCGCGTCGGTGCCAGGTCGCCCTGTGCACGGCCACGCCGTCGCGCGCGAGCATGACCAGCGGCGCTCGATCTCCTCGCCCGCCGCCCGGAACCTGTCCCACTTACCCACCTCTCTTGCTTCCAAGCCCAGTTGAAGGGTCACAAACAGATACAACGAGCTACGACCAGGCACCTGCAGCGGCATGATCGGGGCATGGCTGGTCTCGGGGGGCGTCGTTATCGGCGTACGTGGCGACTCGTCTGTTTCGCGTCCGCGGCGGCGATCGCGGCGAGTGCGGTGTTCGTCGTGTGGCAGATCGCCCACGGCGGACTCCAGCCCGCCGACACTGCAGGCCTTCTCGGGCTTCCCGTCGGTGTCGCCGGTCTTGGGGCCGCTGTCTCGGCGCTGCGCAAACCGATCGAGGGCAACGACGCCGACCTCGCACGCGGCTGGGCCAAGACGCTCGCCCGGCAGATCGAGATGGGCGAGGGAGAGGTGCGCAGGCAGCTGCTCGGCGCCGACACCCGGCGCATCAACCTCGCCTATGCCCTCCACCCCGTGACCAATCGCGCTGCCGAAGCTCCGTTCGCCGGGCGCACCTTCACTGACGCGAGCACCTCCACACTGCCTGATGTTCTGGACTACTACCACTCCACCCGACCGCGGCGCCTGGTCATCACCGGCGCAGCCGGGGCCGGCAAGACCGTCCTCGTCCTGGAACTCATGCTCGCTCTCATCGACAACCGCGCCGACGACGACCCGGTACCAGTCCGTATCCCGCTCGCCCAGTGGGACACCCGTCAGCCCCTGACGGACCTGCTCGTCCAGCGTCTGACGGAGGCCTACGACTGGCCCTCCGCCCTGGCCGTCCGCCTGGTCGAACAGGGCATGGTGCTGCCCGTTCTGGACGGGCTGGATGAGATGGATTACGTCCGCGACGACGGCACACCCGATCCCCATGCGCCCCGTGCCCTCGCTGTCCTGGAGGCCCTGAATGCTTACCAGGACGGCCGGGACGCCGGGCCTCTGGTCCTGACCTGCCGCACCGACCACTACAACGCTCTTGGCCCCGCCCTCCAGTTGGTCGACGCCGCCCGCATCGCCATCGCCCCTGTCAGCGCCGGGGACGCCGTCACGTACCTGCGGGGCCGGACCCGTGATCTACCCCGCTGGCAGCCCCTCCTCGATCACCTGCAGACCCACCCAACCGACCCGCTCGCCGCCACGTTGGCCACCCCGTGGCGGCTGTGCCTGGCCGCCAGCGTCTACCACCGCACAGGCAACCCCAACGAGCTCCTCCACCACCCGACCGCGCACGACCTCGACCAGCACCTCCTCGCCCGCTTCATTCCCGCCGCCACCGCCAACACCCCCAACCCCCACCGCTACCCACCCGACCAAGTCCACCGCTGGCTCCACAGCCTCACCAAGCACCTAACTACAGCCCCCAGCAATCCCCTCCCCGGCACCGACCTCTTCTTGCACCGCCTGTGGCGCCTCAACAACCGTCGCGTTCGCACCACAGACGCGATCTATGCCGCCCTGGCCGTCATGCTCCCCCTCGCCCTCGTCCAGAGGCCCTTCAACTCGTCTGCCACCGTCGCCACCGACCTAGGCATAGCCCTCTTCGCTGTTCTGGCCGCACTGACACGGAACACCAGGCGGCTATCCCGCATCGACACGCACCGGCCAAGAACCCCCGAAGGACTCAGAGACCTCGCGGCCGCAGCCGGCCTCGGGTTCTTGATGTGCGGCGCGTTCGGGTTCGCGGGCGCCCCAGACGTCGGTGTCGTAGTCGGGGTCACCGTCGGCGTCGTGGGTGGGCTCGCAGCCGGGGTCCAGGGAGAACCAACCAGAGCAGCAATGCCGCGTGCCTTGATCCGCGACGACGTCATTGCCGAGTTCACCATCAGGCTCGCAGTCGGGATGACATTCGGCGGAGCTTTCGCCTGTTCCCTCTTCATCCTTGTGGGACTTGCGGCCGGACCCGAGACCGTCGAGACCACCTCCCTGAGCGTCGTTTGGATCGCCGGCGGGCTGGCGGGCTGGATCGCGAGCGGCGGAGTCGCACGGCGGTATGTCATCTTCTTGCTGTGGTCGCGCAGACGACTGCCACTCCGGCTTGCCCGTTTTCTGGACTGGTCCTGTAGCGCCGGGTTGATGCGCTACAGCGGCCCCGGCTACCAGTTCCGCCACCAAGAACTTCAGCAATGGCTCACCCAACACCCCTCCCCATGACCGATGTCGGCCGTCCACGGCAACGGAATCGCCGACACCTGATCACGCCAGCTCCTGCCGACCACCACCCCGGTATCGAACAGCCTCCCCAACCACCAGATGGTGAATGCACACTGGGCGCCACCCGTGACGCCACAGCCAACCCGTCTCTGGCCGCGGTGGACATCGACACGATGCGCCGCAGCATCAGCCGATTCATCGGCCCGGATGCGCTGCCACCCACCGGCGACACGCTCACCCTCCTGCACAGCCTGCTGCGCGTGCACATGCAGCTGCTCATCCCGAGGTCGAACACGCCGCCCTGCAGCGGGATGCGGACGACGTGCCCCCGCTACGTCGCCCTCGCCTGCACCGACCAAGCCCAGACCCGGCGCGCACGAGCTCACCACTCACCGCGCCGTCAGCCGACCGCACACCTGGCTGCTTCAGACACCGCGGCCGCCGTCCGTCCACCGACGCCGCCGTCGTACGCGGCTCGCGGTGATCCGGGGGCGGCTTTCCAGGAGGAATGGGTGTCAGTGTCACACTGTCTGCCCTGAGGGAAGGGGTGGGCCTCATGGGGTTCGGTTTCCGTGTGGGTGTTCCGGGGATGAGTGTGCGCGTCTCGACGCGCGGAGTGCGTACCTCGATCGGGCCGCGCGCGGCAAGGATCAGCGTCGGCAGTGGCGGTGCCCGGGTCTCCTCCGGGCTCGGCCCGTTCTACGCCTCGAGTTCCCTTCGGGGCAGCCGGGGACGACGCACCAGTACCCGGCGCAGCCCGCGCTCGCGCACGGTTGCGCCGTCGGCCGCGCAGCTGGAGCGGGCGCGCCGGCAGGCGGAACGGGCGCAGCAGGAGGCGCAGCGCGATGCCGCGATCGCTGAACTGCGCGAGCTGCGGCGCCAGATGACCGAGGTCCACCTGCAGTCGTTTCCCGCCGCGCACCCGCCCCTGCTCCCGGAGGTGCCGCAGCTGGGCCTGCCGTGGGCGCTCGCCGAAGCTCAGGCGTTCCATCTGCAGGGGGTGGGCCGGCTGGCGAGGGCGGATCGGGCCGCTGCCAAACAGCGCGCTCAGCAGGACGCCCCCGCCTACCTGGCGGCGGAGATGGCGCGTCTGCACGCGATCCGGGACCGGATGGCCGGCGAGGCCGCGCAGTGGTGGCAGGCCCTGCTCGCCAATGATGAGGGCATTGTCTGCGAGGCCGTGAACACGGCCTTCTCCGACAATCCGGCCGCCGGCTGCGCCGTCGGCGTGGACGGCTCGGTGCTGTCCGTGCTGATGCGGCAGCAGGATCTCGACACGCTGCCCACCCAGACCCCCGGCCTGACCTCCAGCGGACGGCCGACGCTGAAGAACCTCACCAAGCGAGACCGGCTGCTGTGGTGGCTCACCGCGATGGGCTCGAACATCATTGCCACCCTCAAAGAGGGCTTCGCCACCGCCCCGGGGATCACCGCCATCGACCTGGCCGTCCTCACGCGCCTGCCCGACACCCAGCGCCTGGGCTTCGTCGCCTACGGCCGCTGGACGCGTCAGGCGATCGAAGCCACCGTCTGGCGGGAGGCCGAGGACGCGCTGCGGTTCTTGGACCTCGGCCAGGACGTCGCCTGTGCTGTGACCACCACCGCCTCGGGGAATCTCTCCAGCAGCATCAAGGCGCTGGATACGAGCCGGGTGCCCGGCCTGCAGGAGCTACTGGACAACGCCCACGACGAACCCGATTCCGGTGGGGCCACCCTCGCCGACCTCGACCGCACCCTCGGCGCCCCGACCCCACCCGACGACCCGGCCCCAGCCGGCGACCCCTACCGCCTGATCCCGTTCGCCGAGTGGAAGCACGCCACGCTCACCACCACACCGCCGCCAGCGCCCCCGCTCCCGCCGTCCGCACCACCGTTCGCCCCACCCGCACCGGTCGCGCTGGTGGCCGGGCAGAGTTTGGTCCTGCCCGAGGAAGCCTGGCAAGGCCTTGGGATCGCGTTCCGTTTCGCCGGCGCGGACGCCGATCTCACCCTCTTCCTCACCGCCGCCGACGGCCGGGTGGCCAGCGATGCCGACTTCGTCTTCTACAACCAGCCCGCCACAGCCGACGGCGCCGCACGCCTGCTGGGCAAACAGCAGGAAGGACCACACACCGTCGAACGCGCCACCCTCCACCTGTCCGCCCTGCCCGAGCGGGTCCAGCGCGTCACCATCGCCATCAACATGGACGTCGACACCGGACTGACCTGCGCCGCCCTCACATATGCCGCCCTCGACCTGGACAGCCCCACCGGCGCCGCATGGACCTTCACGCCGCCCGCCGACCCCCACATCAAAGCCATGGTCATCGCCGAGCTGTACCGGCACACCCTCGACGGCCGCCCCGTCTGGAAGCTCCGCGCCCTCGGCCAGGGCTGGGCCGACGGCCTCGACGCCCTCGCCCGCGCCCACGGCGTCGACATCGCCTAACCCCACCCCCAAACACCAGCCCACCCGCACCCACCAACACACCCCGGGCAGGCTGGCGCCACCGGGTCTTCCCGCCCGCCACAAGCCAAGCCTGCGGATCCCGCCCGGCGTTGCTCGTTCGGGCAACACCAGCCGCCCCTCGACCGCCACAGGAAAACCCCACCGTGAACGCAGAATTCTGGGTCGCCTTCAGCACCGGCATCGTCGCCGTCATCGCGCTGATCACCAGCCTGGCCGGAGCCGCCAAAGCCCGCGTCAAAGCCATCGAGGACGCCTACATCACCCGCTACTGGCAGATCCTCGACCGATTCCCCGCCGACGCCCTCGTCGCCCTGGACGGCACCGGATGCGCGGGAGAAGAACTCAAAGCCGTGCGCCTCTACCTGCGGCTGTGCGAAGACGAACTCGAACGGGTGCGGATCCTCTGAAGTGACGGTCAGGATCAAGCCGTGAGGCTGTACTTGTGCTGGTCGGGGTCGGGGTAGAGGCGTTGGTGTTCACGGGCC
>NZ_JBEYVO010000073.1:0-17413 GCF_040644055.1 Streptomyces sp. NPDC047043
TGAGTTCTCAAGGAACGGACGCTTCCTTCGTACTCACCCTCGCGGGCTTTCCTCCGGGCGCTTCCCTTCGGTCTTGCGTTTCCGACTCTATCAGACCGTTTCCCGGCCCGATTTCCTCGGCGCTTTCCAGGTTCCTGCTTTCGCGTTTCCCTTTCCGGCGGATCCGACTTTATCAGAGATTCTGAGTCGGAATTTCCACCCGCTCCGGGGACTGGTTCCGGTGCACAAGGCGGCCGGGTTCCCGTTCTGGCGGAGCCGTAAACGTACTGGAGCGGGGCGCCCCGATGCAAATCGAGGCGCCCCGCTCCGGGTTCACGCGTACGAGGGGTCGTACGTCGGTCAGACCTCCACCACGACCGGGAGGATCATCGGCCTGCGCCGATAGGTGTCCGAGACCCACTTGCCGAGGGTGCGGCGGATGAGTTGCTGCAGTTGGTGGGGCTCCACCACGCCGTCCTGGGCCGAGCGCTCGAGCACCTCCGCGATCTTCGGGGTCACCTCGCCGAAGGCCGAGTCCTCGATGCCCGAGCCGCGGGCCTGGATGTGCGGGCCGCCGGTGATCTTGCCGGTGGACGAGTCCACCACCACGAAGACCGAGATGATGCCCTCGTCGCCGAGGATCTTGCGGTCCTTCAGCGCCGGTTCACCGACGTCGCCCACGGAGAGACCGTCGACGTAGACGTAGCCCGCCTGGACCTTGCCCGCGATCTTCGCCTTGCCCTCGACGAGGTCGACGACCACGCCGTCCTCGGCGATGACGATGCGGTCGTGCGGGACGCCGGTCATGGCGCCCAACTCGGCGTTGGCGCGCAGGTGGCGCCATTCGCCGTGGACCGGCATCAGGTTCTTCGGGCGGCAGATGTTGTAGAAGTACAGGAGCTCGCCGGCCGAGGCATGGCCCGAGACGTGCACCTTGGCGTTGCCCTTGTGGACGACGTTGGCGCCCCAGCGGGTCAGGCCGTTGATGACGCGGTACACCGCGTTCTCGTTGCCGGGGATCAGCGACGACGCCAGGATCACCGTGTCGCCGTCGACGATGCGGATCTGGTGGTCGCGGTTGGCCATGCGGGACAGGGCCGCCATCGGTTCGCCCTGGGAGCCCGTGCAGACCAGGACCACCTCGTGGTCCGGGAGGTCGTCGAGCGTCTTGACGTCGACCACCAGGCCCGGCGGGACCTTGAGATAGCCGAGGTCGCGGGCGATGCCCATGTTGCGGACCATCGAGCGGCCGACGAAGGCGACCCGGCGGCCGTACTCGTGGGCCGCGTCCAGGATCTGCTGGATGCGGTGGATGTGGCTGGCGAAGCTCGCCACGATGATCCGCTTGCGGGCGGTCGCGAAGACCTGGCGCAGGACGTTGGAGATGTCCCGCTCGGGCGGGACGAACCCAGGGACTTCGGCGTTCGTCGAGTCGGAGAGAAGGAGGTCGATGCCCTCCTCGCTCAGGCGCGCGAACGCGTGCAGGTCCGTGAGGCGGTTGTCCAGCGGGAGCTGGTCCATCTTGAAGTCGCCGGTGTGGACCACCATGCCCGCGGGCGTTCGGATGGCCACGGCGAGGGCGTCCGGGATGGAGTGGTTGACGGCGATGAACTCGCAGTCGAAGGGTCCGACGCGTTCGCGGTTCCCCTCCGCCACCTCGAGGGTGTACGGACGGATGCGGTGCTCCTGGAGCTTGGCCTCGATGAATGCGAGGGTCAGCTTGGAGCCGATCAGCGGGATGTCCGGCTTCTCGCGCAGGAGGTAGGGGACACCGCCGATGTGGTCCTCGTGGCCGTGCGTGAGCACGATGCCCTCGATGTCGTCGAGGCGGTCCCGGACGGACGTGAAGTCCGGCAGGATCAGGTCGATTCCGGGCTGCTCCTCCTCGGGGAAGAGCACTCCGCAGTCGACGATGAGAAGGCGGCCGCCGTACTCGAAGACCGTCATGTTTCGGCCGATCTCGCCGAGACCGCCGAGCGGGGTGACCCGTAGGCCGCCTTCGGGGAGCGGCGGGGGCGGGCCGAGTTCAGGATGCGGATGACTCAAAAGACTCTCCTCACCACGCACGCCACGTACCGGTTGGGCACGTGGCGCGCGTGACGTTCGTGCATGAGCAGTTGTCGTTGTGGGGCGCAGGCACCGGTGGCCTGCTTATTCAGTTGTGAAGTCTGGTATCAGAGCTGTACCCCGCCGGCGGCAAGATCGATCTTGAGCTGGGCGATCTCCTCGGGCGTGCATTCGACCATGGGGGCGCGCAGCGGTCCGGCGGGCAGGCCCTGGAGGGCGAGGGCGGCCTTGGTCGTCATGACGCCCTGGGTGCGGAACATGCCCGTGTAGACCGGGAGCAGTTTCTGGTGGATCTCGGTGGCCTTCTGGACGTCGCCCGAGACGAAGGCATCGACGAGGGCGCGCAGGTCGGGGGTGACCACGTGGCCGACGACCGAGACGAAGCCGACCGCTCCGACGGACAGCAGCGGGAGGTTCAGCATGTCGTCGCCGGAGTACCAGGCGAGGCCGGAGCGGGCGATGGCCCAGCTGGCGCGGCCGAGGTCGCCCTTGGCGTCCTTGTTGGCGACGATCCGCGGGTGCTCGGCGAGCCGGACCAGCGTCTCGGTGTTGATCGGGACGCCGCTGCGGCCCGGGATGTCGTAGAGCATGACCGGCAGTTCGGCGGCGTCGGCGACGGCCTTGAAGTGGCGGTACAGGCCCTCCTGCGGGGGCTTGTTGTAGTACGGCGTGACGACCAGGAGGCCGTGTGCGCCCACCTTCTCGGCGGCGCGCGCCAGCTCGATGCTGTGGTGGGTGTCGTTGGTGCCGACGCCGGCGACCACGTGCGCCCGGTCGCCGACGGCCTCCAGGACTGCCCGTACGAGATCCGATTTCTCCGCGTCGCTGGTGGTGGGGGACTCGCCGGTGGTGCCGTTGATGATCAGGCCGTCGTTGCCTGCGTCCACCAGGTGGGCGGCGAGCCGCTGCGCGCCGTCGAGGTCGAGTGCGCCGTCCGCCGTGAAAGGCGTGACCATGGCGGTGAGGACCCGCCCGAAGGGGGTCTGCGGAGTGGAGGTCGGAGCCATGGGTAACACGCTACTCGCTGCTCAATGCGTGGTCTGCCCTTGGGGTGCGGGATAAGTCCGGACAAATGCGGAGCCCGGTACTGCCTGCTCGGGGGTTCAAGCAGTACCGGGTCCGTTTGATCAGGCTAGATGAACTTCTCCAAATGCCGCAATACGGACACTTCGCGAGGCTGACCCGTACATCTGTGCCCGGTTGAGGAACGGGGCTGCGTTACGGCGCCACGCGTCCGTTCGCATTGAAGGCGGCGTAGGTGAGGGGCATGAGCTTGGCCCACTCGGCCTCCATCTTCTCGCCGACCATCTCGATCTCCCGCTGCGGGAAGGACGGGACCTTCGCCATCTCGTGCTGGGTGCGCAGGCCGAGGAAGTGCATCAGCGAGCGGGCGTTGCAGGTGGCGTACATCGAGGAGAACAGGCCGACCGGGAGGACCGCGCGGGCGACCTCGCGGGCGACGCCGGCGGCGAGCATCTCCTGGTAGGTCTCGTAGGACCGGCGGTAGGAGTCCTCCATGGCGCGGCCGACCAGCTCCTGCTGGGCCTGGGTGCCCTCCACGAAGACGTACTTGCCGGGGCGGCCCTCCTGGACGAGTTTGCGGGACTCGCCGGGGACGTAGAAGACGGGCTGGAGCTCCCTGTACCGGCCCGATTCCTCGTTGTACGACCAGCCGACGCGGTGCCGCATGAACTCGCGGAAGACGAAGATCGGGGCGCTGATGAAGAAGGTCATCGAGTTGTGCTCGAACGGGCTGCCGTGCCGGTCGCGCATCAGGTAGTTGATCAGGCCCTTGGAGCGCTCGGGATCCTTGCCCAGCTCGTCCAGGGACTGCTCGCCGATGGTCGAGACGCGGGCGGCGAAGAGCACGTCGGCGTCGGACGCGGTGTGCTTGACCAGCTCGACGGTGACGTCGCTGCGGAAGCTGGGCTTGAGGTCGTCGGCGGTGTCGGTCACGACTCGGAGGGTCCTTCCATCACTTCTGGCGGGCGGCGCCCACTCTACGGCCCGGCACTGACAACGGGGCGTTCGGTGCCGGGACGCGACATACGTCAGCGAATTTCTGTGAATTCGGCGAAACCGGGCACCTTTTGGGGCCCTCGCTCGTCTGTGTAGACGACAGTCACCCGTTCGACGACAAGCTCGATCCCGAAGGAGAAACACCCCCATGTTCGGTCGGCGCGAACCCGTCCCGTTCGCCTTCCTCTCCGAAGCCGACAGGTTCCGCAGCAATGTCGCGCCCCCGCCTCGTGAGCGGGCGTCCGTCGGTCAGATGGCCGGGCGCTGGCTGCTCGGGCTCACCCTCGTCGCGGGTTTGGTGGGCTCCCTGGTCCTCGGCATGCCGGCGCTCTCCACCGACACCAGTACACCGGCTCAGCAGTCACAGGCGTCCCAGGGGCGCTGACTCCATCAGACCCCCACGGGTGGTGAGCAGGGACACGGGCGGATAGCCTCACCGGGCACAGCCCACGCATGGATTGAGTGAGGACCAGTCGTGCCCCTGCCCTTCCTGACGGCCGACCGCGCTTTCGAGACAGCCGACGATCTCGCGCTGCCCTTCGACGACCGCGACCGCTGGCGGCGTCCCTACCGTCCGGGGCCGTGGCGTGTGGGCGTGGCCGCGCTGTGTCTGCTGCTCGCCTCGTTCGTGCTGTTCGCGGCGGTCATCATCGCGTTCACCGCGTCGCCTCCCGAGGCCGGCGTGGTCTTCGGTATCGCGCTGGCGGTCATCGCGGCCTCCCTGCGGCTGCTGCGCATGGGTGTGTGGGTGAGTGCGCGCGGGCTGCGCCAGGTGCGCTTCCTCAGCACCCGTACGACGCCCTGGGACCGGATCATCGCCGTGCGGACGGCACAGCAGCCGGTGCGCTGGCTCGGGTTGCCGCGCACGGTTCAGGGGCAGGCGCTGATCCTCGTACGCAGGGACCGTTCCCCGCAGGACGCGCCGGTGCTGCTGACCACGCACAACGCCGACTTCCTGGCGCGGGCGGGGTCGTTCGACCGCGCCGCGGACACGATAGAGGCGTGGGCGGCGGAGAACCGGCGGGGCTGACCTGGGCGTTCGTAGGCGTATGCCTCATGCGAAGGGGCCGGTCCGCAGCGGTGCGGGCCGGCCCCTTCGCCGTACGTCTCAGGCCTCGACAGTCCTGCCGTCGTGCAGCGCGATCGCCCGCTGCATCGCCTTGCGGGCGCGCGGGGTGTCGCGGGCGTCGTGGTAGGCGACCGCGAGGCGGAACCAGCTGCGCCAGTCGTCGGGGGCCGCCTCCGTCTCGGCCTTGCGCTTGGCGAAGATCTCGTCGGCCGAGTCGCGGTCGATACGGCCGCCGGGTGTGCGCTTCAACTCGTCGACGGGCAGGCCGCCTTCGGCGTCGAGTTCGGCGGCGAGGGCGTTGGCCCTGCGGACGAACTGGGTGTTCTTCCACAGGAACCACAGGCCGATGACCGGCAGGATCAGCACGGCCACGCCGAAGGTGACGGTGATGACCGTGCCGGACTGGATGAGCATGACGCCGCGGCTGCCGACCAGGACGAAGTAGAAGACCAGGACGGCGGCCGTTATGGCGTAGGAGAGCTTCGCGCGCATGACGTCAGGTGCTCAGTTCAGGTCCAGGAAGTGTTCCAGGCCGAAGGTCAGGCCCGGAGTGGTCACCACGCGGCGGGCGCCGAGCAGGATGCCCGGCATGAAGCTGCTGTGGTGGAGGGAGTCGTGGCGGATGGTCAGCGTCTCGCCCTCGCCGCCCAGCAGGACCTCCTGGTGGGCCAGCAGGCCACGGAGGCGGACGGAGTGGACCGGGATCCCGTCGACGTCGGCGCCCCGCGCGCCGTCGAGCGCGGTCTCCGTGGCGTCCGGTGCCGCGGCCGTGCCGGCCTCGCGGCGGGCCTCGGCGATGAGCTGGGCCGTGCGCGTGGCGGTGCCTGAGGGGGCGTCGACCTTCTTCGGGTGGTGGAGCTCGACGACCTCCACCGACTCGAAGTAGGGCGCGGCGATCTGCGCGAACTTCATGTTCAGGACGGCGCCGATGGAGAAGTTGGGCGCGATGAGGACGCCCGTCTCCGGGGAGGCGGCCAGCCAGCCGTTCAGCTGCGCGAGGCGCTCGTCGGTCCAGCCCGTCGTACCGACGACGGCGTGGATGCCGTGGCCGACGCAGTACTCGAGGTTGGCCATCACCGAGTCCGGTGTGGTCAGTTCGGCGACGACCTGGGCGCCGGTCTCGGCCAGGGTCTCCAGCTTGTCGCCCCGGCTGAGGGCGGCGACCAGCTCCAGGTCCTCGGCGGCCTCGACGGCCCGTACCGCCTCGGAACCGATCCGGCCCTTGGCACCGAGGACCGCCACGCGCAGCTTGCTCATCTTCTTGCTTCCTTAACCGGGGGTTGTGACCGGAGGGGGTGTTAGGCGACGGCCTCGTGCAGACGGGACGCCTGCTTGTCCTTGAGCGGGCCGATGACCGACAGCGAAGGCCGCCGTCCCAGGATGTCGCGGGCGACCGAGCGGACGTCGTCCGGGGTGACCGAGGCTATCCGGGCCAGCATGTCGTCGACGGACATCTGCTCGCCCCAGCACAACTCGCTCTTGCCGATACGGTTCATCAGTGCGCCCGTGTCCTCGAGGCCCAGGACCGTCGAACCGCGCAGCTGGCCGATGGCGCGGCCGATCTCGTCGTCCGACAGGCCGTGCTCGGCGACGTGGTCGAGTTCGTCGCGGCAGATCTTCAGCACGTCGTGCACCTGCGAGGGCCTGCAGCCGGCGTAGACGCCGAACAGGCCGCAGTCGGCGAAGCCGGAGGTGTACGAGTACACGCTGTAGGCCAGGCCGCGCTTCTCGCGGACCTCCTGGAAGAGCCGGGAGGACATGCCGCCGCCGAGGGCCGTGTTGAGCACGCCGAGCGCCCAGCGGCGGTCGTCGGTGCGGGCCAGGCCCGGCATTCCGAGGACGACGTGCGCCTGCTCGGTCTTGCGGCCGAGGAGCTCGACGCGGCCCGCGGTGCGCAGGGCGCGCCTGCCGTCGCGCGGGGCGATGGGCGAGGCGTCCGGGTTCTTGAGGGCGCCCGCCTTCTCGAAGGCCGCGCGGACCTGTCGTACGACCTTGTTGTGGTCGATGTTGCCCGCGGCCGCCACGACCAGGTGCGTCGGGTCGTAGTGCTTCTTGTAGAAGCGGCGGATGCGGTCGGCGGTGAGGGCGTTGACCGTGTCGACCGTGCCGAGGACCGGGCGGCCGAGGGGGTTGTCGCCGAACATCGTGTGCGCGAACAGGTCGTGCACGCAGTCGCCCGGGTCGTCCTCGGTCATCGCGATCTCTTCGAGGATGGCGCCGCGCTCGACGTTGACGTCCTCTTCGAGTATGAGCGAGCCCGTCAGCATGTCGCAGACGACGTCGATGGCGAGCGGTAGGTCGGCGTCGAGCACGCGCGCGTAGTAGCACGTGTACTCCTTCGCCGTGAACGCGTTCATCTCGCCGCCGACCGCGTCGAGGGCGGAGGAGATGTCCAGCGCACTACGCCGGGTCGTGCCCTTGAAGAGCAGGTGCTCCAGGTAGTGCGTGGCGCCGTTCAGGGCCGGCGTCTCGTCGCGGGAACCGACGTGGGCCCAGATGCCGAAGGTCGCGGAACGGACCGAGGGCAGGGTCTCGGTGACGATGCGCAGGCCGCCGGGGAGGGTGGTCTTGCGGACCGTGCCGATGCCGTTCTCGCCCTTGATCAGCGTTTGGGTACGGGCGACGGCCCGCGCCTCCGAAGAGGTGCGGGCCGTCGCCGTGGAGCTGCTCGACGTCACTTGTCGGTGTCGTCCTTCTTGTCTTCGTCGCCTTCGCCCTCGATCACGGGGACGAGCGAGAGCTTGCCGCGGGAGTCGATCTCGGCGATCTCGACCTGGACCTTCTGGCCCACACCGAGGACGTCCTCGACGTTCTCCACGCGCTTGCCGCCGGCGAGCTTGCGGATCTGCGAGATGTGCAGCAGACCGTCCTTGCCGGGGAGGAGGGAGACGAAGGCGCCGAACGTCGTCGTCTTCACGACCGTGCCCAGGTACCGCTCGCCGACCTCGGGCATCGTCGGGTTGGCGATGCCGTTGATCGTGGCGCGGGCGGCCTCGGCGGCCGGGCCGTCGGCGGCACCGATGTAGATGGTGCCGTCGTCCTCGATGGTGATCTCGGCGCCCGTGTCCTCCTGGATCTGGTTGATCATCTTGCCCTTGGGGCCGATGACCTCACCGATCTTGTCCACGGGGATCTTGACCGTGATGATCCGCGGGGCGTTCGGGGACATCTCGTCCGGCGTGTCGATCGCTTCCATCATCACGTCGAGGATGTGGAGGCGGGCGTCACGGGCCTGCTTCAGGGCGGCGGCCAGGACGGAGGCCGGGATGCCGTCCAGCTTGGTGTCCAGCTGGAGGGCGGTCACGAACTCCTTCGTGCCGGCGACCTTGAAGTCCATGTCACCGAAGGCGTCCTCCGCACCGAGGATGTCGGTGAGGGTGACGTAGTGCGTCTCGCCGTCGATCTCCTGGGAGATCAGACCCATGGCGATACCGGCGACCGGGGCCTTCAGCGGCACACCGGCGTTCAGCAGCGACATGGTGGAGGCGCAGACCGAGCCCATGGACGTCGAGCCGTTGGAGCTCAGCGCCTCGGACACCTGGCGGATCGCGTAGGGGAACTCCTCGCGCGTCGGCAGGACCGGCACCAGGGCGCGCTCGGCGAGGGCGCCGTGGCCGATCTCGCGGCGCTTCGGGGAGCCGACGCGGCCGGTCTCGCCGGTGGAGTACGGCGGGAAGTTGTAGTTGTGCATGTAGCGCTTGCGGGTCACCGGGGAGAGGGTGTCCAGCTGCTGCTCCATACGGAGCATGTTCAGGGTGGTGACGCCCAGGATCTGGGTCTCGCCACGCTCGAACACCGCGGAACCGTGCACGCGCGGGATGGCCTCGACCTCGGCGGCCAGCGTGCGGATGTCGGTGACACCGCGGCCGTCGATGCGCTTCTTCTCCTTGATGACGCGCTCACGGACCAGGGTCTTGGTCAGCGAGCGGTACGCGGCGGAGATCTCCTTCTCGCGGCCCTCGAACTCCGGCAGGAGCTTCTCGGCGGCGAGCGCCTTGACGCGGTCGAGCTCCGACTCGCGCTCCTGCTTGCCGGCGATCGTCAGCGCGGAGGCGAGCTCCGGCTTGACGGCGGCGGCGAGCGCCTCGAGGACGTCGTCCTGGTAGTCCAGGAAGATCGGGAACTCGCCGGTCGGCTTGGCGGCCTTCGACGCGAGGTCGGCCTGGGCCTTGCAGAGCACCTTGATGAAGGGCTTCGCAGCTTCCAGACCGGCGGCGACGACCTCCTCGGTCGGCGCCTCGGCGCCGCCCTTGACCAGCTGGATGGTCTTGTCGGTGGCCTCGGCCTCGACCATCATGATCGCGACGTCGCCGTCCTCCAGGGTGCGGCCCGCGACGACCATGTCGAAGACGGCGTCCTCGAGCTCGGAGTGCGTCGGGAAGGCCACCCACTGGTTGTTGATCAGCGCGACGCGGACGCCGCCGATCGGGCCGGAGAAGGGCAGACCGGCCAGCTGCGTGGACGCGGAGGCGGCGTTGATCGCCACGACGTCGTACAGGTGGTCGGGGTTGAGCGCCATGATCGTGGCGACGACCTGGATCTCGTTGCGCAGGCCCTTCTTGAAGGACGGGCGCAGCGGGCGGTCGATGAGACGACAGGTGAGGATCGCGTCCTCGGAGGGGCGGCCCTCACGGCGGAAGAAGCTGCCGGGGATCTTGCCGGCGGCGTACATCCGCTCCTCGACGTCCACCGTCAGGGGGAAGAAGTCGAGCTGGTCCTTGGGGTTCTTGGAGGCGGTGGTGGCCGACAGCACCATGGTGTCGTCGTCCAGGTACGCCACGGCGGAGCCGGCGGCCTGCTTGGCCAGGCGGCCCGTCTCGAAGCGGATGGTGCGGGTGCCGAAGGAGCCGTTGTCGATGACGGCCTCGGCGTAGTGGGTCTCGTTCTCCACTAGCGTTTTCTCCTCGTCTTCGTCCCTCCTGCCCGTGTGGCAGGGGGACGGTTGCGGAGAAGCGCTCCATTCAGTGCGGGCCGGTCTTCGATCGAAGCACCCGGGGCTCGCTTCCCCCGGGGGCCACTACCGAGGACCGGCGGCGGCGAGGTAGCGCTTCTCCTCGTTCGTCTTGTGATGTCGGCCTACCCCTACGGGTGCGGCTCATCACTCTGTGTCGTACGTATTGCGTTGTGCTACCACACTACAAAGCGCCGGTGACACTCTGCACGTTTCCGTACGTACGGCAAAGGGAGCGGTCCCCCAACTCTCGGGAACCGCTCCCTTCACGGCGTCTTACTTGGCGCCCGCAGCACCACGGCGGATGCCGAGGCGGTCGACCAGCGTACGGAAGCGCTGGATGTCCTTCTTCGCCAGGTACTGGAGAAGGCGGCGGCGCTGACCGACCAGGATCAGCAGGCCGCGGCGGGAGTGGTGGTCGTGCTTGTGGGTCTTGAGGTGCTCGGTCAGGTCGGAGATCCGACGGGACAGCAGAGCGACCTGGACCTCGGGGGAGCCGGTGTCACCCTCCTGGGTACCGAACTCGGCGATGATGGACTTCTTCGTAGCGGCGTCGAGCGACACGCGTACTCCTCATGATCTGTGGTTGCCGCCGAGTGCCCCTGGTCTGCTACTCAGGGGAGCTTCCGTGACTCGGGAGGCGGGGATCCGCTGGGCGCGGCCTCCAGGGCCGGCAGGGTGAACCTGCGGGGGGCTCCGGGGGTGCGTACACAAACGGCCGTCACACAGGGTACCAGGCAATGGTGGGCGCCCTTGCACGGGTTTCCGAAGGCCACGAACGGTGCGGAAGCGGCCACTAGGGTGAGCCCACAGATCGTTTTCGTACGTCGGGAAGGGGTCGCTGCGGCATGGCGGAGACGGAAGCGGAGATCAAGGCGCGCAAGGAGCGGGAGCGGGACGAGCTGTACGCCCTCGACATCTCCGGCGTCGAGTGGCAGAGCGCGCCCGGCACCGAGGAGCACGAGGAGCGGGTGGAGATCGCCTACCTTCCCGGCGGTGCCGTGGCCATGCGCTCCTCGCTCGATCCGGACACCGTGCTGCGCTACACCGAGGCGGAGTGGCGGGCCTTCGTGCTGGGCGCGCGGGACGGGGAGTTCGATCTCGAGGCGTAGGCCTTCGCAGGTACGACGAGGGGGTGGGGTCCGGTCGGACCCCACCCCCTCGGCTGCTTCACGTCGACTGCTTCACGGCCATGCTCTCGATGCCGAGCACGAGATAGACCCACTTGGGCCGGCCCTTGGCGGGGCCGTCGACCTTCTTGACGCCGAAGAAGATGCGGCCGTCCTGGACGACGATGTCGTTGTAGTCCGTCATCGTCATCAGGTCCGCCTCGTCCGGCAGGTCGAAGTAGAGGTACGGGGTCTCGGTGGCCGCCTTGGGGTCCAGGCTGACGAGCCCCGAGGGCATGACGTGCTGGTCGGTCACGCGGACGGCGAGGAGCTTGTCGCCGCTCATCCGCACCGGGTACAGGAGCGAGCCGGGGCCGGAGTCGAACTTCTTGGTGGTGTGCCCGGTCGCCAGGTCGAAGCCGATGACCCAGTTCGAGTTGATCAGCTCGCCCGAGTCCTTGCTGCGCAGGAAGACCTGGTCGTCACCGACGGCGATGGTCGGACAGTCGTCGGTGGTGAGGAAGTCGTCGAACGAGCACTCGCCGACGTAGGTGCCGTTCTGGAGACGGATCACCGCGCGGGTCTTGCCGTCGGCGTTGAGGGACAGCATCTCGGAGATGCCGATCTCACCGGCCTGGACGGCCAGGACGGGCGGTTCGGCGGACGGGATGTTGAGGTCCCGGATGCCCTTCGCCGCCGAGTAGGTCCACAGGACCTTGCCCGTCTTCGGGTCCACCTTGCGCGCCTTGTAGGTGGTCGCGTCGGTCGAGCCGAGGGCGGCGCCGTCGTGCCAGCACTGCTGACGGACCAGCAGGGCGCCTCCGCCCGCGGCGCCCATGTCCTGGCAGGAGCCGGTCGACGTCGTCTCCCAGATGCGCTCGCCGGTCTTCATGCTGTACGCGTCCGTGCCGCCGCCCCAGGTCACGACGACCGTGCCGTGCACCAGGGTCACGCTCGGGGTGTCCTGGTCCTCGCCGCCCGTCGCCAGTCCCTTGGCGTCCCCGAACCTGGAGTAGGGGAAGTCGGTCGACCAGACCTCGCGGCCGTCGTCGAGGTCGAAGAAGGCCACGTGGTTGCAGTAGGCGCCACCCCGGTCGTTGGCCCGGTAGAGGACGGCCGTCCGGTTGTCGTTGGTGACATGGCGCGTGTAGCCGCAGATCGGGCCGCCGAGGGGGAGCTTCCACTTCTCGTCGCCCGGGACGGCGTCGGTGCCGATGCGCAGGCCGATGACGGTCTTGTTGATGCCCTTGGCGAGGATCTTGTCCGTGGCCCACATGCCGGGCATCCGGTACTCCTCGCCCGGGCTCAGGTCGTCCACGGAGAAGCGGAAGGCCATCTTTCCGGTGGCGCTCGCGGGCTTCTTCTCGACGGTCTCCCGTACGTCGAGCGGCCCCTGGCCGGTGGCGAGCGGCTTGCCCGACGTCGTCGAGCCCGCGCCGCCACCGCCCCACAGCAGCCAACCGCCCGTGCCGAGCGCCGCGACGAGTACGACCACGAGCACGCCCAGCAGCCACTTCCGGCGGCGGTTCTTCTCGTCGGTCTCCGCGGCGAGGGCGGACTGGGTGTACATGGAAGGGGGTGGGCCGAAGCTCACGCTGGGGTCCTTTTCCTGTGAAGCGGTCACGGATTCCTGTGGGGTGATCACGAAAGCGCCCCTACTATGCCGGGCGTTGCGATCACACGTGCGGGTGGGTGAAGTCGCGGGCCGTCAAGGCCCTTGCGGGGTGCGGTGGTTCGGGCGACGACTGCGACCGCTTTTGTTCGGGTTCGGCGTGAGATTCTGCGCGACAGGTGCACGAGTATCGCCCGTTTTGTTCACCAATACGCTGGCTCTGTACGCCACTTCTGAGCCGGTTGTGACGCAGTGGTCAGGCGCTCAGGGGTGGGCGGGCCTGCCGAGGTGGGGTCCGTGGTGATTAGGCTGGGAGGGGGCGCGTCGCCAGACCCGTGGACCAGGCGGCGGTGTCCCAGGGGGGAAGCCGGTGGATCGGACGACCTCGGAACGACTCAGGACGACAAGCAATGGTCGCCCCGGCACGGCGTGAGGGTGCTCGACCACACCAGGAGGAACTGTGAGCAGCGATCGGGACGGGATCCGCGGGGGCTGGGCCACACCCGGCGATGACCAGCCCGATGCGGAGTCCGCCATCGAGACGACGGGCGAGTTCACCATCGACTACGCGCCGCCTGCTTGGTACACGCAGAACGCCTCGGAGGGCGCAGGCGCGGGTGGCGGCGGAGCCGGTGGTTCCGGTGCGGCCGGACCCGGTTCCACGGCCTCCGGGCCCGCCGGTGCGCCGGGGGCGGCCGGGGGCAACGGTTCCGGTGCGGCCGGGGCGGTGCCGGGGGTGCCGTCTGCTTCCGGGTCTCCTTCGGACTTCTCCATCTCCTCGCTGCCGGGGCTGACTCCGCCGGCTCATTCGGTTCCGCAGCCTCCTTCGTCCGGCGGTCCGGCCTCCGTTCCGGCTCCGCCGGTTCCTCCGGCTCCGGGGGCTCCTTTCGCTCCGCCTGCGCCGGCGCCCGGGGCTCCCTTCACGCCCCCTGCGGCAACGCCCGCGCCCGGGGCCCCTTTTGCGCCGCCGCCCGCGCCCGGTACGCCGTTCACGCCGCCGGCGCCGCCCAGCGGCGGGCCGGGTGCGGTGCCGAGGCTTCCGGCGGGGAGCGGGTTCGAGCCGCAGCCGGGTCGGCCCGCGCCGCCTGCTCAGCCGCCGGGGCCGGGCGAGGCGCCGGGTGAAGGCCCCTCGTCGCCGACGGCCGTGCCGAACATTCCGGTCGGCGGGTTCCAGTCGCAGTGGGGGGCTCCGGCCGCCCCGCCGGCGCCCGTTGCCGCCGACTCGTCGGACGGCTCCGAGTCTTCGCCTTCCCCGGCTTCTCCGGCTGCCTCGGCTGCCGAGGACGAGTCCGGGAACGGGGACCTGGAGAGCGGTGCCACGATGCGGTTCTCCGCCGTGGCGCTGAAGCGTGAGATCGCCGAGCGCGCCACCGCGGCCGAGGAGGACGCCGCCGACGCGGCTTCCGTCGAGGCCGACGGTTCTCCCGACGAGGTTGCCGCGGGCGAGAGCGTGGACGTCGACACCCCCGTCGAGGGCGGTGACGGTGACACCGACGCCGAGGTGACGGACCCGTCCGCGGACGCGGAGACCGGAGCCGAGGACGAGGCCGCCGACGACAATACGGCCAACGAGGCCGAGGGCTCCGACTCGGCCGACGTGGTCGAACTCAGCGCCCTCTCCGGCTACTCCAAGGACACGGAGTCCTCGGCAATCGAGCCCGAGGACGCCGATTCGGGTGAGGCGGAGGTCGAGGGCTCGACCGACGCGGTGGCCGAGGCGGACGCGGAGGCGGAGGCCGAACCCGAGGTCACCGCGCCTGAGGACCCGACTTCCGTGGACGCCGAACCCTCGGACGCCGCAGTCGAAGACGTCGTACCGGGAGACCCCGACCCTGAGGCTGCCGAGCCCTCTGACGCCGTGCCGGCGGATGCCGCGCCTGCCGACGAACCCCAGGACAGCGATCCTCAGGACAGCGATCCTCAGGACAGCGAGCCCCAGGACACCGTGCCGAGCGCGGCCGACGCTCCTCAGGACGCGCCGCCCGCATGGACTCCCCCGCCGGCGCCGCAGGGCGGGCTGCCGCCGTTGCCGCCGTCGTACCAGCCTGCCGCGCCCGCACCGGCCGCCCAGTGGCCCGTACAGCCACAGCCGCAGCCGCAGCAGGCGGACCCCGCCGCACCCGCGCAGCCGCAACCGGCGGCCGCGCAGGGCCAGCCGCCTGTGCCTCCGCAGCAGCCGGCCTTCCAGCCGCAGGCCCCGCAGCCCGCCCCCGCGGCGTGGAACCACCCGAACCAGGCGCCCGCCCCGGCCGCTCAGCAGCCGCCCGTCGGCACGCCGCACCCGGGCACCCCGGCTCCGCCGCCGCAGCAGCCGCCGGCTCAACAGCAGCCCGGCGCCCCGGCACCCGGCGGTTACGGCTTCCCGCAGCCGCCCGCGGCCCCCAACACCCGAGGTGGCTACGGCTTCCCGCAGCCCGGCACCCCGGCCGCACAGCAGCCCCCGGCTGCCGCCCCCGCGGCACCCCCCGCCCAGCGCGGCCCCAACCCCCCTGCCCAACCCGGCGGTTACGGCTTCCCCCATCCCGGCGCCCCCGCCCCGAACGCCCAGCCGCAGGCCGCACCCGCGGCACCCGCCCAACCCGGCCCCACCCCGCCTGCCCAGCCCGGCGGTTACGGCTTCCCGCACCCCGGCGCCCAGCAGCAGCCCCCGGCCGCCGCACCCGCGCCCACCCCACAGAACGGCTACGGCTTCCCGCAGCCGGGCACCCCGGCCGCACAGCAGCCCCCGGCCGCCGCCCCCGCGGCACCGCCCGCCCAGCCCGGCGGCTATGGCTTCCCGCAGCCGCCCGCGGCCCCCAACACCCCCAGCGGTTACGGCTTCCCGCACCCCGGCGCCCCCGCCCCGAACGCCCAGCCGCAGGCCGCACCCGCGGCACCCCCCGCCCAAACCGGACCCACCCCCCCTGCCCAACCCGGCGGTTACGGCTTCCCCCAGCCGCCCGCGGCACAGGGGCAGCCGCAGCCTGGTGTGCCACCGCACGGGCAGCCTCAGCACGGTGGGCCCCAGCCGGGCGCGCAGGCACCGCAGGGATACCCCGAGCAGGCACCGCATGCCCCGCAGCAGCCCGTCGACCCGCGCGCCGGTGCAGCCTGGCCGCAGCCCATCCAGCACGATCAGCGGCAGGTGACCAACCCCGGTGCCGCACCGCTGGGTTACACCGCTGCGGTGGAGCTGTCCTCCGACCGGCTGCTCAACAACAAGAAGCAGAAGGCGAAGAGCGGGCGGCCCACGGCGGCGCAGAGCCGGTTCAAGATCGGCGGGAAGAAGGAGGAGGCCGAGCGGAACCGCAAGCTCGAGCTGATCCGGACGCCCGTGCTGTCCTGCTACCGCATCGCGGTCATCAGCCTCAAGGGCGGTGTCGGCAAGACCACGACCACGACCGCGCTCGGCTCCACGCTCGCCACCGAGCGTCAGGACAAGATCCTCGCGATCGACGCCAACCCGGACGCCGGTACGCTCGGCCGCCGGGTGCGCCGGGAGACCGGGGCCACCATCCGTGACCTCGTCCAGGCGATCCCGTACCTCAACTCGTACATGGACATCCGCCGGTTCACCTCCCAGGCGCCGTCCGGGCTCGAGATCATCGCCAACGACGTGGACCCGGCCGTGTCCACGACCTTCAACGACGAGGACTACCGGCGCGCGATCGACGTGCTCGGCAACCAGTACCCGATCATCCTCACCGACTCCGGTACCGGTCTGCTCTACAGCGCCATGCGCGGTGTGCTGGACCTCGCCGACCAGCTCATCATCATCTCCACGCCGTCCGTCGACGGTGCGAGCAGTGCGAGCACCACGCTGGACTGGCTGTCCGCGCACGGGTACGCCGACCTCGTGTCGAGGTCCATCACCGTCATCTCGGGTGTCCGCGAGACCGGCAAGATGATCAAGGTCGAGGACATCGTCAGCCACTTCGAGACGCGCTGCCGCGGTGTCGTGGTCGTGCCGTTCGACGAGCACCTCGCCGCCGGTGCCGAGGTCGACCTGGACATGATGCGGCCGAAGGTGCGGGAGTCGTACTTCAACCTCGCGGCGATGGTCGCCGAGGACTTCGTACGGCACCAGCAGATGCACGGCCTGTGGACCAGCGACGGCAACCCGCCGCCGGTGGCCGCCCCGCCGATGCCGGGCCAACCCATGCCGGGTCAGCCGTACGCCGCCCCTGGCCAGCCGCTTCCCGGACAGCCCGTGCCGGGACAGCCGATGCCCGGGCAGCACGTCCCCGGTCAGCCGCCGGTTCCGGGACAGCCGGGCCCGTACCCCCAGGCACCCCAGCCGCCGCAGCCCGGCACTCCGTACGCCATGAGCGAGCTCTACGGCCAGCCGGGCCAGCCGCCCGCCCAGCCCGGGCAGCCGTACCCGCCGCAGGCCCAGGCCCCGGCCCAGCCCGGCCAGCCCTACCCGCCGCAGCAGCCGGGCCAGCCGTACCCGCAGCCCGGTCAGCCGCCCGCGCAGCCCGGTTACGGCTACCCGCAGCCCCCGCAGCAGCCGGACGGGCAGACGCCTCCCCCGCCGCCGCAGCAGTAGCCCGGGAACGACGAGGGGCCGGGGGGGGGCGGCGGCGACCCGCCCCCCCCCACGAAGGCGCAGGTTCGGGAGGGATCGG
>NZ_JBEYVO010000074.1:0-16868 GCF_040644055.1 Streptomyces sp. NPDC047043
TTGAGACTTCGAACACCTCCCTCAACGGCGCGGGGGTCTCGTGCGTTGCGACCTCGACGCCGTCACCCCATCAGTGGCCACTCTGAAACAGCTCACTGCGGCCCCCTGTTCGAGCAGGGGGCCGCCGGGTAGTGCGTCGAGCCTCGAAAGGGCCGATACCCATGTTCCAACGTAGTCGCTGGACCCGTACGCGCACAGTGACCCCGCTCACTGGGGGACTGTCCAAGTGCGGAATGCGGCGGATTCTGATCGCTTCCGTTACGGCCGCGATCGGTGCGCTCCTCGTCGCCGGTGTCCTCACCCACATGATCGAGCCCGAGCAGGGAACGGCCATCGGTAGCATCGCAGCCGCGACGATCGCCGTCATCGCCTACGTCCTGCATCGCCCCTCCCCCGAGGCGGTCGTCATGGGCGAGGAGGACGGCGCCTCCCCGTCGCTGAAGTAGCGCCAGGACAGCCAGGGGCTCCGGGACACCTCGTGTCTCGGAGCCTTCGGGCTTTCTAGTCGGCCTTGACCGGGTCGTAGGGCTGACCGGTCGTGGTGCTGCGGGCGACGCTGCCGGGTCGGCTGCGGCGACCTTCACGAGGAGGTCGACGTCGTCGGTGCGCAGCAGCATCGAGCCGCCGTCGGCGACGAGTTCGAGGGCGCCTTACCAGCCGCATAGAGAACCTGATCTATGGCCTCGGCCTGGGGTTCGAGGTCGTCGACGTCTCGTTCGTCCCGGCCGCCCTCGTCGACGAGGAGAGCTGACGCCGACACGCGACCGCGCATAAGTCCGGTGCGTCGAGGGGGCAATACCTGAGACCCTGTGATCCAGATCTCAGATCAGACAGAGGTTCAGAGCGTGATCATTCTCGATGCGTGCATCGTCCGGGGTCTCAGCCTGGACGACAGCAGCGCCGACCTTCTGCGGGCGCTGCGCGCCGTCGGCGAACGCGTCGCCATTCCTTGGATGGTGGCGCAGGAACTCCTCGCGCAACGGGTCCTCAGCCACCAGGAAGGCCACGACGCGGCAGCCGCGGCGCTGGCCAACTACGCGCGCCACACGCCGTGGAAACCGAGCTTTCAGGTCGAGGAGCCCGATGTTGAACGTGTCCGGAAGCACTGGACTGCGGCGTACGGGACTCTCGTAGAGACCCTTCCGCCGAGCCCAACGGCCATGCAAGCGGCCTTTTTCCGCGAGGCGAACGCTCTCCCACCCTGCAAGAAGCAGGGCAGGAACAAAACCGGGACGAGGGACGCCGTCATCTGGCTCTCGGCGATCGAGTACGCCCGCGAGCACCGCGAAGAGACTGTCTGTTTCGTCAGCAGCAACACCACGGACTTCGGGAAGGGCAGCGGGTACCCCTCACCGATGGACCAGGATGTCGCCGACCTCGGCGACCGGTTCATTCACTTCACGAAGCTCGACGAGGTGATCGAACGATTCACGAAGCGCACGGAGACGGACGAGGCTCTCGCGGCCGAGATCCTCGGCTCGCGAACGGTGCTCATGAGCATGGGGGCGGCGGCAGAGAAGCACCTGGGCGCCTTGAGCGAGACCTTCCCGTGCACGACTCTTGGCCGCGAGGTCGGGCAGGAAACGGCCGTTATGTCCGCCGCGGGCTGGGTCTCGGTCAGGGCATCGCTCCGCTCCGTGGACAAGCTCCGGGCGTACCGGATCGGCGAGCACGAGTGGTACACGGCCGTCGTTCGGTGGTGTATCTCCGGCATCGCCTACTTCGGCGACGGCGATTTCAGTGCCGGTTCCGCAGGTTCGTCCTGGACCACATCCGTCCTGTTCACCCCGGACGCCGCCAATCCTCGCTTGACGATCCTCCGCTACGACCTGCCCCTCCCGCTTCCCTCCGAGGAGTTCATGTCCCTCGGGCTCAACCAAGGAGTCATCTCGCTCGCCCCGCTGGCCGACGTCATCCAGATGCTCGTCCCAGCGATCAAGAAGCTTGTGCCGCGCGGACTCCCTCGGGCCTACGAAGGGGCGCTGGTGAAGCAGGCTCGACAGAGCGCCCTGGAGCGGCGGATCAAGGCCGTGCTGGCAGACAAGGAAGAGGAGGAGTAGGCGCGAACCGGTCAGCTCCGGCCCCAGCCGGCGCCCCCGCGCCACCGCCTCCGATGCTGAGCCCGTACCTCTGCGCCCCACGGCTGACCCGTCCGTCGGCCTGGCCCCGGCCCGGAGTGCGGGGTCGTCGACGTGTCGCTCGTCCCGGCCGCTGTTGTCGACGAGGAGAGCTGAGCCCGCCACTAACTGGCCATGAGGAACACCGTCAGGGGCCAAGAGACGCGCGGGTTCAGGTGCACTCACGGTAGATACGAGCAAACCAACGAGGTTCTGGCACGATCGGCATCGGCCCAAGGGGCTCTGTCGCCGCCTGCTTGAAAGAGGATCAAGAACTCGAATGACGCCAGCCGCATCCACGAGCAAGATCTTGAAGCTCGAACTGACCTCGCTGGGCCCTCAGCCCCGTGGTTGCCCAGCCGAAGTCAAGGGGTCCTGGAAGTACCTCGTCGGTGCTCACGACAGCGTCGCTGGTCTCTTTGACACCCTCCACGTGCTGCGCCTCAAATCCGCAGAGGAGAGTGACGCGCGGGGCAGGCTGTCCCATGATCAGACTGATCAGCTCAGGGCCGCAATCGTGTTCACTTCAGCGGGGTTGGACGCCTGCCTCCGGAGGTTGCTGAGGGACGCACTGCCCACTCTCGTCAACGGAAACAGCGCCGCAGAAGGAAAGTTCAAGCTCTTCGTCAACGAACAGCTGAATACCGAGAAGGCCAGTAAAGGGTTCAGGGCCGCAGTGATCGACCCTGACCCCAGGACTCGGTTGATCGACATGTATGTCGAGTCTCTGACCGGCTCAAGTCTCCAAGGACACAAGGACCTTCAGAAGGTACGAGATGCCCTGGGAATCCCGGCGTCAGACATAGGAGACAGCACACTCCAGAAGCTGGGTCCGTTCTTCGCCGCCCGTAACGAGATCGTGCACGAACTGGATCTCGTGGACCCGACCGGGAGGGGGAAGTCGACTCGGCGTGATCGCACGATGTCGGCAGTCAAAGATCAATGCGATGAAGTGCTTCAGCAGGTCAAGTCGTTGGTTTCTCACGCCGCAAAGCAGGTGAAGTCAGCCAAGCCCGCCACCCCGTGAGCCTCCTTGGGCAGGCGGCCGGTGCGAAGTGGGACTACTGCACCGAGAAATACTTCTGCATCGTGAATCGCGACCAGCGCTCACCCGCCGGAAGGTGGATACTCGTTCCTCCGGAACCGAACACCCAGCCCCATCGATCCCCGGCAGATTGATCAAGGGCAGGAAGCGCCCCAAGGTCGAGTCGTGCAGGCGGGTTCGGCCAGAGCCTCGTAATCAGTCCAGCCTCCTCAAGGGGGTGCTCGATGTCTGTGAGCGGGTGGAAGGCGAGCTGGAAGGCAACCGTGGACCCGACGGGATCGGAGGTGGCAAATCCAAGCATCGTGCTGGAGCCGGCGCCACCGGCCCCGTTGTCCGACGTCACTCGCGGGAGCAAGGTCGTCTCAAACGGCGGAAGGGTAACCGGGGGTGCATCGGGACTCACGACAGCCGCCCAGAGCGACAAGTCATCGGGGAGTTTTCCGGTACTCCGCATGGTGGACAGCATGCCTTGGGGGAACTCCCAGGACTGCTTGGAGCGCTTGCGGAGTTCCGAGTTCACTGCTTCTGGATGATTGGAAAGAAGTAGTGTCTTAACTGCCCCAACGAGCCACGGCGTCGACATCCTGGCCGGTGACGACCTGAAGACTGTCGAGAATGTTGTTGACGTGCCGTTTCGCCGGCCGCTCGAAAGTATCGTTGAGCCATCCATTGCAATCTGAAGGGCTGCCACCACCGCAAACCGGCAAGAGGACTCGCGCCAACTGTTGCCGCTCGGTTTGCCCATTGTGCTTGGGTACTGGCTGACGGTTGATCTCGATAGTGAAGGGGCCTTGGCCGTCCGAGCGCCGAAGGAGCCATGTCGGCAGGACGTGTTCACCCTTCCCTGGGGCAGGTGCTCCGCAGAACACGCACGTTTTGGACATGGCTTGAGGCTACTCGTCCGCCTCCGTCCAATGTGCAGGCATTTTCTGAGGCTCGGTCAGCGTGGCAACTTGGTGGTGCTTTCGGGGTGAGCGGCGGAGATGTAGCGCATGGCGGTGGTGTCGCTGATGCCGAACAGCCGCATGAGGCGGAGAGGGTCCGCAGATTTGCGGGCTTCGTGGAGGATGCGGTCCTGCCGGAGCTGTGACAGCGAAGCGTCCAGCTCGCGAAAGGTCCGCTTGAGCATCGTGGCGGTGACCGGCGGATGCCCGGCGTGCATCGCACTCTGCTGGCTGACCAGCAGGTAGGGATTGGTGGAGCCGGGCCAGCGGCGGTGCCGCTCGGCGAGCCACTCCATGGCGATGCCCTGGGTGAACTCTTCGAGGTGGATGGTGTGGCGTCGCAGGACGCGCCGGACGACGAGGTGCCCCTTGGAGAGGTCGAGGTCGGCCGTCAGCAGCTGCCGGACTTCGTGACCGGGCAGGGCATGGACGGCGACCAGGGCCAACGCGAGTCGTCCGGCGGTGCTGTTCGAACGGTCGAGCAGCCCGGCGAGGACGTCGGAGGGGAGGGCTGGCGGAAGGGTCTGGACGGCGCCGACGACCACGCCCCGGGTGGGGTTCCGGAAGATCAGCTGTTCCTGCTTCAGCGCCCGGAACAAGCTGCGGAGCGCGACGTGGAGAGAGCGGGCCGGGTTGCCCTGGCGGGCGCCGACCGCCTTCTTGATGTCTTCGTTGGTGATCTCCCGCAGACTGGTGACGCCGTCGGCGATCCAGCTCTCCAGCGTCGTCTTGAAGGCCGTGAAGTGGCTGCGGATGTTGTAGTAGCTGCGGGGCTCGTGCTCGCGCCGGCCCTGCCCTCGCAGGACGGTGACCCAGGCCCGTACTTCCGTGGCGATCTGCTCCGGCCCGAGAGGACGGAGCCGGAATCACTCTCGGCCTCATAGCCCCGGCCGGATGCTGGCTTCGAAGACGAGTTGTCGGATTGCGACGATGGCCGGTTCCGCGCAGCCGTGTGGCTGCGCGGGGGAGGGGTGGCTGGCCTCTCCGTGCCGGCCATCGTGCGGTGTCTGGTCCGCCGGGAGTTCGTCGTTCCCTTCAACCAGAGGCCGCGGTCTTACGGTATCCCGCCTGCGATGCGGTTCGTCGCGCTGCAGTCAGGAGGTCGAGGAGCGGCGGGCGGCCAGGTCCTCGAGGCGGGAGCGTTTCCAGCGCTGCTGGCGGGGGCGGCCGCCGCTGCCGCGGCGGTACTCGTATCCGTCGGGCTGTGCGAGGTCGGGCAGGAGTCCGTGTCCGAGTGCGCTGATGAAGCTGTCGGCGTTGCTGTATCCGAGGATCTGGGCTGCTTCGGCGGCGCCGACCAGGTCCTCGTTGGCGTCCTGGTCGGCCGGCGGCAGCACACCGCGCTTGCGGGCGACGGCGACGACGGTGGCCCGGCGCCACTTCTTGCGCGCCGGTCCGCGGCTGCCTTCCTCCTTCTCCAGGGCGTCCGGCTCGGGCAGTTCGGGGATGCGCCCCTGGTAGAGGGCGCTGGAGAAGGAGGCCGTGCTGCTGTAGCCGAGGAGGCCGGCGATCTCGGTCGTGCCGAGGAGTTCGTCGGGATCTCCGTCCGCCGACACCTCGGGTCGCGCTGCCGCCGGAGCGGAGCTGCGCCGGCCCTTGCCGGGGCGGTTGGTCGCCCAGGTGACGATCGTGCCGCGGCGCCACATCGGGCCGTCGGCGTCCTCGTCGGGCTCGGGGAAGTAGCCGGGCCGGTCGCGGAAGTAGGCGTCGATGGTCGAGGTGCGGGTGTAGCCCAGAAGTTGGGCCACTTCCCGCTTGGTCAGCAGCTCGTCCTGGTCGGCATCGAGAACCGCGGCCGGCAGCGAACGCTTCTTCGGGGCACGCTGCGCGAAGAACGCGGCGATCTCGTCGTGGCGCCAGAACCGCTTGCGGCCCTCGGTGCGCGCGACCGCGGGGAAGCCGCTGTCCGGGGTGTTGCTCCACTCGCTGACCCGGGGCTTGCTCGTGCCGAACTCGGACACGATCTGCGCGGTGTCCACGAGCCGGTCGGCGGAAGACATCAGGTCCCCTCGGAAGAGCCAGTACGGCGGTGCCGACACTCGGATGAGCGCGACATGTTCGATAATGCTAAAGGGGGTGGTTTGTTGTCCAGCCTGACGCCAGATTGGCCTACAGCACTTCCTCGTCCAGCAGGCACACCCCGAAGCGCGCTGCACGCTCCGCCAGCTCCGTGTAGGCCATGGCGGCCGGCGCCGCGTCCCAGGTTGCGAACGCGAGAGCGGAGACCGCCTCGCCGCGCGTCATCCCCTCCTCCCACGGCGCGCCTGCAGCGGCGCACCGCTCGGCGAGTTCGGCGTCGGACAGGCTCGAGGTCTCCCCGTCCACGCCGGTCCGGACGTCGGTGACGCCCTCGCACCAGGCCCGGTGGCCCGCAGACAGCAAGTCGCGCAGCCTGTCCGGGTCGCTCGCACTTTGGGTCTGGGCGGCGAGCTCGAACAGCAGGGCGGTGGGGTTCATCTCCATGGTCATCTCCCAATCCACTGTAGGGGCGCCGTCTTGGGTTGAGGCTCATCGCCGTGTACTCCAGGCGCAGCGCCTCACCGGCGATGTCCGGCTGGGACCGCATCCGTTCCAGGTGGGCGGGCAGCGTTCCCATGGAGATCGGGAAGCGACAAGCTATTGAGAATTCGAGGTAGTGATCGGGCAGGGTGTACGGATGCCTGAGTCGTCGTTGCCCGGTGGTTTCGTCAATGCCGTCGTCCGTGTCGGGGACACGGTGCGTCGTCCAGCCTCTGCTCGCACGAACTTCGTGGGTGATCTGCTGAGGTTGCTCGAAGCCGGTGGGTGGAGCGGGGCTCCGCGGTATCTCGGTGTGGACGAGAAGGGCCGCGAAGTATTCAGTTACCTCGATGGCCATGTGGCGTGGGAGTCGCGACAGCCTGCTGCTGTGTCGTCGGACGAGAGCCTGGTGGCGGTTGCCCGGCTCGTGCGCGAGTTCCACGATCTGACGGCCGGAACCTCTCTGGCCGCAGACCACGAGGTCGTGTGCCACAACGATCTGTCACCCAAGAACACGGTCTATCGGCTGGTCTCTGGCGAGCTTCGGCCGGCGGCGTTCATCGATTGGGACCTTGCGGCGCCGGGCGCGCGGATCCATGACATCGCTCATGTCTGCTGGCAGTACCTTGGGCTGGGCCCTTCGGTGGCCGACATCGGGGAGGCAGCCCGGCGCATGAGGCTGATCGCTGACAGCTACGAGTTGTCGGACCGGCGGCGTCTTGTGTCCGTGGTCTTGTGGTGGCAGGACCGGTGCTGGCGGGGCATCGAGACCGCGGCGCGTGCCGGTGACGTCGCCATGGTCCGGCTTCGTAATGCTGGGGTGGTGAGGGAGGTTCAGGGGGCGTATCGGTGGGTTTCCGATCATCGGGCTGCTTTGGAACGCTCACTGCATTGAGCGCGTGTGACGGTCACTCGGGGTTGTGGGGGAGGCGGTCGCACGCCGTGCCGAGGCGGGAGCGCGTCCGGCGAGGACGGTGGGCAGGGTGTCGTCGATGTAGGCGACATGGTGGGCGAGGTCCACGCCGACCTGGGCGGAGTCGAGGTGGAGCAGGCCGGCGCGCAGGGCCAGGTTCCCGGTGGCGATCACGTGCACGGCGTCGGTGAGGCACTCGGCGGCGTGCCGGGCGAGCGGCCCGGTGACGGTGCAGATGACCGGGATGGGCTCGCCGTCGCGCCACTGCCCTTCAGTGCGGTCGTACTCGCGCGGGACCTGCATCACGGTGAACCGGGCGGCGGGTGTGCCGCGTTCGGTGTGGCGCAGCTGCACGGTCCCGTACACGCGGCCGCGGATGACAGCGGTGGTCTCTCCGCTCATGGAGGTGCTCCTCGATGCGACGAACGGTCTGGTGGCGCCCGGGAGTCAATCGAGTTCCATAATACCTATAAATGGGACAGTGTCACACCTTTTTTCCTCCACGGTGGAGACACCCGCCCCGCTGAGGCCTACTCCGGCCTACGGCTCCCGCAACTCGCGCTCCACCTCAACACCTAGGTCGAGCTGGGGAGTTCCCGGTGGGGCTGGCACGCGCGCATGGGCTCGCTTTCGGGCATTGGCACGTGCGGCGAAGCCCGGCAGGGCATGCTGTCGCGCATGCCTTCCGTTGCCCGCATCCTTGGCGTGATCGCCGTCGTCGTAGGCCTTGCTGGCGGTGGCTTCGCCGCTGGTCGCCTCACGGCCCCGGAGTCCGACTCCACCGCGTCCAACTGCGCCGAGCCTCGGAAGCTGTACCGGCACTACGTCGACGCCATTACCCCAGACCAGGAAGTTGCGGCGAAGCGGACCAACGGCCGGATACTCGCCAACACGATCCTGCAGAATCCTGGTTGCTTTAGCACCGCCGACCGGGCGTCTGCACAGACCATCCTCGACACGATCGACCAAGGTGTGCAGGAAGACACACTCAATGATCTCAAGGAGTGCGTCGCAGACGCCACCGACGAGTACTCGTGGAGTGACTGCTGATCCGCTGCTGCGACTGTGCCCCGCCGACGGGTAGTGGCCCGCGCGGTGGGTAGGGGCGTCGTGGCCGGTGACCTGCGCGGCGGACACCTCTACCGCAGTTCGAGGTCAGTGCAGTGTGTCGATGGCCTTCACGATCAGGGCCCGAGCCTCGGTCCCGTGCACGGCCAGCTCCGTCAGCCGGGCGAACGCCCGCAGGTAGATGTCGAGTTCGCTGGGAGCCGTGACGCTCACCTTCGCGGCGAGCAGTTCCACGTGGATGCGTGTGTCGTCGAACACTGTGAACTGCTCGAGCGGCCACATGCCGCCCTCGCGCGGGGCCGTGGCCGGGATGATGCCGAGTGATATGGACGGCAGGGACATCGCGGCGAGCAGGTTGCCGAGTTGACCGGCCATCACGTCCTGGTCACCGACCCGGTGGTTGAGGACGTTCTCTTCGATGAGGGTCGCGAAGCGGTGGTCGCCTTCGTGGATGACCCGGGCACGGCGCATGCGGACCTCGACCGCGTCGGCTACGTCGTCCGGGGTGCCGCGGAAGCCCGCGATCGTGCGCATGAGGGCCGTCGCGTAGCCGGGGGTCTGCAGGTAGCCGGGCATGACGTGGGAGGCGTACACGCGGAACAGGCGGGTGCGCTCGTACAGCTTGGCCGAGGCCTCCGCCAGCTGCTTCATGCCCGTGCGTTGCAGCCGCTTCCACTGGAGGTACATGGAGTCGGCCTGCCGGTTGGCCGCGATGAGGTCGGCCGCCTGGTCGACGGCGCCGCAGGCCGTGCACCAGGCGCGGATGTCGGCGTCCGCCGGGGCGGTGACCGCGTTCTCGATCCTCGACGACTTGGCGACGGACCAGCCACACCGGCGCGCGAGTTCCTTGCCGTTGATGCCCGCGTCCAGGCGCAGCTCCCGCAGGCGGGCCGCGAGAGCTGCGCGCGCTTCCTGCACGCTGGAGGTGGGGAATGTGGGCATGGCCGGTTACTTGACCTCGTACTGGTCGTGCGGAATGGCCCGCTCCCAGATCCGTTCATACGCGGCCGCGTGCTGGTCGACCGTGGCGGGCTCGTCGCAGAGTTCGTTGCTGACCCACTCGCCGTCGCCGGAGAAGTGGTGGATGCGCATCAGCCGCCCGTCGAAGATCCACAGATCGCTGCCGGGGACGAGTAGATCCCAGGCTCGGCTCCTGGGGAGCCAGCGCACCTGTTCGCCGGCCTCCGCGTTCGCGCGCGTCTGGTAGTGCTCCCAGGCGATGTAGTCGGTGACCGGTTCGGACACGATCCTGACGCGCCGCACCTGTACACCGCGTGAGACGGCGTCCGCGATGCTCTGGTGGTAGGGGCGCCACCAGGAGGCGCGGTCGTCCCAGTCGACGCGCTGGCCGCCCTTCCATGCCTCGAAGCGCGGGTTGGTGAAGTAGGTGTCCCGCATCTCCAGGTGGGCAGCCGACTTGCCGGTGTCGGCGAGGAGTTCAGCGAACTCCGGGATCGAGCTCATCGCACGCCTTCCTGAGGATCGGGATCATGCGGGCCGGGATCCTGATGACCGTCTCGCCGGGCGGGATCGGCGCCCGGGCCGGGGACAGTGCGTCGCACGCTGCGGTCGTCTCGTCGTCGGCCTGGTAGCTCTGGATCAGCAGGTCTGCCGTTTGCGTGTCTACCCAGACTGTGGGGCATCCGTCCTCGTCCGTCTCGGGGTCGATCCCGACGAAGTGAATGTTCATGGTGGCTGGCCTCCCGCGCTAGTCGGTTGCAGCTGTTTACGCCACCGTCGTGTCCGTACGTCACATGGTCAAGAGTGCATGTCGGCCATGACCTGTGTCTCCAACTGCCGTGTAATTCGGTGCAACTTCATAGTCGGGCAGGTGCGTTGGTTCCTACGGTCGGGATACGACGAAACCCGGCGGCCGCTCGAACGGCCTCGGGCATGGCCAGCGCTGCGAGGGAGCGTCGACACGATGCAAGCCACAGTCCATCCGCCGACCGACCAACTGCTGCTGTCGGCGGAATGCGCCCTCGCGCAGCGGCCCGGCTACCGGGGCCTGCATCGTGACTGCCGTCAGACGCAGGACGTGCCGCTGCCGCACGCGGTCGGCATCCTGCTCGCCCGGCGCTGCGGGTGCACCTGCCATCGCAGGGCCGCCTCATGACCACGGCCCTGCACTTCTGCCGGCACTGCGACGAGCCGATTGCCGACCCGGACGACGCGGTGTTCATCGGCCACGAACCAGGCAACAGCGGCCCGGGCTGGGACATCTGGGCGCACCGGGCACACGCCCACCTCGTCGGTCCAGACCTCGACGCAACCCGCATCTTGACCAGGGTCCTGGTCGCTCGCGCCCTGCGCCAGCCCAAAACGCCGGGAGGCATTCCGTGACCAAGTCCACCGAACGGCGGACCGACGCGGCGCGAATGGAACAGTCCCTGGGAGGGTGAGCGGCTGGTCTCCCTCGATCGGCTGTGCGGGCTCAGCAGAGCCGGAGTTGGACGTGACGGACTCCCGCAGCTGATCGGGCCTCCAGCTCTCGATTACCTCCGCGGGAAGGGTCTCGATATCGTCCGCCTCAACCTGGCTGGCCCAACCGGTCAGGTCGTCGCCGAACAGCCGCCGCCACTTCAGCAGGACGGGGAACAACTGCCCGACGTCGTCGACCAGAGCGACGGCGCGGGCCTCGTGGGGGCCGGGACACTCGGCGAAGGTGGGAGCGTCGGGGCGGTTGCGCTCGCCCAAGGTCATCAGCCAGCGCACGATCACACCGTCTCCTTGGTCCTGGGGTACGCCTCGGCTCCCCTGCGGCGGGCGCGGCCGCGCCGCTGCTGGGCGCGCAGAGACGCGACCTCGGCCCGGTACTTGTCCGCGAGGGCCCGTTCTTCGGCGGCGCGCTCGCAGTAGTAGGGGGTCTTCCACTCCAGCACGTGGATGTCGCGGGCCAGCGAACCTTCGTCGTCGGCCAGCATCGGCAGCAGGACGGGGTGCGGGTGGGCCGTGAACAGGCGCGCGATCGTCCACCAGAAGGCCACGGCGGCCTTCAGTTCTCGGTGGGCGGTCTGCGACTCTGCCGCGCAGCGGACGGCGTCGGCGTCGGCGCGCGAGATGGCCCAGTTGAGGAACCGCAGCAGTCCGGGCGTCTTGCGCTGCCTGGACGCATCCAGGATCCGGGGCAGGTCGTCGCGCTGGGCGACGCTGTCGGCGCACGCGCGCAGAACGGCGGTGAGCGTCGCGGCCGTCTTTGGCGACGGCTCGTTCCCCGCGGCGGTCGACAGCGGATAGACGGACTCCTCGGGGCGGTCGCCGTACTCGTGGGGACAGCGGGTCAGGCTGCCGTGGTAGCCGGTGCGGCCGTGGGCGAGCCGCGGAAGGGCGTCGTCGGGGGCGGTCGTCTCGAAGGCGTCGACCGGGCCGAGACAGGCGCGCACAGCGCTGAACTGGTCCCAGTGGCGCGGGTGTTGGGTTCCGGTGACGTGCACGCTGCCGCGCATCGCCCCGTGCAGCTCGAACACGACGCAGTCCGTGCGCCGGGGGCCGGCGGTGGCGCGCACGATGCCGGTAGGCGTTCGATCGTGAGGGCGTCGGTGGTGGACATGGGCGGTTCCTCTCGCGGTGGGGCGGACGGCGGCGGGCTACTCCTGCGGCTGCTTGTGGCGGCGGAGGTTGCACCGCTCGGTGAGGGAGGTCTCCTTGCCGCACGGGCACTCGGCGTAGCGGCGGCCGTGCAGGTGGAAGAACTTCGGGCCGGTCGCGCTGGCGTTGATGGTGCGGATGGTGCCGGGGACCGGCTCCTTGTTCGTGCAGTAGCCGTCCGGCGTGACGGCGGGCTTGTCACTCATGGGCGTGCTCCTCGGTGGCCTCGTCGGGGCGGTGCAGGGTGGGCGCGGGGTAGACCAGACGCAGCGGCTCGGCGCTGCCCGGGCAGGGGATGACCGCTTCCTGGAGTTCGCGGGTGTCCATGGGGTGCAGCCATCCGGCCCGTACGGTCCAGCCGCACGCGCGCGGGGAGGGCTCGTCGGCGGTCGTGGCCACCAGGACGGCGTGCCGCACGGCGCTGTACTCCAGGGCGAACGTCAGCAGCGCGAGGAACCGTAGGTACTCCTCGGCACAGTGGGTCACGCGCAGCGGCGCAGCTCCGACGGACAGGGACAGGTCGGCGGTGACGGTCGTGCCGTTCGTGCGCTCGGCGACGATGCTGAACTGGTGGCTGCCCTCGTCCAGGACCAGCAGCAGGGCGGCGAGCACGTGGACGGCGCGGCCCACGGCGGACGCCGTGACAGCGTCAGCCCTGCGGGTGGCCCGGGGCTCAGACATGGGCGGCCTGCTCGAAGTACTCGGGGGCGAGATCGTGGGTGTACGCGACGTCGCGCGCGGCCTCGCCGTCCAAGGCAGCCACGATCAGGACGCTGCCCTCGATCTCCTCGGCGCGGCGTGCGGCGGCAGTGGCCTGCTCCTGACGCTTGCCCTCGTCGTCCGGCACGCGCAGCACTCGGTGGATGCCCCGCTCCCTGGTGAAGATCACGACGTAGCGGCGGAAGTCCACGATCGTCGACGGGCGGGCCGGGCCGGTCGTCGTGTCGGCCAGCGTCGCGCGGGCCTCGGCGAGCACCTTCGCCACTTCCTCACTCGCCTTCACGCCCGTGTCCCGCAGGCTCCCGTTGCGGCCGTAGAAGACGCGGGCCTTGTCGCGGACGGGCGCGAACTCCACCGGGGCGTAGAGGCTGATCATGCGGCGGGCGTACACGTCGCGCTGGTCCCGCTCGGCCTGGGCGACGCGCGCGGTGTCCGTCACCTTGCCGTGCGTCCAGCCCAGCGCGGCCGCGGCGCACGACGTGCCGTAGTACGCGACGTCTTCGGCGGTGCCCTCTTCGTTGCCGTCGGCGTCCATCGGCATGAGCGCGACGGTGCGCTTGAGTCCGCGGCGGCCGCAGCAGCCGCACTCGGTGAAGTCGTCGGTGACACCGAGGATTTTCCACTTCGAGGTACGCATGAAAAAAGGCCTTCCATGGGGCGGTGGGCGGGGTGGCTGGTGCGCGTCCGCCGGCCTCGGGGCGCGGCGCAGTACGGCGGGGTGTCGTTTGCGCGCGGTCTGCTCCGCAGACGCGACGCGCTGCCGCTACGCGGCAGGGGTCAGCGGGGGAGCGCTCCGCGCTCCTGATGCGGGGGTGAGCGCTCCGCGCTCGGGGCCCGTGCGGCCGCTGCTGGCCGGTGAGGGGCCGGGTGGGCACCCGTGGGGGGTTGGGGTGCCCACCCGGCGGTCAGGGGGTCAGACCGTGGTGAGGGCGAATGCCTTCTCCATCAGGTCGCTCGCCGCTCCGCTGATCACCCGCTCGGCGCGGGCTGCGGCCTTGTCGGCGTCGGTCTTGCCCCGGGCCGGTGCGACGTGGTTCGCGTACTCGGTCAGGGCGTTGTATCCGGCCCACCGCGTGCCCCGGATACCGGCCTGTGTGTCGGCGTGCTCGAACAGGTTCGAGATCGCCCCCCACCGCTGGCGCTGGTTGGTCTTGGCGCGGGCGTGGTCGCTGTCCTTGACCGGCCACAGCTCGTCCACCACCGACTTCAGCTCACCGAGTGTCATCTCGGCTTCGATCATGCGCTGCGCGGCCTGCTCGAACTCCTCGGCGTACTTGAAGGTCAGACCGAGGGCGGAACGGGCCTGCGCGATCCGGGCCTTGGCTCCGGCCGTGTGCCGCACCACGAACGAGGAACGGGCCCCGTGGATGGCGGCACGCATGGTGTTGGCGCACACCACCCGGACCGGCGTCACCACGATGCGGAACGCGCTGCCTCCGTCGTGGCTGTTGAAGGCGGCGATGTACAGATCCACGTCGTCGTCACGGCCGATCGTGAGGCCCTGCGGCATCTTCATGGTCAGGAACACCTGACGGCCGTCCTTGAGCGATCCGGCGGTCTCGAAGTGCGCGCCGGACTCGTCGGCCAGCAGGTCGAGGAACTCGGCGTGCTCCTCGTTCTGCACGGGGTGGTAGTCGCTGCCCACCACTCCGAGCGTCTGCGTGCGGCCGGTCTTCGGGTGCGTCCGCGCGGTGGCGAAGTGCTGCGCGACCTCGACCGGCGTGGTGCCGTCGGCCGTGATCTCGGTCGCGGTCAGGGGCAGGAGACGCACGTTCCACCCGGACAGAGACGCGAGGCTCATCGCCTCCTCGGCGGTCATCGCGCCCTCGGTGACGGTGCCCAGCTTGTGCCACGCGCTCTCGTTGGCGGAGACGAACGCGGCGGTCCCGTCGGTGAACTGCTCGATCTCGTGAGCCACTTGGGCTTTCCCTTCTGGTGACGAACTTTCGGCGGTCCGGTCCGGGGGCCACCCGTTCCGAACTGGTTCCATAATACCTATCTCGAGGGTAGGGGCCACCGAATAAAACTCCGGCGCGCTCCACCCCAGGGGCGATGCTCCTACCTGCGGTTGCTGGCTCACACGCGCCAGTGCTGCGGCAGTGCCGTCACGCTCCACGCGTGCACTCCGGTCAGTACGGTGGCGAACGTGCCGTTCCTGTACTCGCTCAGGCGGTAGAGCACCGACTCCCGCCCCCGGTAGTCCAGTTGACGGTCAATCCGGGTCACCCAGTACCGCCCGTGTAGGCGCTCCTGCGACCCGTGGTAGCTGACCAACTGCCCCATGCCGGGGCCCATCTCCGCATCCATGGCGGTTGACAGGTTGGACAGGGCCGTACCGAACGTGTGCGGCGGCAAGGGAACGTCGGCCAGCGCGGGCCCGGTGTGCCCGGTCCGCACGCCAGTGATCCATCCCACCTCGAACAGGGGCCGGGCCAGATCGCGCACGCTGTGCGGGAATCCGGTGTTCGCGGGGAGCTGCTCCATCGCGGCCCGGAAAGCGGCCTCCAGTTGCTCTCGCTCGCCCTCGGTCGCCGGAACGGCGCGGCGGGCGGGCTCAGTGCTCGTCATGCTCACAGGGACTGTCCCTCCGGTTGGAACTGCGGTTGTCCGGGGGCCCGATGGGCCGGGCCCCCGGCGAGTCGCCTACTTCAGGCCGCGCGTCCGCATGAATTCACTGATGCGGAATGCGACGGCACGAACCGAAAGGGATGCGCCCCGGATGCTTCCGAGAATGCGCGGCCCGGTGTCGCCGTCGTGAATGACGTGGAACTCAAACCCCTGAGCGACCGGCAGAAGAATCCGGATCGGCCCGGCCGTGGTGTCGAAGCGAATCGACGTGGTGTGCTCGTCCTGGTTGTGCACGATGACAGCGTCTCGAAGCAGTTCGGGACGCGGGAGGAAATTCGCGATCCGGCGCGCCTTTTTCGCCTGCGGGGTGTCGATTTCCCCGGTCTCCGACGTCACCTTGCCGTTGGCGATGACGATTTCCACGCGTATGCCTCTCTGTTGACGAACATTCGGCGGTGTCGGAGGGAGCCACCCTCTGACATGTTCCATAATACAGTTATTCTGGATCTGCTGCACTACCTCACGCGCAAACTCCTGCACTATCTCCTGCACCATCCCCTGACCTCGACCGGCAGCCGGCCTCCCCAACACCCCAGGTCAGAGCCGCTCTTGCACGTGGTCAGGGCAGCTGACATCCCCTCAGCTGCCGCTCTCCCTGCCCGAATGAGAAAGAAGGTGGGGGCGGGCAAGGGCGGCGCGGCGACCTCGGGGATCGGGCCGGGGTTTCAGGTTGCGCGTCGGCGGGGCCTCCGCGCTCAGGCGCTGGCGCGCCCGAATCACGCAGCGATCGTTCATCGCTGGGCGCTGTGCTTTGACCATGGCTGCGCTTCTTCTGCGAGGGGTGCAGGGGTGGACACAACACATCGGGCGTGCGGATGCAGGGCACAGCAGGCGTCCCTGATGGGGTGTCAATTCGCTTTCACTCAAAGGCAATCGGGCACAGAGGGAGAGCTTCATCGGATCCGTTCCAAAGATCTTCTAATTGAGTTACAGGAGGAGAACGAAAGTAGCCAGGCCTGACCTGCTCAACGACCTATTTTTGTGAAGCGGTACCTAGATGTCATCCCAGAAAATATCCGAGCAAGAAGAATGACGCACAGGTTCAGATGAGTTGGGCTCAAGGCGGAGAGTTGCCACAGCCGCAGGTTTCTGGAAACCTGCGGACAACTCGACAGTCTGTCATTCCTTTCCTGAAGGGTCGTCAACTCCCTTGCCAGCGTGGTCCGTCCGGCCCCCGGTTTGCAGGTGCTTCTTTAGGAAGTCGCGGAGCGAATTCCGTCTCGAATTGCGGAGCAATTCGGATACCGTCACGGAGTGACGGTATCTCAACTCCCTTGCGGAGCAAGGGAGTTGATCCGCCGCGTAGCGGCGGCGCGTCGTGTCTGCGGAGCAGACCGCGCAGATCG
>NZ_JBEYVO010000075.1:0-16745 GCF_040644055.1 Streptomyces sp. NPDC047043
TGGACCGCCCGCGACGTCGGATACGTCCGCATCAAGGTCAACACCGCCACCGGCGACTACGCCAACATCGGCAACCTCCGCATCGGCGCACGCACGGCCAGACCAAAGCTCAAGCGCACCGCCTTCCCGGCAAAGACCACCTTCCGCCTCACCGCCCGCCACAGCCAGAAGGCCCTCACCACTACCAGTGCCGCCAACGGCACCCCCCTCGCCCAAACCACCTGGGACAGGAAGACCACCCAGAAGTGGACCCTCGTTCCCACCGGGGACGGCTACTTCAAGATCCGTAACACCGCCACCCGCACCCTCCTCGAAACCGCCGCGCTCTCCCGTGCCGACGGCGGCCCCACCGACATCTGGACCGACGCCGACGCACCCCAGCAACACTGGGCCATCACTCCCACCGGCGACGGCTACCACCTCCTCACCAACCGCTTCAGCGGCCTCGCCCTCAACGTCGACGCGGCCTCCACGGCCGACAACGCCACCATCAACCAGTGGGCCTACCAGAACGCTCCACAACAGCAATGGCAGATCACCGGGGTCTGAGCCGACCGAACCAGGGCCCGTCGGCGAAAGCACCCCCGCCGGGCCGTGCGCGCGGCGCAGTGAGTCGCCAGGCGGGGCGGAAGTCCTCCGGGTGCGCACGACGGGAGTGGTGGGAATGCGTGTCACCCGTACGTGTACCGACCGCGCTCTTACCCTCGGGCCCGGCCACCATCCCGGCACCGCGCTGCACGACCGTAGGGTGTGCACCACTCCCCACTCCGGCCGCAAGGTGTCGCGGACGCCACTTTCCGAGCGCCGCCGACAGCAGGTATCAGTCGTCCCCCGCACAGTGGTGTGACGGGCCCGATCCTGCCGCTCACGGGCAGTCCGCCGACCTGCACCGTGGTGCAGACGGGGCAGGACAGGTGATCGCTGTTGCACCACGGGTGGAACACCATCAGGCGTCCACCGGCGTCATCAGGCCCACCGTCGCAGCGATGGCGGCGCCGAATTCGCCCTGGGAAAGGATGGGTTCGGCTTCCCGCGCTGCGCGGCGCCCGCCCCTTCGACGAGTTGTTCCGCTGTCCGGTGCGCTGCGCCGCCGTGGAGAACCGGCCATGCCCCCTGCACCTACGCCCCGTGATGGAGCCTCCGGAGCAGCAGACAACGATTAGGCGGGGTCAGCGGGAGGTGTCGGTCACGCAAGGCCTTCCCGGCCTGAAACCGATCCGCGGTGGTACGGCCGCACACAGTTCTCGGCGCACAGCCGCTCGACGAGTCCGGCGTCATCCGCGTCGACGCCGCCACACCACGACCGGTGGGCGGGCCGGTGACCGCATCCGGCGTGGGCCGTCGCAGGACACCAGCACGCCGCCGCGGTCCGAGCCGCCAATGGCGTTCGGGGCGCTGCTCGAACAGCCCTCGATACGGGTCGGGCTTGGACCGACTGCTGCTGTGGGCGAGCGGCGGAGCCGACCCTGGCGACGGCGAGGCAGAGGCCGAGCGGGTTCGGTGAAAGGCGGCCCAGTTCGTCGGCAAGCGGTTCTCGTCCTCGATCGCCGGCAGCCCGACTCGCGGCGGCGACCCTGGCGGCACACCGGAAGCGCGAAGGTCGTCCGGCCCGACACCAGGCAGGAAGGTGCATCTTGTGAAGCGGCGAGACCAGATCTACTGTACAGATAGCGTTTCTGCACAGCGAAAACGGAGGTTCTGGCGTGATCCAGGTGACGAGGCTGGAGAACATCGCTCTGGCCGTTCCCGACCTCGACGAGGCCGAAGACTTCTACGCCGACCGTTGGGGCATGCAGCAGGTCAAGGGCGACGGCGACAGCTCACGGCGCTATCTGCGCGCCCTCTATTCCGGGCACCATGCCGTGGCCCTCGATCAGGCCGCCCCCGGCACCGACCGCGGTGAGATGGTGCACCTCTCCTTCGACGTCGCCAACCGGGCCGATCTCGACACCGCGGTCGAGAGGGTGGCCACCGTGGGGGGCCGCGTTGTGCGCGAGCCCGGTGAACCCCTCCACCCCGGACACGAGGCCAGCGCAGCCATCAGCGACCCCGACGGAAACGTCGTGGAGCTGCTCTACGGCTCCGCCTTCACCGAGGAAGACCACCGCGCGCGCGTCATCGCGCCGCGCAAACTCGGTCACGTCGTCCTCAACACCCCAGATCGAGCCCCGATGGAGAAGTTCTACGCCAGCATCGGCCTGAGGGTCGGCGACCGCACCGCCGGGGGCATGTCGTTCCTGCGCTGCAACAGCGACCACCACAGCCTCGCGTTGGTCGACTCCGGGCGCACCGGCGTACAGCACGTCGCCTTCGACGTGGTGAACCTGGACAGCGTGATGATCGCCCTGGGAGAGCTGGGTCGGGACGGCACGCCCTGCGTGTGGGGGCCGGGCCGGCACGGCCCCGGCAACAACATCTTCACCTACTACTCCGACCCCGGCGGTGTCTTCATCGAGTACTACGCCGAGATGGAGCAGGTCGAGGAGGAGTTGGAAGGCCCGCTGGAGGAGAAGTTCTGGGGTCCGGAGTGGCAGGGCGACTGGTGGAAGCTGGCCGGACCGCCGCCGTCCAACTTCACCAAGTAGCCACCGGGGCGCGAGGGTCCGGCAGCCGTCCCGAGCACCTCGGCCGGGCGGTTGCGGGGCGAACGCGCTCCGAGGCGGTGAGCGCGACGGGATCACGTTCACATGACCCGCCGACCGGGTCTTGGGATCACTGATCACACAGGCGGTGTCAGTTGGCCGGTACGAGTATGCGGGGTCGACCGTCAGGGCATGCCGGACGACGGGCCGCGTGCCCTGGAGGTGGCCGACGCACCGGCGCAGCGGCCGATGTGGGGCACCGCCACGCCCCTGCCCGGGCGGCCCGCCACGAGCCGGGCGTATGTGGCGACCCTTCGGTCCGGTCGGACCCGTACTCCGCGGGTGACCGGACCAACCGAGTGGTCGCAGCCGATCGGGCGGTGATAGGCACGAACGTGCGTTTCCCACTACCCGCCTGACAGCGGCCAGGAACGAGCGGCGATCACGCACCCGGGTACAGCTGCCGGATGCCCCGCAGTACGTGGCTAGGCGCTGCGCGTTCGCCGTACTCGGTCCGTGCCCACCCGTGTGGCCCGGTCGAGCGGCTCTGCCGGGCGGGCTGTCTCTCCCGCGCGGTCGTCCAGGTCCCGTGCGCCGGTGGATGCCGCGGCTGTCGCCTCGGCGGCGAGCAGGGCCGCGACGGCCTCGCGTGCGGCCGGGGCGTCGCGATCCTCGATCGCCTCGACCAGTCGGCGCAGGCCGCGGGCCGCCCCATCCGGCTGCTCGGAAGCGGTGAGGAGCGCGACCGCCCGCAGCCGCACACCTCTCGCATGCAGTTGGGTCAGGCTGGAGCGCAGGGTGGTGTTGCCCGCCCCGGCCAGCAGGACATCGTAGAGCGACGCCTGTGCGGAAAGCAGCTCTGTGACCATCCTCGTCTGACACCCGGCGTCCACCAGGGCCTCGAACCTGGTCAGTGTGCGTCGCAACTGGATGACCTGGCCGTCACTCGCGCGTTCGACGAAACGGTCGATCATATGCCTCTCCAGCACATGGCGGAGGTCGTAGAACTCCTCGGTCTCCTCGTCCGACAATTCCGCCACCACGGCGCCCTTCTGCGGGACCGTCCGCACGAGCCCCTCAGCCGCCAGTTCGCGCAACACCTCGCGCACGGTCGTGCGTGAGACACCGGTGAGATCGATCAGCTCGCGCTCGACGAGCCGCCGGCCCGGTGGGAACTCCAGCGTCAGGATGGCATCGCGCAGCACGTCGAGCACCTGCGTCCGCAGCAACGCCGAGGGCCGGCCGATGCGCGCGGCAAGATCCGGGCGGGGGGTGTCGCGGCTCCAGCTCACGACACGACCATACGGCAGGATTGTCGTACGGAGAACGCAAGGCAATCCGCGACGGCGATGGCGAGCATTTGTTCGATACCCGGCTTCCCGCCCGTCGGGAGGTTCCCCTTCCCCACCGAGGAGCCTGCGCGGGGTGGCTGAAGGGGCTTGCACGATGAGCGTCCGATCAGGTCGCGTGGCATGGTGCCGTGCATCGCAAGGCGCCAGGCCACGCGACCTGGGCGGGCACCCCTGAGGCGCGTCGTCCCCTCGAACTGTCACACAGACTCTCCGGCGAGGTCACCGGCATCACCGACCTCACAGGTCCACGGATCGTCGCGGCCGACACCCCGGCGGTCCGCACACCACGGCGCCTGCTCCGACGGATCGACGGTGTGCCGGATCGCCCGATCGGACGTGCCCGGTCGTAGACGGTCGTAGAAGGTCGGGTTCCGCGAAGGCGAACTGTCACACGGCGGCCGGTGCCAGGACGATGTCGAATCGGACCCGCGACCACGTCCGGTCGCCCAGGTCCCGGCCGTCGGGAGTCGGGGTCCCGGGCAACTGCCGGACGAAGTCCTTGACGAGTGACCGCTTGACGCCGAACACGCTGTCCTGAGTGAGGTAGTCGTCGCCGCTGACGAAGATGTGGGTCACCAGGGTCCGCCGGTGGGGCGCGGTGACCATGAAGTGCAGGTGCGCCGCCCGGACCGGCGAACGCTTGGTGGCGGCGAGCATGGCGCCGACCGGCCCGTCGTGGGGGATGGGGTAGGGCGTGGGGGTCACGGCCCAGAACCGGTACTCACCGTTCTGGTCAGAGGTCAGCCAGGCACGGCCGGCCACGCGGTCGTCGTCGTACTGCACATCGTAGAAGCCGTCGTCATCGGCCTCCCAGATATCCATGCGCGCATCCGCCACCGGGTTGCCGTCGGTGTCCGTGACCGTCCCCTCGACCCAGCACGGCTCGCCGGAGGCTCCGCCGGAGATGTCGCCACCGAGATCGACGTGCGGGGCGTCGGTGACGAAGTACGGCCCGAATACCGTTGCCTCTGTGGCGTCGGCACAGGCCGCGTTGTTCACCGCGATGGTCTGCATGGACGCGCCGAGGGTGTCGGACAGGAGGATGAACTCCTGGCGTCGGTCGTCGGTGATGTGGCCCACGGCGGTGAGGAAGTCGATTGCCTGGCTCCACTCCTTCTCTGTCAGCCGGGTCTCGCGGATGAAGTCGTGCACGTAGCGCACGAGGTGCTGCAGCAGTTCGCGCAGCCGGTCGTCCGGGGTGTTGTCGAATGACGCCAGCACCTCGGCGACCAGCGCCTCCTCGCGGGCCTGTTGCTCGGCAGCCGATTTCGTCCGGTCCGTCACGGGATCTCGTCTCCTTGCCACGCCGGGGTGAGCAGCCTTGTGAGGTTCTCGGTGGTCATGGTGGCCGGTCTGTAGCGCCACGCGAGCCATGCCCAGGTTGGCCATGCGGCGCGCGGTGCGTCGCCCCGCCGACGCGGCGCGGTAAGGCCGACGATCACCGTGTCCGTGCGGGGCGTCTCGGCGAGCAGCCGAGGTGCATGCGGCAGGTCGGGCCTCCCGCCGAGGACGTGACAGGTCTTGTGGTTCAGGCCGGATCCGGCCGACGAGAAGGAGTGCGCGGACAGGCAGGAGATGTAGAGCAGGAGCTCGTGCCCAGCCCGGTCCGAAGGGTCGCCCTCCGCCGATGGCAGCCCAGGGTTCACAGCGGTGGCACCCTTCGGGGCGAGGACCCGGTTGATCTGGTCGTGGCAGGGTGGCCAGAGGCAATCCGCGCAGTGTGCCGGCGCGTTCGGTCCCGACGTGACACCGAGGTCCACCGGCGGACCGAGGGTGAGTTCCGTGTCGTGGACGACTGCCCGCCTGCTCATGTTGTCGCCGAACCGGACGAGCGGACGGTGGGATCCCGGCACGCGCGACTCGCGGACGGGCGCCGGCGCCACCGTCGGCCGCCGTCCGGTACCCGAGGGGGCACCGCGTCGCGCGGCGGGCGTCACCGACACGAGTCCGGCCCGCCCCGCGCCGCGTCGTGACGAGGCCGGACGACCAGGCCGATCAGGCCGCCCGCGAGGGCGAGGTTCTTCAGGAACTCGGAGTGGGCTCGAGACCGTTCCGGTCCGCCCGGCAGCCGCCAGAACGGGTAGGCGGCGAGTGTCGTGGGCACCACCGAGGCGGCGAGCACGGCCGCGCACAGACGGGGAAGTCCGCCCACCGCCAGTCCGACGCCGGCGCCGAACTGGACGGCGGCGTTGAGCCGGACGAGATCCCGGTCCTCGACGGTGGAGATCGCCGGCACGGCCTTCTTGACCTGGTGGAGGAAGCCCGCCGCCCCCGCGGTCGGTCCCTCGGGGTCCCGCAGGACCTTCGTCCCGCTGCTGACGAAGACCGCGCTGACCGCCGCACGTACCGCCCAGGTCGCGGCCCGCGAGAGCGGCTGCTCCCCCGGCCCCGGCCCGGACGCGCCGGGGTCACTCGCCACGGTCGGCCGCCCGGTCGAGGACGGACGGCGTCCAGCCGAGCGTCCGGACGAGGTGGTCGCGGGACGCCGTGGCCCGGCGGCCGAGTTCCGGCAGGTCGAAGCCGGCCATCTTGCCGCCGCGCTTCACGACCTTCCCCGCGATGAACACCGTGTCGACGTTGCTCGTGTCCATCGCCGTGACGATCGCCCCGGCGGCGTTGTTCAGCGGCATCGTGTTCAGCAGATCGGTTCGCAGCAGTACGAGGTCGGCCTGCTTGCCCGGGGTCAGCGTGCCGGTCCTGTCGTACAGTCCCGCGCACCGGGCGCCGTGCACGGTCGCGAGTTCGAGTACCTCCCGGGAGCTGAGCAGCGGCGGCAGGTCTGCTTCGCCGCCGATCGCCCGCTCGTTGAGCAGCGCGCGCTGCACGGTGAACACGGAGCGCATCTGGGTGAACATGTCGGCCGCCATCGTGGTCTCGACGTCGCTGGACAGGCTCGGTCTGATGCCGGCGTCGAGCGCCGCCTGAAGCGGCGGCATACCGTGTCCCATCGTCATCTCGATCGGCGCGGAGATCGACAGCCAGCCGCCGGTGTCCTTGACCCGCCGCAGTTGCGCGGCGTCGGCGCCGGTGAAGTGGATGTAGACGTTGTTGTCGCCCATCAGTCCCTGGTCGTCGAGACGCATCACGTCGGAGGGCGTGATGCCCGGGACGCTGCCGACCACGTGCGAGAGGTTGCGCAGTCCCAGTCTGCGGGCCAGCAGCCACTGTTCCTTGTCCAGCGAGGTCGCGAGCGCCATCGTGACGAGCTGATCGGTCGAGGAGAAGTGCGTGGCGAGGATGCGCTCGGCGTCGCCGGGATGCGGCTGCCCCGGCACCGCGCCGCGGGCGTAGGCGTAGAGCGCCCGGATTCCTGAGTCCTTGAGCGCGGCGATCAACGCGTCGCTGTGTTCCGGGGTGTTGGACGCCTGGGAGAAGTCGACGATCGTGGTGATGCCGGCCTCGATCGCGCGCAACGCGCCGACAAGGCTCCCGATGTAGGCGTCCTCGGGCCGGTACCGCGCCGTGGCGGCGCCGGACACGTCGGCGAAGTACTCGGCCAGCAGTCCGTCGGGCAGCACGTTGCGCAACTGGCTCTGGTACAGGTGGTGGTGGGTGTCGACGAAACCGGGGATCACGATCATCGCGCCGGCATCCAGGACGGGCGCGTCGGTGACGTCCAGATCCGGTCCGACCCCGGCGATCGTGCCGTCGTCCCCGATCAGCACGTCGGCACGCTCGAAGTCGCCGACGGCGGGATCGAGGCTGAGCACGACGCCACCCTTGACAAGCAGCCTCGTGCCCGCCGTCGGACTCTCTGTCATCGGTGTTCCTCCATCGCTGTTCCTGTATGAGGACTGCCGGGAGATGCCAGGGCGGCGCGACAGCCTCATCGGGCGATCTCGGTCCGCAGCACGCCGAGGCCGGTGATCTCGGCCTCGATGACGTCGCCGCCGGTCAGGTAGGCACCGTGGTGTGCCGCCGCGGTGCCCGCCGGGCTGCCGGTGAGGATCACGTCTCCGGGGCGCAGGGTGACGACGCGGCTGAGCGCGGCGATCTGGTCCTCGATGCCGACGAGCATCCGCGCCGACGAGGACCGCTGGCGGGTGATGCAGTTGACCGTCAACTTCAGTTCCAGATCACGCGGTTCGGTCACGAAGCAGCGCGGCACGATCGTCGGCCCGAGCGGTGTCGTGCCGTCGGCGCTCTTGGCCGCGACCCAGTCCACACCGAAGATCGGGTGCCGCTGCCCGCGCACGGTGAGGTCGTTGGCGATCGTGTATCCGGCGATGTGGTCGGCAGCGTCCTGCGGGGCGACGTGCCGCGCGGTCCGACCGATGACGACCGCTAGCTCCACCTCCCAGTCCAGCATGTCCGCGTGGACCGGCGGATGTACCGTGCCGCGGTGGCGGTTGAGCGCGGTCGGCGGCACCAGGAAGTGGAAGGCTCGGTCTCCGACGTCCGCGAAGCCGAGCTCCGCGACGTGGTCCGCGTAGTTCGCGCCGGCGCACCAGACCGCCGGTGCCGCCACCCCGGGCACGTGGAAGTCGACCGCGCCGGTGGCATACGAGGTCGGACCTGCGCCGGCCGTCGACCACCCGGCGGCCACCTCTGCGACGACCTCGTCCCAGACCTCCAGCAGCTCCGCGAAGTCGGCCGGCGGCCGGTCGACCAGTCGGCTGAGCGGGACGACGTCGTCCTCGCGGACGACGGCGAGAACCGGCGCCGAGCCGATCGTGACGACGGCGAAGCCGAAGGCGGGCCCGGCGTCGGGTGCCACGTCGCCCGTCATCGCAGGAACCCGCGCTCGCGCGCCTCGGCAGGCCGCTGCGTCCCCGGCGATCCCGTGATCCGCGTCCGCGCGCACGGCTGCGGATCGCACGGCACGTGCGGATCTCCCCGGGTACCCCGGACCCGGCCGTCGACGTCCGGTGTCCCGAATCCGGGAGGGCCGGGCCTGGACACCCCCAGCACCGGTTGCCGTCGGCCGGTCACCGCTCCTCCACGCCGTGGACCGTGCTGCTTCCCGCGGTCGTGATACCGAATCCGGCGATCCACTCGGGTATCGGCCGGTAGAAGGACTGGCTCACCCGGTACGGGCCGTCGGCGGCCAGCGCGGCATACGCCGCGATCCAGGTGCGGACCTCGTGTGCGGAGTTGCCCGCCTCTTTGGCGAACCAGTCGGTGGACCACCCGTCGACGGTGTCGAAGTCGGCCGCGGCCAGGGTCCGCATGACGAGGTGGTCCCAGTCGGGGTTGAGCGGCTGCAGGTCGTCCGTCCCCGTGGCCATCGCCCGGCCCGCGCGCAGCACACGCACCTCCCGCGCGGTCCGTTCATCCGGGCTCGGCTGCCGGCCCGCGATCAGGCGTTCCGCCTCCTGCGCTGTCGCCCCCGCGAGCCTGGGGACAGGCGGATCGTGGGACAGTCCGCCCGACCCCAGCACGAGCACCCTCTTGCCGAGGCCGGCCAGCGCCGACCCGACCGCGTGACCGAGTCGGCGTACACGGCGCACGGGAGCCAGCGGTACGGCGACGGAGTTGATGAAGATCGGCACGGTCGGCACTGCGGCGACCGCCCCGAAGAGGATCTCCAGGGGCTGGGCGAATCCGTGGTCGACCTCCAGTCGTTCGGAGATCGCCAGGTCCACGTCCGCGGCTAGCACGTGTTCGACGACGAGCGCCGCCGCCTCCCGGTCGACGTCCAACGGTCCGGTCCGCGTGGTGTAGTCACCGATCGACGATGCCGCCATGCCGAGGCAGAACGGCGGAAGAAGATCGTAGAAGACCCCGTTGTAATGGTCGGGCGCGAAGATCACGACGAGTTCGGGGTCGAACTCCCCGATGAACCGACGGGTCTCGGCGAAGGCATCCTCCACCGCTCGCTCGACGTCCGCCGGGGGCGGGTTGATCCCGAGCAACGGTGAATGCGAGGTGGTGACCAGGGCCAACGGCATGAGCGCTCCTCGCGTCGTGTCACGTGCTGAGATCAACCCTAGGAGCGCTTGACTGAAAGTTCCATGACGAAGTTCGGAAACATCAGTTAGCCGTTTCACTATGAATGGCGTTGGCTTTTGCAGCCTTGACGCCGAAGCCCTGGCTTGCGGATGCTCGACACGGTCTCGTCGGGTGCGGCACGGCGAACAGGTCGCCGGGACGCCGCGCCCGCACAACCGCAGTCGGCGGCACCGTCGCAGGCGGAGTCGGTACGCAGGAGGTCGGAGCGGTGGTCGAGTGGAGTACGTCCGTCAGCACACGGGGCGACCGGGACGGCTCGGGGGCCACGGCCGCCGGTGACGTCGTCGCCGTGCCGGTGGTCGAGTGCGAGCTGCGCGGGATCGCCATTCCGAATGTGCGCCCCGTGCACTGGGAGGGCGGCATCGAGGCTCAGGCCCGGTTCATGGTGCTGACACTGTGGGACGCCGACGGCCGTCGCGGCATCGCCGAGTGCACCGTGAAGCCGACGTGGAACGGCTTCGACGCCGACGGTTTCGCCGTGGCGTTCGAGCGTCTCGTGCTGCCGGTTCTCTGGTCGGCGCGTACCGACATGACGGCGCTGCCCGAGCGGTTGGGCCGGCTGGTCGAGAACTCCGCACCCAAGGCGCTGTTGGAGAGCGCCCTCTGGGATCTGTCGGCCGGAGCCTCGGCAACCGCCGCGGACGTTCCGGCGCGGCCCGTTCCGGTGTCGGCCACCATCACCCGCGGCGTGCCCGCGGACATGGCCGCGGAGGCGGCGGGCCTGGTCCAGCGGTACGGGTTCGGCACCCTCAAGGTCAAGGGCGGGCAGGATGTCTCGTCCGACCTTGACGTGGTGCGGAGGGTCCGGGCCGCCGTCGGCGCGGACGTGGCGCTCTACGTGGACGCCAACGGCGCCGTCCCGGCGGCCGAGGCCGAGGACTACGTGGCCCGGCTCGCCGACCTGGGCGTCGTCGCTGTCGAGGACCCGTACAACCTCGCGCTGGACCGCCGCCTGGAGCGCGTACAGGCCGCGAGTCGTGTCCCCGTGATCGCGGACTTCGTGCTGGACGGCGTCTCGGCCGCCCGCGCGGCGCTCGACCTCGGCTGCGGTGGCATCAGTCTGAAGCCGAGCCGCTTCGGCATGCGCAAGGTGCTGGCGATGGGCGAGGCCGTCGCCGCGGCCGACGCACTCGGCGTGATCGGCCTGTTCGGCGAGAGCCACGCGGGCGCCGTGCACCTGCTGGCCGCGCACCGCGCGCTGGCCGCTCGGGTGCGGATGCTGCCGGCCGAGGCCGCGGCACCGCTGCTCCTCACCGACCACTACCTGCACGAGCCGCTGGAGGTCACGGGCGGGACCATCACCCCGCCCGCGGCGGCGAACCTCGCCGCGCTGGTCGATCCGGTCAGGCTGGAGCGGCTGACCACCCTGCCCCGGAAGCGGTGGCGCCGGGAGCTCTGAAGCAACGCCCGCGCCACAAGCCCGGGAGGCCCGGGGCGCTGATGTCGTTTCAGCGCCCCGGGCCTCCCGGGAAGGAGAGCGCGACGCACCCGTCCTCACTCGGCGAGGAAGCCGAGCACCAACTCGTTGAACGTCGCGTGCTGTTCCCACTGCGGCCAGTGGCCGGCGTTCTCGATGAGCTGGAACCGGCCGTTGGCGAGCTGTTCGGCCATGGCGATACCGGTCCCCGCGGGGCCGGACGGGTCGTCACTGGTCCACACCACGAGCGCCTCGTTCTTGATTGTCGCGAGATCCTCACCGGTGATCATGTTGCGCGCGCGGACGTCGCCGTCCTGGAGGCACAGGATGTGCCGCATGGACTCGGCGAACCCGGGCCGGGAGTAGACGGCGCGCCGGATGTCGATCAGCTCCGGGGAGACCGTCGTCGGATCGGCCATCAGCCACTCCAGCCGGGCCCGGATCCGCTCGTGGGACGGATCGTCGGCGGCACCCTGGGACAGGCTGCGGATACGCTCGCGCACCTGCGGGTCGGACAGCGCGCCGGCCGGCGTGTTGAGCACCAGCTTCCCCGTGCGCTCGGGGTGGCGGACGGCGAACTTGACGGCAAGCCAGCCCCCCAGGGACTCGCCGCCGAGATGGGCCCGGTCCACCCCGAGCGTGTCCATCAGATCGCTCAGGTGCGCAACGTAGTCGGCCAGTTCGAGGTCGGAGGTGGCATGGGTGGTGAAGCCGTGGCCGGGGTAGTCGTAGGCGATGACGCGGTAGCGCTCGGCGAAGGCGGGCATGTTGCGTGCGTACGCCTCCAGATGCCCGCCTATGCCGTGCATCAGGATGATCGTCTCCGGCCCGGTGCCGGCCTCCAGGACCCGCGTGCGCCAGGGCCCCACCTGCTCGTAGCGCAGGGACAGGGCGGTGCCGAGCAGTGCCGTCCAGACCGACGGGTCGCCACCCGTCCCGCCGCCGCCCGTCATCGGGCGCCCGCCAGCGAGTAGGCGAACACGAACGGCTCGTCACCGTCGTTCAGCCATACGTGCGCCGTGCCGTTCTGGACCACGCAGTCACCCGGCCGCAGCCGCACCTCGGTGCCGTCGTCGGTGCGCATCCGTCCCTCGCCGGACACCACGACGATGAAGTCGGCACTGTGTGTGGTGTGCATCCCCGGCCGGCTGCGGTCGAAGGCGGCCGCCATTCCGGGCAGCTTCTGCTCGGCCTCCGCGGCCGCCGCCCCGATCGCCTCCGGGGTCAGGTCGGCGGGCAGCTCATAGCTGACGCCGGCCGCGATGCTGATGAACCCGAAGCGCAGGCCGCCCGGATCCGGGAACATCGGGCCCAGGTGGGTCTCCGGGACCTCGGTGACCGGCAGCGTCGGCGTCCGGTCCAGTTCCCACACCCGGTGGACGGTGACCCCCGGCTGGATGGCCGTTGTCACCGCGGGAACTTCGTCGTCGGCGAGCACCGCTTCCTTGCCGGAGTCGGTGTGACCCGTCACTATCCTTCGCAACTGTCCTCCTGTGTTCGATCGGTCACGGCGCCGGTGACGAGACAGCCCGCGCGCTCACGCGGACGAGACGGCGGAGCGCACCCGAGCCGCCTGCTGTTCGTCGAAGAAGCCCGCCCGGCTGGCGGCCGTCCCGGACTCGTCCGGTCTGTTCATACCGGCGAGCCGGTGGTACTCGGCGAAGATCGCGTCAGCCTCGACGGCCGGCAGCACATCCTCGATGTCCGTGAAGCGTCGCCCGCCCGTGCGCTCCTCGACCAGACGCCGGATCACCTCGGGGCCCTCACCGCGGTTGGCGATCACCACCCGGTTCACCGCGTCGCGCCGCTCGTCCTCGTAGGCGAGCAGGGCCTCCTGCGGGTCGGCGATGCCGGCGAGGTTGCGGGCGAGGGCGGCGGCATCCAGGAACGCCTGCCCCAGGCCGTTGCCGCCCCGCGGGTACATGGCGTGCGCCGCGTCACCGAGCAGAGTGACCCGCCGGTCCGTCCAGCTGTCGAGAGGGTCGTGGTCCATCATGGGGATGACGTAGGCGGCACGCGCGGTCCGCAGCATCGTCCCCAGGTCGATGAAGTCCGCCTCCCAGTCGCCGAACATCCCCGCGACCTCCGCCGGGTCGGCGGGGCAGTTCCAGTCCTCGACCATCTGCGGGCGGCCGTACTCCTCGATGGCCCAGTTGACCAGGGTGAGATCGGTGCCGAACGCCTTGTCGATGATCGGGTAGCAGATGATGCTGCCCTGGCTGGGCGCGCCGATGTGGAGGATGGAACCGCCGGACAGGTACGGCTCCATCAGGGTGACGCCGCGCCACATCGTCACCCCGGAGTAGCGAGGCTCGCTCAGGTCCGGATGCAGGCCCGCGCGGACCACGGACCTGATGCCGTCCGCGCCGATGAGGAGGTCGGCACGCATCCGCTCGGGTGCCGCACCGCTCCGGCGCTCGAAGCGGACGGTCACGCCGTCGGCGTCCTGCTCGAAGCCGACGCAGCGCGCGCCGAGTGTCACGGCGTCCGGACCCAGGCGTTCGGAGACGGCGTTCAGCAGTACCTTCTGCAACAGCGCGCGATGGGCGTAGCGCTCCGGGTACGCGTATCCCATGTGGGTCCCGGACTTCTCGCCGTAGATCCGCTGGCCGTACTGGTTGTAGAAGGTCGATTCGACCGCGTCGACGGTCACCTCGTTGACCTGGTCCGTCAGTCCGAGCTCGTCGACCTCGCGCATCCCGTACGGCCGGAGCGCGACGCCCACTCCGACCTCGCGCATCCCGGTCGCGGACTCGAAGAGCCTGGGCCGGAATCCCTGGCGGTGCAGGTGCAGCGCGGTCGCCAGACCGCCGAGCCCTGCGCCTATGATCGCGATCTCCACGACGTCACTCCCTTGTGCTCGGGCGGCAGGGCGGTCGTCCACCGCCGGCCGACAGCGTCCCTGGTGCCCACGCGAGGGCGAGATGCGTGCCCGGTCGAACAGCGGCGCGGTGCGGTCGACGTGCCGGGGTGACCTGACCGCCTGCGCCTGCGCCTGCGCCTGCGCCTGCGGAAGCGATATCCGCAAAGGGCGCGTAGGCCATGGCCGGGACAGGGGCGTCGCTGACCGGAGGACAAAGCAGTGCCGGCGACATCGGGCGCGCTCCTTCACGAGATCAAACTGCCTCGGCACCCACGATAGGACCGGTTCTTCGAAAGGTCTAAGACAAAGTTCACCCAACCTCAGATAGCATTTTGACTATGTCTTCCTGGATTCCGCGATGACCACGGACAACCACATCTCGTTGCAGAAGCTCGAGGTCCTCTGCAAGGTGGTGGAGCTGGGCGGGGTACGCAAGGCGGCCGAGGCCCTCTACGTCTCCCAGCCGGTGGTCAGCGCTCACCTTCGCTCCCTGGAGAGCAGGATCGGTGCCAAGCTGTTCTACCGGCAGGGCCGGAACCTGCGCCTGACCGAGGCCGGCCAGGCGGTTCACGTCTGGGCGAGCGAGGTGTTGCGCGGCCGGCTGGAGCTGGACGCGGACCTGCGCAGTCTGTCCGGCGGCAAGTCGGGCACAGTCGCGATCAGCGCGAGCATGTCGGTCGGGAACACCCTGCTGCCACCGATCCTGATCAGGTTCCGAAGGGCCAACCCGAACGCGATGATCACGCTGAACATCTCCAGCGTCGAGGTGGCCCTGGAGGGTGCGCTGTCGGGCGCGAGCGACCTGTGCGTCGTCGCCACCGCTTCCGTCCTCGACGCGAACTCCTTCGTCGCCGAGCTCATCGCGGAGCCGTCGTTCACGCTCGTCGCCGCGCCCGCCAACACCGCCGTCGGCGCAGAGATCGACCCTGCCGAGCTGTCCGACCTGCCGTTCGTCTGTCCTCCGGGTCACCAGGCGATCCGCCGAAGTCAGGACGCCGCCCTGGCATCGCTCGGGGTGCACAATCGTCGTGTGGAGATCGAGCTGGGCAGTGCCGAGTCGATCAAGCAGGCGGTGGCGGCGGACCTCGGTGTGGCTCTGCTCTGGCGGCATTCCGTGGAAACCGACCTGGCCTCCGGAGCGCTGCGTGAGGTGCGTATCCGGGACGCCGACCTGCGCGACAGGCTGTACCTGGTCCGTCGGACCGAGAAGCGCCTGTCCCCTTTGCAGCAGCGGCTCGCGCAGGAGATCCGGGATGCGGTGCGTGAGTCGTTCGCCTAGATGATTGATGCGCTTTTACGCGCTGGTCAGTGGGGTGGGGTGGTCGTAGTGGATCAGCGAGCGTTTCCTCTCGGCTCCGCAGGCCCAGTTGTGCCAGATCGCCGCGTTGAGGACCGGGAGCCGCTGGAGCACCCTGGCCCACAGACCGGAGAGCACCCGGCCGCCGTGGGCCTCCAGGCCGAGCTGGCCCTTGAGCGTCCAGTTCACCGACTCGATGCGCTGGCGGAGCCAGTACGGGGGGATGATGCCGTCGTCCAGCTCGACATACAGTGCTGTCAGGAGAGTGCCCAGATCGGTGTTCACAGCACGCCTCACGCGTCGAGCCAGTGTCAACACCACCGATCCTGGACACTCTTCGCCGTTCCGGACAGGGCCCAAGGCGCATCGATCATCTAGCAGTCGGCGGCGATGCCGGATCCGTCCAGCTCTGGGACGTGGCCACCCGGCAGCCCCTGGGCGGCCTCCTCACCACTCCCGGCGACGGCATCACGTCCCTCGGCCATCTCACCGGGCGGCACCACGCTCTACGCGGCCTTCCTCACGTTCCGCTCCAGAGCTACCCATCGGCACCGCGCGCGCTCACCGAGGTCTGCGCCCGCGCCCGCGGAGCGGTCCTCACCCGCGCAGAGTGGCGCTCCCAGGTGCAGGACGTGCCGTATCTACGCGCCTGTGACGGGCGATGTCCCGGGAAGTGACGCGACGGCGCATCACGGCGTCGAAGCGGTGGCCGTCCCACAGCGAACCATCACGCGCAGCTCACAGAGTTGATTGCCCTCGGCCGCCGGGGATGTCGATCAACTCCTGACGCGCAATCGTGGTCCTCGCCCACCTGGGTCACCGGCGTCGACTCTCCCCCGGGCACCCGGTGACCGGGCACGAACGGCCCCCGACGGACACCCCCCTGCGCCGCCGGGGGCCGCTCATCGCCGGAACTCCGGGCACTCTCCGTCCCTTCTCTCCCGGAGGCTCCGATCACCGAATGCGACACCTCCCGGGTTGGCCAGGGGATGGGAAGGCCCCCTGCGGCGAGCCGCCGCTCACGCGTGTCCGGCAGCCGTCCGAACCCAGGGTCGGATGGTCGACCCATGCTCTCGCGTCAGCACTTCGGCCCAGGTGAGAAGGGCCCGCCGGGCGGCGCTGTCGCCGAAGTCGGGCCGGGACACGTCCACTCCCTCCCCGGCGGGAACCGTGCTGCCCAAGGCGCACACACGTACCCGCCCGGCGACATGCGTCGCCGGGCGGGTGTGGTGGCGTGTCAGCCTGTGGCCGTTTCAGCAGCGGTCGGACGAGGTGACCGCAC
>NZ_JBEYVO010000076.1:0-16740 GCF_040644055.1 Streptomyces sp. NPDC047043
CGGTGTCAGCCCGGCGAGCATGGCCTTGCCGAGTGCCGTGCAGTGGGCGGGCGCGCGCCCGCCCACTCGGGACGGCACGTCGACCGCGGACCGGCCGCCGACTTTGTCCAGGTAGTAGATCTCGGTGTCCTCCAGGACCGCGAGGTGCACCACCATCCCGGTACGGACGGCGAGTTGATGGAGCGCGGGAGCGGCGGCGGCCCGCAGCGCGCTGTGGCCGGTGTCCCGGCCGCCGAGACCGAGGGCCCGGGGACCGAGCCGGTAACCCGTCGTCATGTGCTCCAGCCAGCCCACGCCCACGAGTTGGTCGAGGATACGGTGCGAGGTGGAGCGTGGCAGGCCCGTGCGGCCGGTGACGTCCTCCAGACTCAGATGGGCGTACGGACGGTCGAAGAGATCCATGATCAGGGTGATCCGCTCGACCATGGACGGGGGCAGCGGCTCCCGCTCAAGGGTGGACCCGGCAATCCTGCTCAGCGCTGAGTTCATGCCAGCACCTCTCGCCGAAACTAGAATGAAATCTAATTTTGACGCTAGCAGTGGCTCGGCCGGGTTGGAAGATGTCCGACGGACAGTATTCTGTGGGAATCCGACTCTCCACGGAATCACGGTCGGCCCGGCGGCGCGCCCTCGATTCCGACGGGGTGTCCCACGGCGGTCGCCCTGGACGGGGTCGCCCCTGAGCCGGACATCGGAGCATGGCCGGTGGCCGGTCGGCGCGCCATGGCGGGGTGGAAGAATCCGCCCCATGAGAACCATCCTCGAGGAACTGGCCGGACGCGCTCAGGAGTATGTCGCGAAAGAGGGTTCCGAGTCGGAGGCCCTGGCTGCCGACTCCGCCTGGAACCTCTCACAGACCTTGCAGCACTGCGCCCAGACGATCCGTTACTCGGTGACGGGATATCCCCGCCTGAAGCCGACCCTGTTCCGGGCGACGGTCGGAGTCCTGGCGAAGCGGGTGTTCCTGAGCCGTGGCCGGATGCGCCATCCCCTCGACGCGGTGATTGACGGTGCTCCGCCACTGGACCCGAACCTGTCTCTGTCGGCAGCCGTCGGACATCTCACGGACGCCGTCACCCGGTTCACCACCCACACCGGGGCGCTCCGCGAGCATCCGACCTACGGACACTGCACCCACGAGCAGTTCACACGTCTGCACGCCATGCATCTCGTGGAGCATCTGCCCGGCCTGGCACGGGGCTGAACACGGCGAGCTCCGATCCTCCGGCCCTCGCGCCGGCCGAGGAGGCGACGGCGGCAGCCCCGGTTGTCCGGCCGGATCCCGGGGCCACTGGCTGAGCATCCGAGCCCTGGGGCGAGCGGCCCGTCCGGCCCGTGGGCGTCTCTCCACAAGCGCAGGTCCGTGGTGCGCCTCCCGAACGAGGACAACGCGCCGACGCGGCCGGGCCGTTGTGACGCCGACGGTCGGCTCGGCCGCTGAAACGGTCCGGTCACCGGCGACTTGGTGAGCATGTGCGAACGACGCGGGCGGGAGGAGCACCCCGCAGTGCCCCTCCCGCCCCCCGCCCGGCGAACCGCCGGTCTCACCCCCCGTGTCGCGCCCCACCGAGGTCGAGCGCGATGTCGACGATCATGTCCTCCTGGCCGCCGACCAGCCCCCGCCGCCCGACCTCCACGAGGATGTCCCGGGCGTCCAGCCCGTACCGTGCGGCGGCGGCCTCGGCGTGGCGCAGGAAGCTGGAGTAGGCGCCCGCGTACCCGAGGGTGAGTGTCTCCCGGTCCACCCGGACGGGACGGTCCTGCAGCGGCCGTACGATGTCGTCGGCGGCGTCCTGCAGGGCGAACAGGTCGCAGTCGTGCTTCCAGCCGTGCAGGTTCGCGACGGCGACGAAGGCCTCGATGGGGCAGTTGCCGGCTCCCGCACCCTGTCCGGCCAGGGAGGCGTCGACGCGGATCGCCCCCTCCTCCACCGCGATCACCGAGTTGGCGACGGACAGGGAGAGGTTCTCGTGCGCGTGGATGCCGATCTGGGTCCGCTCGTCCAGGACGTCGCGGTAGGCGCGGACGCGGTCGCGGACGGCCTGCATGGTGAGGCGCCCGCCAGAGTCGGTGACGTACACGCAGTGGGCGCCGTACGACTCCATCAGGACGGCCTGGCGGGCCAGTTCGTCCGGCGGTGCCATGTGGGCCATCATCAGGAAGCCGGAGACGTCCATGCCCAGTTCGCGGGCCGTGGCGATGTGCTGGGCCGACACGTCGGCCTCCGTGCAGTGGGTGGCGATGCGCACCGAGCGCACACCGAGCGCGTAGGCCTCCTTGAGCTCGGCGATGGTGCCGATGCCGGGCAGCAGCAGGGTGGTGAGGACCGCGCGGTCGAGCGCGTCCGCGGCCGCCTCGATCCACTCCCAGTCGCTGTGGCTGCCGGGGCCGTAGTTGAGGCTGCCGCCGGCCAGTCCGTCGCCGTGGGCCACTTCGATGGCATCCACGCCGGCGGCGTCGAGGGCGCGCACGATGCGGGCGACGTCGGCGGGGTCGATGCGGTGCCGGATGGCGTGCATGCCGTCCCGCAGGGTGACGTCCTGGACGTAGAGGCGGGGCGGGGCGGTGTCGGTCATCGGGAGGTCACCTCGGTCAGGACGCGCTCGGCGAATCGCTCGGCGACGCGGAGGGCGGCGGAGGTCATGATGTCGAGATTGCCGGCGTAGGCGGGCAGGTAGTGGGCGGCGCCCTCGACCTCCAGGAAGACGGAGACCTTGGTGGTCACCTCGGGCGCGCCCGATGGCAGCAGGGTGTGCACCGGCTCGTCCGGCGCCAGGCGGGTGAACTGGACGTCCTGCTTGAGCCGGTAGCCCGGCACGTACTCGGCGACGGTCGCCACCATGGCGGCGACCGAGTCGGCGACCTCCTGCTCGTCCACGTCACCGGTCAGGCAGTAGACGGTGTCCCGCATGATGAGGGGCGGTTCGGCCGGGTTGAGCACGATGACGGCCTTGCCGCGCAGGGCGCCGCCGACGGAGGCGATGGCCGCGGAGGTGGTCTCCGTGAACTCGTCGATGTTGGCGCGGGTGCCGGGGCCCGCCGAGCGGGAGGCGATCGAGGCGACGATCTCGGCGTAGGCGACCGGGGTGACCCGGCTGACCGCGTGCACGATGGGGATGGTCGCCTGGCCGCCGCAGGTCACCATGTTGAGGTTCGTCGCGGACTTCTCGACGTGTTCGTCCAGGTTGACGGGCGGGACGACGTAGGGCCCGACGGCGGCAGGGGTGAGGTCCACCAGGAACTTGCCGTACGGGGCGAGCCGCTTGGCGTTCTCCACGTGGGCCTTGGCGGAGGTGGCGTCGAAGACGACCGCGATGTCCTCGAAGCCCTCCATGGCTATCAGGCCCTCGACCCCCTCGGCGGTCGTGGGCACCTTGAGCCGACGGGCGCGGGCGAGGCCGTCCGACTCCGGGTCGATGCCCACGAGGGCGGCCATCTCCAGACTGTCCGACAGCCGCAGGACTTTGATCATCAGGTCGGTGCCGATGTTGCCGGACCCGATGACGGCGACCTTGGTCTTCTTCACCCTCGACCTCACTTCGTGCCGGTGAACGTGGCGGATACGGAGCCGAGCCCGGAGATCTCGGCGTGCACGACGGCTCCGGGGCCGACCGGCACCAGGGGGCCGAGCGCCCCCGAGAGCACGACCTGCCCGGCACGCAGCGGCTCCCCGAACTCGCGGGCGGCACGCGCGAGCCAGAGCAGGGCTTCCAGCGGGTCCCCGAGACACGCGGCTCCGTTGCCCGTCGACGCCTCGCTTCCGTCGAGGGTCATCGTCATGGTGGCGTCGCGGGGCTCGAAGCCGTCGAGGGTCACCTGCTCGGCGCCCAGGACGAACAGGCCCGAGGAGGCGTTGTCGGCGACGGTGTCCGTGATCGTGATGTCCCAGCCGGCAATGCGGCTGTCCACGATCTCCAGAGCGGCCCGGGCATGGTCGACGGCACCGCGCACCCGCTTCAGGTCCAGGTCCGCCGCGTCCAGGTCCTCGCCGAGGACGAAGGCGATCTCGGCCTCGACCCGGGGTTGCAGGAGCCGCGCGCTGGGCACGGCCGTGGCCCGACCCGACATGTCCATGTCTTCGAACAGGATCCCGAAGTCCGGCCGGTCCACGCCCAGCTGCCGCTGTACGGCCGCCGAGGTGAGCCCGATCTTGCGGCCCACCACGCGCGCGCCGAGGTCCAGCTTCCGCTGCGCCAGCCGCTGCTGCACCTCGTAGGCAGCCGCGATGTCCGTCGTTCCGAGCAGGTCACGGACCGGAGCGCACGGGCTGCGCTCCGTCCCCGCTCGGGACAGCCGTGAGGCCGCCGCGGCCACCGCGGCGGCCCTGTTCACTGCCGTCCCTCCGTGAGCTCGCTCTGCCATCCGTGCCACTTCCTCACTGTGTCGGGAACCGCCCCCGGGGTGGGAACGTCCAGTTCCACGCGGCCGACAGTAATCACGGTCCGACGGGACGGACCACGAGTAGTTCCGCTCAGTGGACCCGCGGCACAAATCGGGACGCAGAGCCCGTGGCCCGGCTGGGGCGCGGAGGCAGGAGTCCCGGGCGACGCGCGTCGGCACGCGGTCCCGCGCCGTCGGTCCTGATCATCGTTGCCGTGGTTCCGGAACCGGTGTGCGGGTTCCTTCGCAAGGGACCGCGGGCGCGACGACGTACTTCGGCCCGGGTGATCCGACCGAAGGCCCGACGGTTCACGACGAGTCGCCTGAGCGCGGGAAGGCGACGGTCCGGACCGAGGGCACGGCGCCCGCCGGTCATGACGACGGCCCGCGCCGCCCGCTCGGCAGCGACGCGACGTACGGCGTGTCCGCCCCGATGGGGCCCAGGTCACGCGCGCCGCCGGGTGCCGGCCCGAGGGGGACGGCCCGTCCCGGCAGCGGCCGGGTGAAGAAGGCCTCGTTGTCGGCGACCGCCCAGCGCAGTGCGTCGGGTACGTCGTCCTCTATGTAGATGGCCTCCACCGGGCAGAGCGGTTCGCAGGCACCGCAGTCGATGCACTCGGCCGGGTTGATGTACAGCTTGCGGTCGCCCTCGTAGATGCAGTCGACGGGGCAGACGGACGTACAGGTCCGGTCCTTGACGTCGACGCAGGCGTCGCCGATCAGGAAGGCCATGGCAGTTCCTCTGAGTCCACTGGTACGGGGTGGGGTGTGCGGCCGAGCCGCAGCAGCGTCGGCCAGTCGGCGATCTTCGTGCGGTCCCGGCCGCGTGTCGCGCCCAGTTCCTGCTCGGCGGAGTCGATGCGGGCCCAGCCGGACAGGCCGACCGGGCGGATTCCCCGGCCGATCAACAGGCCGGTCAGGTCCGGAAGTTGACGCACCGGCAGCCCGTCCAGGTCGTCGAGGAGTAGGGCCACCGTCTGCGCGGAGTCGAGTTTGTTGGTGCCGATCACACCGCTCGGCCCGCGTTTGAGCCAGCCGGTGACGTACTCCCCCGGGCACGGCACTCCCTCCGGGTCGAGTACGCGTCCGCCGTCGTTGGGCACGACACCGCGGGCGGTGTCGAAGGGCACCGTGTCCAGCGGAAGCCCCCGGTAGCCGATCGCGCGGAGCACGCCGCCGAGGGGGAGGGTGGAGAGTTCGGCGGTGCCCTCCGACGTGCCGTCGGGTCCGCCGTGGGTACCTTCTGTCAGCAGTCCCGTCACCCGGTGCCCACCCAGCACCCGGCGCGGGCGGGTGAAGAAGCGCAGTTCGATGCGGCGCGGCGCGCCGAGCGGTGGGCGCGCCGCCAGGTCGGCCAGAGCGCGGAGGGTGGCCTGGGTGGTCCGGTCCGCGTCCGTGCTCTCCGATCCGGCGAGCTGCCGTGGGTCGACGATGACGTCCACCCCGTCCACCTCGCCCAGTTCCCGCAGCTCCTTGGGCGTGAAACGCGCGTGCCGCGGTCCGCGCCTGGCGAGCACCACCACCTCGCGCACCGCGCTGTCGCGCAGCGCGGCGAGCACCGCCTCCGGCATGTCCGTGCGCTCCAGGTCCGCGACCCGCCGGGTGAGGACGCGCGCCACGTCGAGCGCCACGTTTCCGGCGCCGACCACGGCCACGCGCTCCGTGTCGAGCGCCAGCGGCGGACGCGCGTCCGGGTGACCGCTGTACCAGGACACGAACGCGCTCGCGGAGCAGCTCCCGGGAAGGTCCTCGCCGGGGACCCCGAGGCGGCGGTCGCCGGCGGCCCCGGCCGCGTAGACCACCGCGTCGTAGCGTTCGAGCAGATCGCGCCGTGTGAGGTCCGTCCCCAGTTCGACCCCGCCATGGAAGGCGACCCGCGGATCGTCCAGCACCTTACGGAGCGAGCCGGTGATCGACTTGATCCGGGAATGGTCCGGGGCGACGCCGTAGCGCACCAGGCCGTACGGCGTCGGCAGCCGATCCAGTACGTCGACGCGTACGTCGTGACGGTTCTGCCGGATCAGTTCCTCGGCCGCGTAGAGCCCGGCGGGCCCGGCGCCGACGACCGCCACGCGTCGCGCCGGGGACTGCGGGGACAGGTGGCTCACCAGGCCACGGGCAGGCTGCTGACGCCGCCGGTCAGGGTCTCGGTGATTTCGACCGCCTCACCCGTCAGCCGCAGGCCCGGCAGCCGGCGGAAGACGCCGGCCAGGGCCACCTGCATCTCCATCCGTGCCAGCGGCGCCCCCAGACAGTGGTGCAGGCCGTGGCTGAGTGTCAGGTGCGGGTTGGGCTTGCGGGTGATGTCGAAGGCGTCCGGGCCGTCGAAGGCGTTCTCATCGTGGTTGGCCGCCGTGATGTCCACGAGCACGCACTCGCCCTTGCGGATCAGCTGACCGTCGATCTCCACGTCCTCGCTCGCCAGGTGCGGCGGCAGGCCCCCGCCGCCGCCGACGGGGCGCCCCTGCACGAATCCTCCGTGGCGGAGGGTCTCCTCGACCAGGGTGGGCGTGATGGTGTCGATGTCCGTCAGCAACAGCTTCAGGTGGTCGGGGTTGTGCAGCATCGTGGTCACACCGAGCGTGATGAAGTTGGCGGTGTTGTCGAAACCCGCGACCAGGACCAGCATGGCGATAGGGAGGATCTCGTCGTCGGTGAGCGAGTCGTCCTTCTGCTCGGCCACGGCCAGCATGCTGAGCAGGTCGTCCCGCGGCTCGGCACGCCGTCGCGCGATGAGCTCGGCGAGGTAGCCGTACAGCTCGATGCTGTTCTGCATGGTCTGCTCCTCCGTCATCCCGGAGACCGCGAGCAGGGCGTGGGACCAGCCGATGAACCTGTCCCGGTCCTCCTCCGGGACGCCGATCAGCTCGCACAGCACCCGGATGGGGAACGGGATGGCGAACTCCTGGGCGAAGTCGCCCTCCTGGCGTCCGCCCGCGGTCATGCGGTCGAGCAGGGCGTCGGCCATCTCCTGCGAACGCAGGCGGAGTTGCTCGACCCGGCGAGCGGTGAACGCACGAGCGACCAGACGGCGCAGCCGGGTGTGCTCCGGCGGGTCGGACCACTGGAGGGTGCCCAGCAGGAACGGCGGGAACTGGACGAAGTACGGTACCTCGCGCTCACGGAAGGGCTGGCGGACGAACCGGCGGTCCTCCAGCATCCGCTTGGCGGCGGCGTGCCGGTGGATCACCCACGCGTCACCCCCGAACGGCATGATCACCTTGGTCATCGGCCGGTCCGCGCGCACCTTGCGGAAAGCCTCCAGGGCCTCCTCGGGCGGCAGGGGCGGGAACGGAAAGGGCGCGGTCTCACTGGTCATCGCGTGTCTCCCTCGACAGCGGCGGATGCGGATGGACGTACGAAAGCCGGACGTGCGAAAGGCAAGGTGCCGAAAGGCACGTACCGACGGGGGCTGTGCCGGCTCAGTCGACGAGTTCGCCCGCCCCGTCACGGACGAGGACGGCCGCGCCGGGACACAGGACGACCACGTCCCTCAACTCGTCGGCGGGTTCGACGCGTTCGGCGAGGGGGCGGGACCTGCCGTTCTCGACGGCGAAGTGCAGGGGGGCGACGGAGGCGCAGACGCCGGAGCCGATGCATGCCTCCCCGTCGACCTCCACCGTCCATGTGTCGTCGGCCATGGGTTTCCCTCCTGGGCTGCGAGTTCGAGCCGTACGGCGTGACGTTCCGGGTCTGACGCGGGGTCAGGGCTGCGTCTGGGGCAGCATCAGCTCGACGAGCTGGGCGCCGTCGGTGCCGAGGATCTCCCCGATCCGCTCGGCCACGGTTTCCGGGGTGAGCTCCGGGTTCACGATGCCCGGGGTGTTGACCATGACCATGCGGTTCACCAGCCCGCCCGCGACGTTGAAGACCTCGCCGGTGACGGCGCAGCTCTCGTGCGCCAGGTAGGCCGCGACCGGCGAGACGAGCTCGGGCGGCATGCTGGTCATCATGTACTCGAGCATCCCCTCCGGCAGGGTGTCGCCGGTGAGTTCGACCATGCGCGTGCCGGCGCCGGGGGCCACCGCGTTGACCTTGATCCCGACGGCGTGGCCGGCCACGGCGAGGTTGCGGGTCAGGCCGTAGACCGCGCCCTTGGCGGAGCCGTAGTGGACCATGTCGGGCACGCCGAGCAAGGACGCCGAGACGGTGTTGACGATGCGTCCGTTCCCCGACGCCACCAGGTGCGGCCAGGCGGCGCGGGAGACGAGGAGGCTGCCGAGGTAGTGCACGTCCAGGTACTTCTGGTACGTCTGCGGGGAGGTCTCACCGAAGGGGGCGGGCCGGAAGATGCCGGCGTTGTTGATCACGGCGTCGAGCCGGCCGAAGGCGTCGAGCGCGGTCCGCACGATCGCCGCGGCTCCCTCCTCGGTGGCCACGGACTCCGTCGAGGCCACGGCGGTGCCGCCCGCCTCGGCGATCTCCTTGACCACCTGCTCGGCGGGCGCGGCCGACGGGTTCGCGCCGTCGGGGTCGCCGCCGGGGTCGCAGACGACGACGGACGCGCCACGGGCGGCGAGCAGGTGGGCGTGCGCGCGGCCGATGCCGCGTCCGGCGCCGGTGACGACGACCGCGCCTCCGGTGAAGTCGAGTGGTGCCATGTCAGTACCTCGTCGTTCTCGTCGTTGAGCCGGGGTGGTTGACAGCGCGGGGGGGGTGGTGCCCATGGGCGGGGCGCAGAGCACCGTCGGACGACGGCGCCGGGGCGGTGGAGTCCGGCACGCCGGAGGGCGGGCCGGCAGCCGATGGAAGGAGAGTGGCCGATGGCGGGAAGGTGGCCGCTGGAGGGAAGGTGGCCCCTGACTCCGGGACGGCGAGCCCCGGGCGGTGGAGCGGGTGCCGCCGGTCGGCGGGTTCCGTGGCGGGTGGGCATGGGGTGCTCCGCCGGTTCCGGAGACCGGTCGGGTCAGGGGCGGGTGGTGCCGCCGGGCACGTCGACCCGGGCGGTCCAGATCGAGCCGCGGCCCTCGGTGCGGGACTTCTCTCGGTCGAAGACCTCCACACCGCAGGTGATGAACAGCGTCCTGCGGTCGGCGCCCCCGAGCGCGCAGGCGACACCCATGCCCGCCTGCTCGGCCGGAAGGTCGACGGAGGCCACGGCCGGACCGCCTTCGAGAACCCGCAGCACACCGCTGATCGGGGACGCCCCCCAGACCGCGCCCTCCTCGTCGACGCACATCCCGTCCATCATGATCTGGCCGTCGAAGAACGTACGGCGGGCCCCGAGCGAGCCGTCGTCCTTGATCTCCAGCGCGGTCAGCCGCAGGCCGTCGACCTCGGCGGTGATCAGCGTCCGGCCGTCCGCCGTGATGCCCATGCCGTTGGCGCCGTCGAAGACGCCGCCCTCCTCGGCGACCCGTGGGGTGCCGTCCGGCTCCACGACCAGCAGTGGCGCCTTGGCCGCGCTCTCGCCGGCGAAGAGGTTGTAGCCGAGCTGGCTGATGTAGGCCCGGCCCTGTGCGTCGACCACCATGTCGTTGATCGGGCTGACCGCAAGACCGCGCAGGTCGGCGTAGACCTCCGTGGTGCTGCCGTCGTGGACCAGGACGACCTGCTCCCACATGGAGTTGACGAGGATTCGGCCGTCCGGCAGGAAGCCGGTGCCGACGCACACGACCTCCTCGTCGACCAGGCTCTTGCGGTCGTTCAGGTCGAGGTAGACGTCGGCCTCACCGTTCTCGGTGACGGTGACGACGCGGTGGTTGTACATGTCGGAGAAGTAGAAGCGCCCGTCGTGCCAGCGCGGACACTCGGTCCAGCTGTAGCCGGTGGTCAGCTGCCGGGCCTCGTGGATCCGGGTCATACGCACCTCCGTGAGGTTTCGTGGGCTCGCTCCCGGACGGGGTCCGCGCCGTCAGGGTGTACTGGGGTCGTGGTCGGCCAGCGCATGCCGGGCCGTCGGCTGCCCAGAAGTCGGGCAGCCGCCCGGGACGGCGTACGGGTCTCCTCGGGTGTCGCCCGCGGGGAACCGCAACCGGGCGTCAGCCGGAGCGGCAGCACTTGCCCGGGGCTGCGGTCAGGGCACACGAAGGCTCCCTCGTCCAGGGGATGTTGGCAGAATCCGCACACGGGGTGCGTGCTGGCTGCGCGACGACAGAACGGTCGGCGGCGCGACGGACGGACACGGCTCGCCCCGATCGCGGCCACGGGGGCAAGCCGCCATTTACTGTCCTGTGGACAGTAAACCCGCCCCGCATCGAGAGCAAGGGATCGTTCGGGATCAGTCCGCCCGAGGCGGGGCCACGGCCGGGGACGGGACGGGGACGGCTGTACCGCCGGGCGGTGCGATGAGATCATGACGGTGACGGCTGCCCCGGTGGGCGAGGATCGACACAGGGGCCGGCAGGAAGGACGAGCGCATATGGCGCGAGCGACACCGGGCGACGCCGTGACCACATCGGAGGTGGCCGGACTGACCGCGCTTCACGACTCCTTCGCCAACATCCTGAGCCGCTGGGCGGCGGCCGGAATCCAGGAGGTCATCATCGAGCGCGCGGGGGCGGGCATCGATCCGGCGTCGATGACGGTGCTCAACGTCCTGATGCGCGCGGGCGGTTCGGCGCGGCCCTCCCACGTGGCACAGCAGACCGGAACCGGCGCCTCCAACGTGAGCAAGGTACTGGCCCGCATGGAAGCCCGAGGGCTCGTCGAGCGAGGGACCGACGACGGCGATCAGCGGGCCGTGAGCATTACGGTGACCGCTGCCGGCCGCCGCACCCACCAGGCCGTCGTGGACACGTCGATCTCCATGCTCGGCGAAGTACTGCACGACTGGTCGCACGACGACATCGAGCTGTTCGGCGCGCTGCTCGCACGCTACGCAACGGCGCTTCAGAACTCCGTCTTCGGGTGAATTCGCGGGTGACCCCCAGGCGGTTGTGACTCCCCCCGGGCGGCAACTCCCACCGCCCGGGCGGCCGGCGCCCGGCCCGCCGGAGGTGGCTCTCCGCTCACCGTAGATCGACAGCGTCGAAGCAGGCCGCACGGCAGAACTATTCATCCCATCTTCTACGCTCCTGCCGGCCGAGGCGACGGTTGTCTGACGTAGGTTTGCCCCGTTCAGGGCTTTGCCCTCCCATCTGTGGTTGTGCGGAGGTAGTTCCACCATGGGCCGACCCGAGAGACCGCTGAACCCGACCGCCGGTCCGGTCCAGCTGCTCGCCCACGAGCTGCGCGAGCTGCGCCGGGCCGCAGGCGGTCCCGCCTATCGGACCATGGCCGAGGCGACGGGGGTCTCGGCGACAGCGCTGTCGCAGGCGGCGGCAGGTGAGCGGCTTCCTTCGCTCTCAGTGCTCGCGGCGTATGTGCGTGCCTGCGACGGCGACCACGGCGAGTGGGAGAGCCGGTGGAAGGAGGCACGGGCCGCTGTGGACGGCGAGCGCGCCGAGGCGCGGGCGGCCGTGCGGGACGGGACCCCGTCTCCGTACCGGGGCCTCGCCCGCTTCGAGCCAGACGACCAGGCACTGTTCTTCGGCCGGGACCGGATGGTCGAGGAGCTGAGGAAGCTCGTCTGCGAGCATCCGCTCGGCGTACTGGTCGGGGCCTCCGGCAGCGGCAAGTCCTCGCTCCTGAGAGCCGGACTGATACCCCGGCTGCGCGAGGAGGCAGGCCGTCGTTCCCGTCCCACCGTCCTGCGCATCCTCACCCCGGGTCCGCGTCCCGCCGCCACGTACGCGGACCTCCTGGTCCCGGCCAGGGACACACCGGACTGCTGGGTGGTGGTGGACCAGTTCGAGGAGGTCTTCACCCTCTGCCACGACGCCGTCGAGCGGGACCGCTTCATCGACCTGCTGTTGGGCGCCCGTGAGGCGGAAGGCCGGCTGCGCGTGCTGATCTCCGTCCGCGCCGACTTCTACGCACGCTGCGCCGAGCACCGGGGGCTCGCCGAAGCCCTGCGCGGTGCCGGGCTCCTGCTCGGGCCCATGAGCGCGGGCGAACTGCGGGAGACTGTGACGGGACCGGCGCTGGCAACGGGGCTGATCGTGGAGCGGGAGCTGACCGAACGGATCGTCGCCGACGTCCACGACCAGCCCGGCGCCCTGCCCTTGCTCTCCCACGCACTGCTGGAGACCTGGCACCGCCGTAAGGGCTGCCTGCTGACGCTCGCCGGCTACGAGACGGCCGGTGGGGTGCGTGGCGCGATCGCGGCCAGCGCCGAGTCGGTGTACGGGCAGCTCTCGTTCCAGGAGGCCGAGACGGCTCGGCATCTGCTGCTCCGGATGGTCGAGCCCGGCCAGGGCACCGCCGACTCCCGGCGCCCGCTCACCCGTGCCGAACTGGACGAATGGGCCGCCCCCCATGCACCCGTGGTGGTGGAACGGCTGGCCCGGGCCCGGCTCGTCACCGTCGACGAGGACGCCGTCCAGGTCGCCCACGAGGCCCTGCTGACCTCATGGCCCCGGCTGCACGGCTGGATCGAGGCGGAGCGGGAGCGGCTGCGCCACCATCGGCAGCTGGCCGACGCCGTCCGTCTCTGGGTGGAACACGACCACGACTCCGGCACCTTGTACCGGGGCACCCGCCTCGCCCGCACCGAGGAGATGTTTCCCGGCCCGGACCAGGACCGGTCCCTGAGCGAGCCGGAGCGGGCCTTTCTGCGAGCCTCCGTGCTCACCCGGAACGCCGAACACCGGACAGCCGCCCGCACCGTCCGCCGCTCTCGCCTGCTGACCTGCGCGTTGTCCGCGGTACTCGCGGTGTCCATGGCCGTCGGCCTGACCGCGTGGCAGGAGCACGACGACAACCGGCGGCGGCGCTCCGAGGACGCGGCACGCCGTATCGCCGACACCGCCGACGCCCTGCGGACGACGGACCCTCGCACAGCCCTCCTTCTGGGCGCCGCGGCCTGGCGTGCGGCCCATCTCCCCGAGACCCGCCGGGCCCTGCTCGGCTCCCTCTTCCAGCCCGAGCGGGACGCCTTCACCGACCCGGGCCCCGGTTCCGATGACACCGCGGCCCGGTTCCTCCTGGCGGGCGGCCGCACGCTGCTCACCGCCGAAGGAGACACCTGGCACACCTGGGACGTACCCAGCCACCGCCCGCTCAGCGAGGGCCATCTGCCGACCGGCTCCTCCGTCGTCGCGGCCGTCGGCCCCCGTACCCTCGCGGTCCGTGTCGGAGAACACCAACACCTGTGGGACACACTCACCGGGCGGTGGACAGGCGGAGCGGCCTCCGTACCGTTCACCGCGTCGATCGATCTCACCGGCGACGGCCGGGCCTACCTCACCCAGGACGGCGACCGAGTGCGACTCCGCGCGGTCGCCGACGGCAGAACCCTCTTCGAGACCACGGCGGACCCGTCGGTCGCCGCCGAGACGAGTTCCGACGGCGCGCTCGTCGCCACGTGCTCCGCCGGACGGGCCCCCCGGTTGTGGGACACCGCCACCGGCCGCGCGGTGCCGGGTGGTTGGCAGCAGGTCCCCCACGTCTGCAGCGGTGCCCAGTCGCGGTTCGTCATCGGCCCCCACCACCGTTTCGCCGTGGTCACGGACCGGGACGTGACCGTCTGGGACACCCGGTCGGGGCGTCGGCTCGCCGAACTGGCAGAGCCCGGGGCGACCTGGGTGTCCGTCAGCGGCGACGGGAAGTTCCTGGCGGCCGTCAGTCATGACGAGATCCATGTGTGGCGACTCGCGTTCCCGGATGCGCAGGTCTTCCGTCACCCGCTGGACGGCCAACGTCCGTACGACGGCGGGCCTTTCTGGGACCCGGACGGCCGAACCCTCCGTTATCTGGAAGGCGGCACCGTGCACACCCTCGACCTCGGCGCCGCCGTCACGCCCTCGTGGCGCTCCACCCAGCCGGCCGCCGAACTGCTGAGCCCCGACGGCCGTACCTACGCCACCGCCGAACGAACGGGCTCCGGCTATGTCTTCACACTGCGGGCCATCGCCGGCGACCACCGAACGCGCACCCTGGTCGCGGCGGACGCACCCGGCCTCCGCGACCCGTCGGCCCCGGTCCCGCCCGGGGAGACCGCGCCGCTGATGGCATTCGGACCGGACGGGAAGACCTTCGCGTACGGCGTCTCCGCCCCCGGCCGGGACCTGGCCTCTCAGCCGCTGAGACTGTGGGACCTGGCCCACGACCGTGCCCTGAGCACGCTGAACCTGTCGGGGCCTTCGGCGCTGAGCATCGCTCTGGGTCCCGGCGGGCACATCCTGCTCGCCGTCCGTCCGGAGGCGTCCGCAGGGCTGCGGGACGAAGTGTGGGACGTGGCCGGCCACCGCAGGACGGCCCTGCTGAACGACATGACGAGCGGCCTGGCCGCGGTCCGTCCCGACGGCCGGCTCTTCGTCGGCGACGGCCGGACAGTCGCATTTCCCCCGCGCTCCCCATCCCGCCCGAATGGCTTCGCGGTCCCGACCCGAGTCGTACGCAAGACCCTGGTGCAGGGCGACGGTTCGGGAGCGATGGGATTCGCGGCCAACGGCTCGCTGTTCGCGGCGGGCGACCGGACCGGCCGCGTCGCGCTCTGGGACGCGGGACTTGAACACCGTGCGGCAGTGTTGCGCAATACGTTTCCGGCTCCGTTGGACGACAATCCGGAGGGAGTGACCGCGGTGGCGGTCAGCCCGGACGGCGCAACACTCGCGATCGGCGGTGACGCCGGGTCCGTCCAACTCTGGGACGTGGCCACCCGACAACCTCTGGGCGGCCTGCTCCCCACGCCCGGCGACGGCATTGCGTCCCTCGCCTTCTCCCCCGACGGCAGCACTCTGTACGCGGCCTCCCCCCACGTTCCGCTCCAGATCTACCCCATCGGCGCCGCACACGCACTGACCGAGGTCTGCGCCCGTGGCCGGGGAGCGGTCCTGACCCGGGCCGAGTGGCGCTCCCAGGTGCAGGACGTGCCGTACCTGCGCGTCTGCGCGGGGACGCGGTCCGGCTGAGGTGACGACACGGGGCGCCTCGGCGTCGAACAGGTGACCGGGGCCCACCGAACCATTACGTACAGGTCACAGAGTTGATTGCCCACGAGGGCAGAGGATGTCGATCAACTCCCGACGCGCAATCGTGGTCCTCGCCCACCTGGGTCACCGGCGTCGGCTCTCCCCCGGGCACCCGGTGACCGGGCACGAACGGCCCCCGACGGACACTCCCCCTGCGCCGCCGGGGGCCGCTCATGGACTGGACTCCGCAACACCCGCGGTTTCACCTCACACGGAATTGCCCGATCACTCCGGATCCGCCGCATTTCATGATCTCCAGGAAATATCGAACTCTCGCGTTATACGCGGCACTGAGAGGAAATCCGGCCACCCCTTTTCCAGGAGTAATTCATGACATTCGCGCGCCACGGAACCAGTTTCGCGCACCAGCTCCTCGTCGGCGCCCAGCCGACCACCAGGCAGATGCTGGACGGTGGCGGCTGGGCGGACGTGTACGACTGCCACCCTCAGAACCACGGGACATAGGGTGCGGCCCTCCTGGAGTGAGTTCGCTGATCAGGCGTGGGGTTCGTGATCGTGCTGGTCAGACGACGGATGGAGGTGTCGGCGCTCCCCGTGGGTGCGGAAGTCCATCACGTGCGGGAATCCGCCGTTGCCCATGGCGGCGCTGAGGGCGAGGACGGCTTCGGCACCGGAGACAATGCTCCGGCTTCGCCGCTAACGCCGGCGATCGACCGGCCGGCCTCGATGGCGTTGCTGTGGTAGTGCCAGGCGATCGTGCTCTCCAGGCAGCGGCGGACGTTGTCCGCGACGCTCGGAGCGTCTCCGGCCAGGTACCCTACGGCCCCGGCACCGAACGAAGTTCCGGTAGCCGGGCCGGTGGCGGTGCGGCACCGCGAGGCAGCTCTCGGTTCCTCCGTCCCGCGGACCGTGGTGAGAGCGATGTGGATCGCAACGACTCGGGGTGCCTCGGCCTGGGCGAAGGCGGGGGCGACACGGCCGGTGTCGCCTCCGACCGTGACGGTATGCCATTTCGCGCGGGCTGTGCGGCCCGGCCGTGGGGTGCGCCGTGTGGACCGGCCGCCGGGCGGGGCGATGACGTCACGTGGACGGCGCGGGCCGGGTTCGGCGTCGTGGACGACCACGAGGGTGGCCTGCCGGCCGAGCGGATCAAGAGTGGCCGGTGCGGCCTCCTCCCGGCGGGCGGGCAGGTCGAACTGCTCCTGAGTGAACAGCTGGGCCGACTCTCCTGCCCCGCACTTCCCCCTACAACCGCTCATGCGAAAGGCACAGCGATCTCGGGACATTAGGGAAGTCAGTGCGCTGCGGCTTCTCCCCCTCCCCGGATGGAACCGGGCTCGTCTGGGGTGCACACGTACCCGCCCGGCGACATGCGTCGCCGGGCGGGTGTGGTGGCGTGTCAGCCTGTGGCCGTTTCAGCAGCGGTCGGACGAGGTGACCGCAC
>NZ_JBEYVO010000077.1:0-16345 GCF_040644055.1 Streptomyces sp. NPDC047043
CAGCGAAGGACCCTCACTGTTTCAGTGAGGGTCCTTCGACTTGTTACATCCTGTCGGGGTGGCGGGATTTGAACCCACGACCTCTTCGTCCCGAATAAGGTCAGAGCAAGATCTCCATCTAGAAGCCGTTGTCTTTCCGGATGTGATCACTGGGTTTCCGCTGGTCGGGAATGGTTTCGGTGTCGTCGTGGGAGCGTTCGGGTGATCAGTTCGTTTCTCGACGATGCGGAGGTGTCCAGTGGCGTCGGTCATGGGGTTGCTGGAGGTGCGGGAGGCCGCCGCCCGGGTGCGGGTGGAGGAGCTCCAGGCGGAAGCGGACCGGGTCCTGGCCGAACTCGCCGCGGCCGAGGGGGTGCTGGAACGCCGGTTGATCGCGAAGGCAGAGTTGGCCGAGGCGCTGGCCGGCCCGGGTGACGCGGCAGACGAGGCCGTGCTGGAGGTGCCGGAGCCGGCGGCTGAGGTGGTGAAGGTCCCGGTCGCGGGGTCGATCGTGCCGCGGCGGCGGGAGGGGGCGACGGCTGAGGTGCTCGCGCCGGATTACCGGCGGATCGTGGAACTGTTGGAGGTCGAACTCCCCGAGGGCAGTGAGGGGTTGATGGCGAAGGAGATGACGGACCGGCTCGGGCTCGAGTTGGTGCCGGCGAAGATCGAGGGGGTGCGGTCGAAGGCGAAGCGGCTGGTCGAGCGTGGCTGGCTGGCCTCCTCGCCGTCGGGCCGGTTCACGCCGCGAGTGCCGTCTGCGCCGGAGGCTGCGTCCTGAGGGTCTGGCCGGCGGCCGTCGTGCGGGCCAGGCGGCGGGCCATGAGCATGCTCGCCGAGAAGTAGATGAACGCCTCGCTGGATGCGGGCAGCGTCTCGTAGTCCCGGGCCAGTCGCCTCGTGCGCAACAACCACCCCAATGTGCGTTCCACCACCCACCGTCTCGGCAGGACCACGAACCCCGTCATGTCGTCACTGCGTTTGACGATCTGCAAGGTGAGCTGCAGTTTCTCCTTCGCCAAGGTGACGAGTCGGCCGGTGTATCCGCCGTCGGCCCAGACCAGGGTGACCTTCCTGAACCGTGCACGCAGCCCGGGCAGCAGGGCCCGGGCGGCCCGGCGATCGGTGACGTCTCCGGCGGTGACCAGGACCATCAGGATGAGGCCGAGGCAGTCGGTGATGACGTGCCGACGCCTGCCGTTGATCTTCTTCCCGCCGTCGTAGCCGCGTGAGGCGGCGGGCACCGAGGCGGCACCCTTGACCGACTGCGAATCGATGATCGCCGCAGTCGGCTCCACCTGCCGGCCCTCGGCCGTACGGACCTTGCCACGCAGCCGGTCGTGCAGTTCCCCGACCAGGCCATTCTCCCGCCACCTGCGGAAGAAGGCATAGACGCGATCCCACGCGGGGAAGTCGGCAGGAACCGAACGCCACTTGATCCCGTTGTCGGTGACGTAGAAGACCGCATCCAACATCTGCCGGTGGCAGTAGCCCTCCGGTTGCCCGCCCCGGCCCTCCAGCCAGGCCGGCACCGGCAGCGCATCCCGCACCACCGTCCACTCCGCATCCGTCATGTCCGACGGATACCGCCGCACCCTGTTCGGACGATCGGCCGCGTTCCCGAACCGGTGAGCGAGGCAATCGCACACCGACACACCCGAGTTGGACGGGACCGGGACCGGCACGCAAGACTGGGACAACAGGACCTCCCTGCACTCGAGTTGGCTTCGCAACCCTCGTGCTGCACCGGAGGTCCTGCTTTCATGCGCCTACCTGGCCAAGATCACCCACCCAGGCACCCTGTTCGACCAGAACCGACCTCATGATCGATAGAAATACGGCTTCTAGCACCCGATAAGTATGTGCAGGTCAGAGCCTTGGTCTGAGTTGGTCTGACTCGGTCCACCCGAGGGTGTTGAGGGGAAGATCTTCTCCCAGATTTCTCCCAGCCTACTGCGACTCTCCCGGCCCCGACCCCAGTGAGGTCGGCAGATTTACAGACCGCGTGCGGTATCGCCGATGACGTGGCCTCCTATATCCCCGAGTGCAGTTTGCCCCATGCGTGCCCCATGGGGCACGCAGCGCTCCACCCGGCCGTCTGGTTGGCCGCTCAGCCTGACGGCGACTGGTTCGGTGACGGCTCCTGAGGGAAGACTTCCCGGGCGTCCCTTGCCATCGAAAGTGGGGAGGGGAACTGTGGGGGCTGCTGGGGGGCCGTACCGGCCTTGGCTGCGTTTGGTAGCCATGGCGGTCGTCACCGCGGTGATCGGAGTACTCGCCGCGCTGTGGGTGTCAGAAGCATGGGCCGGGGTGCTGGGGGCTGCGGTCGCGGCTGTGATGAGCGCCGTTGCCGTCGGCGTCCAGACGGAGTGGCAGAGGCAGACGGAAACAACTCGCCATCGACCCCGTGCGTTGGCTATCCCCCTGCCAGGAGGGCGCTTTCCGCTGGTGCGGAATCTGCATGATCCGGTCGCGGTTGGAGTGCACCCGGCCGAAACGATTGAGCAGGATGGCGTGATCGACCGGGTCCCGGTCTACGTCACGCGCGACATGGAGCCGCACCTGCACGCTGCCCTGCGGCGCGGGGGCTTCATTTTGCTGGTCGGGGAATCCACGGCAGGTAAAACGCGAGCCGCCTTCGAGGCGATTCGCCTCCTGCACCCTGACTACCACCTCGTGGCCCCCTCCACGCGTGAGGCCGTAGAAGTTCTTCTGGACGACTGGGGAGCACTCGACCGATGCGTGGTGTGGCTCGACGACCTCGAACGTTTCCTTGGGCCGGGAGGGCTGACCACCTCCACTCTGCACTGTCTGCTGCTTCAGGACCGGCAGGTGCTAGTCCTGGCCACCATGCGCAGTCACGAATACGACCGTTACCGGGATCGTGTGGAGGCGGAGGTATCCGGGCCTGCGCAAGAAGTCTGGCGGCAGGGCCGAGCCGTACTGAGACAAGCCCAAGTGGTCCACGTCGAGCGGCGATGGACGCATGCCGAGCGCGAACGGGCCCGGGCCGTGACGGCCGATCCCCGGTTGCTCCGCGCACTAGCCGGCGATGAGCGTTTCGGGGTGGCTGAACTGCTGGCAGCAGGCCCGGAATTAGTTGAAGCCTGGCAGCACGCCTGGGTCCCAGGACACCATCCTCGCGGGGCTGCACTGGTTGCAGCGGCTGTCGACGCCCGCCGCGCGGGCTACCACCGTCCTCTGCCCACGGAGATTCTCCAGCAACTCCACGAAGTCTACCTTTCCCGCCGTGGCGGAGTGGAATTGCGTCCCGAGTCGTTCCCGGAGGCGCTGAACTGGGCTTTGACCCCCACAGTGCCTGCAGGCGCGAACAGCCTCCTGCTCGGCGATGCCGAACATGGGTGCCAAGCCTTCGATTACTTAATAGATCTTCCCACGCAGGAGGTCATACCTGAGCAGGTCTGGGTGGCAGCCATGGAAATTGCCCCGCCCTATGAGGCCTACACAATTGCCTTCAACGCGGTGACAGCGGGCCAGCTCCTGCTTGCCATCCCGGCGCTGCGTCGTGCGGCGCAAGCAGGTATCGGTGAAGCCGAGGCAATTTTGTATGAATCGGACGTACCCATGCGCCCCGCCGAGGAAGGGTTGGCCGTCGCCCGACAGAGGATGCAGGGCCTTCGACAAGAGTTCGGTACCGATCACGAAGAGTCCTTGATAGCAGAAAGCATGGTTGCGTTCTTCACCATGCGCTGCGGCCGCTACTCCGAGGCTCGCGGCCTCTACGAGCAAGTGACAGATAGGGCAGCCCTGGCACTAGGGAATAACCATCGCAGTGTTCTGGGTATGAAATTTGGGCTTGCCATCAGCGTATTTGCATCAGGAGCTCATGACGAGGGTCTATCTCTTCTCGAAGCCGGAATACGACAGAGCGCCAGCATGCTGGGGCCGAAAGATATAGCCGTGTTGGACCGACGCAGGGCAGTAGTCCAACTATTGATGGAGGCGGGGCGAAATCACGACGCGCTACAGAGACTCCCCGCCCTGGAAGCCGACTGCGCTCATTTGCCGGACACGCATCCAGTCGCAGTCGGCGTAAGGCATGCGGCAGGTCAACTGCGACAACAGCCGTGAGCAGACAGCAGCAACACGAGGCGCTTATCCCACCAACCAGGGAGACGCAATGCGCGAACCGCTTGCATGGCAACAGAGCTCCTATTCAACCAGCGGAGCGACATGCGTTGAAGTTTGCTGGGCAGTGCCGTTTGTTTGGGTTCGAGATAGTAAGGACGCGACGAGGCCACCTTTGCGGATATCTCTACAGGGCTGGGAACACTTCCGAGAGGCCCTCTACCCTGGTCGTGTATTTAGTTTCCGTAGCGAAACCGCGGGTGGGACCACCCAGAGGCCCTCATAAGGCTTTGCCAATCCTGACCAGCGCAAGGGGCGTGCCCATTGCCCCCACATCGCTACAGCACGCCGTGCAGGGCGTTCTCGGTGAAACCGTCGTCTTCCTCGCGGTTGCCGCGCATCACCTTGGAGCGCCTGGCCCAGCCGCCCTGCTTCTCCGCTACGGCGTCCGGGTTCCTTGGCCTTGAGCGGGGCGCGGGCTTCCTCGGCGACATCCGGCGACAGCTGCAGCTTGCGCCGGCGGCGAGCCGTGACGACGACCCCGGACAGGCGGCGGTCGACGGTCGACGCGGCGAGCAGCTTGCCCGGCACACGGCCGGGCTTGAGCCAGCCAGCACCACTCGACGAACAGCACCAGGATGCCGGACCGGAGGGGACGGCGAGGTCGGGCAGGCCGGAGGCGGCGGTCAACTGCTCCCAGGCCTTCCAGTCGGCGGCGTAGCCGTCGCGGGTCCTCTCCGGCCGGTTGCCCCCTACGTGGCGGGTCGCCGCACGGTCGAACTGGGCGAGGCGGGCCTCGGTGGCGGCGTCGTACCGCCCACCAGCAGGGCCGGTCGGCGGCGCGGCGGGGAGGGCACCTTCTGAGCAGCGGTCATCCGCGCTCAGTCCGGCGCCGGGCGCACTGCGAGACGAGCACGATCCGAAACGCGTGCACCATACCCTCTGTGGTCCGAGGGCCCGCCAGGTCCCGTTTTCCGTAGCACTCTTTGTAGCGTATGGACTGAACACAGGCCTCCGAGAAGCAACGCGCCGGGCCGGAATGTCCCAATAAGTGCGTTCAAGCGGGCTGCGCGCTCAGAACCCCGAGATCAACCAATGATTGGAGGAGGGAGGAGCAACCCGGTGGGTGGGTTATCCAACACGCCAGCGTCGAAACACGGTGGGGTAGCCCACGACCCGACAGATCGCATGTCCACGGTGCCGCCGGAGAACGTCGCATCCCGGAAGGTCACAGCGCCGGCCGAGAACGTCGCGTCCCGGAACGTAAAGATGTCGCCGGAGAACGTCGCACCGGTGAACAATACGGTTCCGCGGAAATCGCAACGCGCGAGGTCGCCGCCGTCGAAAGTAGCGCCGGTGAAGTCAAAGTTGCAGCCCGACCAGGCGGTGTCTGTTCCTGGTTGAAGGTGCTCGCGGATGACTCGGATGATGGTGTGGCGGACTCGTCAGGACGAGGAGTCCCCGCATGACCCCGCCGCCTTGATTGAGGGTTGACCGACCACTAAGCCGGTGTATCCAGCCAGCACACGCGGAGGCCTGTCTGCAACTGCAAGCCCTTCATCAGAACGAATCCACCAAGCGCCGTTGCGGTCGACGAAATCAAGCTCGACCACGTCGATCGGCAGGTCCCGCTCGACGTCAAATCTCGGAGACACCGCGCCCACATGATAGTCGGGGGGGGAAAAAGCTGTGTTGGTCCACCAAAACCTTGGAGTACTTCAGATTTTGTCCCCGGATCACCAGCTGGGAGCACGGCGGCACGCTTGGCAAAGCGACCGCGTAAGAGATGTCCTTAGAGTTTCTCAAGGTGACCCAGAAGATCAGGAAGACGTTCGAGACAGGATCCGGCGATCTGTTCATCACATACAAGCTGTACTCGGCTGGCCGGACCGGAGGTCTCTCCACCCAATAGGAAACTCGAGCCGCCTGTTCTCGCTTCTTTTCCTCAGACGTCTGCTGCGACTGATGCAACTGGTCAGCCGACACGAGAGCCCCGTAAAGGGTTCCCGCTCCTGACGTCAACAACCCAACAATGCCGCCTACAACTGCCACGACAGCGGCAGCCGTAGCCAGCCGTGAATCTCTGCCCCGTTCCCTGGCCCTGCGCCTCGCCTTTCCGGCCCTCTGGCGATTGGAACGGATCGACACTTGCCGCTGCTCGCTTCTTTGACCTCTCCAGCGCATCGCCCCTCCCCGCGAAGGTTGATGCCCACTGGGTCCCAAAACCACGCCAGAATCGGTCACTTGCCGATCCTCCTGCTGTACGAGGAGCCGACCCGGACATCGCGCCACCGCGCCAGTACGGCGCCATCCCCGGCGCCCGCCTCACCCTGGGCGACGAGACCGAAGCCTGCCTCCTGGCCGTCTGGCCTGACGAGCCTTAGCGCCGTCAGCCCTGCGGCTCCGCATGCCGCACGGCCTTCTTGACGGCCTGCTCCACCTCGTACCGCGACATGCCCTAGCGAAGGCCTCCTGTTATGCCTCCCACTAGGCCGCGATCACTGTCGTCCCGGCGAAGGTCATTTCGTCCATGTGTGACGCCTCCCCGACTGGTTGCAGCACCGTATCCGCGCACGCCCAGGCGACAGCCGGAACTGCTCATCCCGTTCCCGCCGTGGCCTCTGAGTAGCGTTCGACGACTCAACTCAGCCATCCGGCAATGGCGTTGGCCAGAGCATCACCACCGTGCTGAACCACGGTTCCCGCCACCAGGGCGGGAAGTGCCTGGGCGATCCCTCGAAGGACGCCGACCTGGGCGTCGGGCGCGGCCAGCGAGGTGTCGACGGTGTCCGCCATGGCACGCAGGACCGCCGCGCTGGCCAGGCCCGCCTCGTTGCGCTCCACCTCGGCGCGGAATGAGGTGAGGAGGTCTCGTACGGCCTCGACATCGACGGCGCCCTGGACAGACGCGGACTGGTACACGTGGGAGATGTTCTGCCCCACGACGTTCTGATTCGGGGCGTTGTTGTTGCCACCGATGCTGATACCCGAGCCCTGTCCCTGCTCCGGATCGGGGCGACGCCGTCCCACCATCATCACTTGCCTCCCTGATTGCCGTTGCTCTGGCCGACCCCGCGAATGTCGCTGCCCGCGACGTTCTGGATGGGTGCGTTGTTGTCGCCGTACACCTGGATGTTCGTGATGACCGCGGCCACCTGGCGCTCGTACGGGGCAGTGTCCACGCCCAGATCGTCGAGATACTCGGCGACGGTCCGAAAGATGCAGGTCTGCATCAACACGACGTGCCTTTTCGCGTCGTCGCTCTGGTGCATGTCGGTGACTTCTTCACTGGAGTATCGATCACGCAGGCTGACCGGATCCTTTTCCTCAGCACGGCCGTCCTCGGCCTGCTCACCGAGCCCAAGCCGCGCCACGAAGCGCCACAACGCGAGGGGGCCCGCAACGGCGTCCAAGAGCGACTGCGTTACCACCCAACCCAGCAGCCGTGTCCCACGCTTGGCGACGGGCGCATCGGTCACCCGCAGCTCGTTGTAAAGGGGCGTCATCACGTGTGGACGCACGGTCAGCCGCAGTTCGCCCGCCTCCAGCGCGGCGTGCACGAAAACACTGACCACGACCTGGCCGTCCCAGCTGACACACTGGGCCCGCAGATACAACCGGTCCGGCACGCTGGACGGTGACCGGCGCCCCCGGCCTCGCAGGTCCGGCAGCTCCAGCTTCTCCGCGCGGGTTCGCCGCAGCCACAGCGCCGACGGCAGACCCTTCACCTCCGTTACGGAGAAGCCAGGCAACGGATCAGTGATCTCCCGGGCTCCGCGCCCCAGCTCCCGCAGCGCCCCGCCCATCCGCCGCAATAGCTCTGCCTCTCCGAACGACTTGACCGACTCCTCTGGGTCCTTCGGCTTCAAAGGGATGTCGATGTCGGCGGGCCCCCACACGTCGCGGCCGGCTCCCACGAAGTACTCGGGCTCGTCGTACGGCAACTCCCGCCTCGTCTGTTCGTTGCCTACGTGTGCCATCCGGCGAGCGCCCTTCGGGGCGGACCATGGCAGCCCATCGGACGACACACCATCCTGGACAAGCCGGGCCAGCGCCACCCGCGCCGCAAGCCTGTCACCAACACACACCAGCGCGGCTCCGACCAGCAGCGCGAACGGCAATGCGAGAAGCCCGATCCGCAGAGCGACGACCTCGCCGCCGACCGGCTCGTACGGAACAACCGCGAGCACCCACGGGATGCACAGCACGAGATACGCCACCCGGGGCGAACTCGCCAGCCGCGACTCTCTTCCCTTGCGCATCGCCCGGTGCGCGGCCCACCGCATCAAGAGAGCCACCAGGGCGACCACTACCCAGACAATGGCCGCCCGCGGTGCCATGTACATCGCGAGAGCAGCCAGGAACAGAACCGCCAAGCGCCGAGCCCACCGACGTCGCCGGGCACGCAAGCTGTGCGCCATCACGGGTACGAGGTCGAATCCGTACGACGGAACAGGCAGCGGCGGCCCATGCAGCACGTGGTCCACCACCCACTGCGCCACAGGCTCGCCCAGCGGCGGGCAGTCGTCACTGCCCTCCAGGTAGATGCGTCTACGGGTGCTGCGTCGAGGCTTGTTCGGCTTCTTGCCCTTGCCCCGAAACTTGCGCCACCACCCCTTGACCGCTTCCACTCGGTCAGGACGCGCGTAGACGGCTAGGCACAGCAGCCTGGTCACCTCAGAAAAGGTTGGGTCCACCTCGTCGGCACGGTCCGCACTTGAGGTCGTGGAGTCGACCTGAATCGGCACCGCAGGCCCCTCGACCATCCCTCCCCCGGCCCGTCCCTGGGCCCGCATCCCCCACCCCAACGCCATGCCGCCCCCGTTCGCCGATCCGGCGGGCATCATCACGGTGAACTCCGAAAACCACCAGATCGCAAACGCGCCAATGCGCTCAACCTCCATGCAGAGAGCAGGGATTGACTGAATTCCGCTCCTTCAGAAGAGCTCGTGCCTGTGCTGCGGCACTGAGGCGCATGGCTCCGGCATGGTTAGCTGACGAGGTTCAGACGGCGTTGACCTGCAGCGGAGCATCTTGGGGCACCCACTGCCGCATCCAGCGTGTCGGATGTAGTCGCCCGGTCACCCCATGTCTTGGCGTTCAGGACAGGGCATTCTCCGTGTCGGGGAGAGTCTGCTTCCGTTCGCACGAATCCCGGAGGCTGCCTGAGCGCTCTTCGGCGCTCTCTTTACGCCAACTGTCGGAGAGACGCCGAGAAACGCCTGCGCCGATAATGCCTGTGTGCTTCGGGGGCCGTTGCGACGGGCGCGTGCGCGTCGACGCCTCGTCCGCGACGGGCTCTTGGCCGCCGTTGGGGCGGGGGCGGTCGGTCTTGCCTTGTGGTTGATGCTGGGTGGGCCAGCTGACGGTGTGGCCGGAGTGGGCGGACTCTTTGTGGGGATTGCCTCGCTGCTCGTCGCTTTGGTCGACTTCTATCGGCAGGATCCGTCCGAGCCGGATCCGATCGCCTACGCTGACGATCTAGCCCGGACTCTCAAGGGTCAGTGGCTGGAGGAGGCCGAGGCCAGGCGGCTGCGTGATCCGGGGGTGCTGTCGCTCACCTGGGCGACCACGACTCGCCCGGTCGCCGATGCACCACGCGGAGTGGGCGGCAGGGTGATGCGGGTACACCTGGGCGGCAGGCTTCAGGGCCGTTTCGACGCGGTGACTAGTGAACTGGCCGCAGGGTACGACCAACTGCCCCAGAGGCGCCTCGTCGTCATCGGTGAGCCCGGCGCAGGCAAGACGGTGCTGGCGATCCTGCTGACGTTGGGCCTCTTGGATGCGCGCCAGCCGCGCGGCCAGGTCCCGGTCGTGTTGCCCGTGTCCACCTGGGATCCGGTGCGCGAACGCCTCGACGACTGGATCGTGCGCACACTCGCCGTCCCCTACTACAACGGTCGCCCAGAGATCCCGCGAGCGCTGCTCACACAAGGCTTGCTACTACCTGTGCTCGACGGCCTGGACGAGATCCCCGAGTCGGCGCGGCGCGGCGCCATTCGCGGCATCAACCATGCCATCGGCGGCGAACGGCCCATCGTAGTCACGTGCCGGGCCACCGAGTACGAGGACTTGATCCGCGGCGGTGCCCCGACCCTGCGTTGGGCACCCGTGGTTGAGGTCTCGCCCGTACCCGCCGAGGACGTCATCGCCTATCTCCAAGACGTTGACTGGCCGCCGACCACCGATTGGACTCCGGTCTTCGCCCACCTGCGCAGGGATCCCGACGGCCTTCTGGCGGGCGCGCTGTCGACCCCGCTCATGGTGACGTCGGCCCGACTCGTGTACCAACGTGGCGGAGACCCCGGGGAGCTCCTGGTTGAGGAGCGATTCGACTGCCGATTCGCCGTGGAGGAACACCTCACCAGCGGTCTGATCGACGCTGCTTATGCGCCCGACCCCGGGCTGCCCGAGGGTCAAGCGCCGCAGACGGGCTGGACGGCCGACCAGGCCCGCAGATGGCTCACTCTTCTTGCCCGCCATCTCCACGATGAGCGCGAACGCGACCTGGCATGGTGGCGGATGAACGCGCGTCTGCTGCCCCGCTGGGCAGGACCGGTGACGGGCATCGCCATCGGGGCCCTGCTGGTCTGTGCCTCTCTGATCTGGATCACCGTCAGCCAGAACATCGCTTCGTACGACAAGGGGACCGCCATCATCGGGTCGCTCTGCGTCGGTGGTGCCTTCGCGCTGTTCAACTCGATCGTCTGGTATGCCTCCACGGCCCGTGCCCCTGGGCGCCTGTCTCTGACGCTGCACGGCTCGGCGGGCCGACTGCTCCGCGGCTTCCGCAGCGGAGCCGCCCTGTCGGCACTCTCCGTGACACCACTGATCATCGGCCTCACCGTCGTCCGCGTTTTCAGCCCCCAAACTCCCGTGTATGGAACCCCCCGGGCGACGGAGCTCTACGCTGAAGGGGCGGGCTTGGTCCTCGCCCTGTCCGTGGTCGCCGGACTGGCCCTTGCTGCGCACAGCTGGCTGGACGCGCCGCCATCTCGAGCCGCACAAGTGAGTCCTCTGAACTCGCTCTCACAGGACCGGCGTTCAGCCCTAGCAGGTGCATTCACCGCCAGCCTCGTGGTCGCCGTGACAGGATTGGCCGGCTGGTACACCGGCCTTCTCGCAGGGGACTTGCTCTACCGGGAACTCACCGGCTGGCAGGGCTGGCCGGGAAAGGGGAATGTCTCGTTGCTGGCCGGTCACCAGTGGGACCAGACGACCGGTAAGTTCAGCAACCGTCTTTCTCTGATCGGTGTAGCTGCACTGCTCCCCGGTATGTTCTTTGGTCTACTCGTCCTGATGGCCCGCGCATGGCCGCACTTCCTGCTGACCCGGATATACCTTGCCGCCCGTGGCAGGCTGCCGTGGCGGCTCATGGCCTTCCTCGCCGACGCCAGGAAGCGGGAGTTGCTGCGGCAGTCAGGGGGGACCTATCAGTTCCGACATATTCGGCTGCAGGAGGCACTGGCCGGCGAGCCGGTGTATGGCGAGGTACAGCGGGCTACCGAACCGGCGAGCGCAACTATACGACGGCGGGCAGTGTTGGCGGTTGGAGGGGCCGTCGCGGTCGCGGCTGTCGTTGGTGCGCGGGGGAGCTATCGGGATGAAAGCGAGGCGGTGTTCGCTACGCCGGGCGAAGTGCCGGTCTATACAGCGGTTTTCGGATCTGAGGGACGCCGGATCGCCTGTGGTGCCGAAGACGGCTCGGTATGGATCTGGAACGGGAGAGGCAAGCGTGGTTCAGGTGACCTGCTGATCCCAAGGCAAAGCGGGTACGCTCCCCCAGACCTCGTCTTTCACCCAGGTACTGGCCACTTGGTCGTGAGCAATGAAAGTGGCGTGGCTGTATGGGACGTGGACGACAGGACGTGGAGCACGATTCTGACCGGTAACAAGGTCGATGCCTCGAAGACGGATCTTGTCGTGCTATTTAGCCGCGAAGGTGAATATCTAGTGGGCCTGTCGTACGGCTTCTACGTGTGGCAGGTGCAGGGTGATCGCTACACACAGGTGGCTCATCCCCGCGACGTTGCCCAGAAACAGATCATCAATTCGATGGTGGCAGTGGATTTCCTTCATGACGGGAGCCTCGCTGTCTTGGACGACGCAAACCGCGTGTGGCAGTACACACCGCCGTCCTTCGCGAAGCAGCCGCGTCTCCTATTGGATGCCGGTCCCGAGGCCGACATCATCGACGCCTCCTGTCCCGACATCGTTGCTGCCCACGCCCAAGACTCGCTTATGGTCCTCGGGCACGATGCCAGACTCTGGCGACGCACGCCGGCAGGCCCATGGCGCCGTAGCCGTGGCCCAGGCATTCCGGGAGACGTATGTACGGTCCGATTCCATCCGACGCGGCCCCTCGTGGCCGCCGTGGGCGAACAGGCGCAGGACATTCTCCTTTGGAGCATCGAGCAAAGCACACCGGACAAACTGGCGACGCTGAGAGGACATAACGACGTGATCGCCACTGCGGACTTCAGCACTGATGGCCATCGACTGGTCACCGCCAGCGGGGATGGCACCGTGCGAGTGTGGAACCTGGTCCCCTTCGGCATCTAGGCCCTGAACCTCGGCCGGACGCAACCCGAGGTTCTCAGCAGGATCGGCCCCTATGATCACGACGCAACCTCGAAGCAGCCAGGCCCAGTTGCCGGTCGTCACATCTTGAGGAAGGCGCATAGGGCGACCTAGACGCCGGTGCCGAGTGCGAGGGCCGGGATGAGCGCGGGCTGCGTGTAGCCCACGTACACCGCCAGGACCGTGGCCAGCCCTGCGGCGGCGAGCCGTACTGCCCCACACCCGGATCATCGGCCTCGCGGCGCGTGCCCGAAACATCTCGGCTCCGACCCAGCAACGACAAGAGCAGATTTACAGCGGGCTCCGCCCACCGCTCATTGCCTGCGGTTCTTCCGGCGCCTGACGCTCCCGGGGACACCTGGGGGAATCGGGGCCTCCTAACCGACGGAGCCGCGCCGTCGAGGCGGCGCGGCTTGCCCCCATCTTCACGCCGATAGCGGCACGTCGCGTCACGCTGGCCGCGGGATGGCCAGCGACACCGTTTGGGTGGGCAATTGGCTGCGCGACTTGAGGCCCCCATTCTGGGGACCGAACGAGCGAGGCTCGAAGAACATGGCCCAAAGTCAAATTCACCAGACTGAGTGTCAGCCCTTTCAGAGGCTCAACCCCAAACGGGCGTCGGTGTACCGTCCGGGTCAAGTCCATAAGGCCACAAACGCGTTAAGTCTCTTGTGTCTTTTCCGAAGAGGGCACCCGCGTCGGCGGCCAGTCGATAGTATTGTTCAGCAATCTCTCTATCTCCGAATCGTTCTCGAATCCGCGCCAATTCGAGCAACGAATAGTCATCGCCATGGCCAGCAGCCTGCCCATATAGATGTTCGGCACTTCTCAAGTCCCCAGCCGTCTGCCGCATGTTCGCCAGCCGCCTTAGCGCCAGAAGGTCTCCCGCCAAAGCGGCCCGCCGGGCCAGGGAATCCGCGCTTTCCCGGTTGCCGGCGCCCTCCCGCATTTCAGCCAAGTCACGCATGGGCTCTGTGACTCCGACAGCGGCTGCACGGTCAGCCAACCCCTCGGCTCCCTGTCGGTCGCCAGCACGCTCCCGCTTTCGTACTATGTCGCGTAGGGCGTAGCCGTCGCCTGCATTAGCGGCACGGTGGGCAAGCGATTCAGCTCCGTTGGGGTCTCCCTCGCGCTCCAGTTTCCGCGCAAGATCACTAAGGGCAAAGGGATTTCCTGCATTAGCGGCCTCTTGCCTCAAGGCATTGGCACTCGCCCGATCCCCTGCCTTTTCTCGCATGTGAGCGAGCCAGCACAGCACAGATGTGTTACCAGCTTTAGCAGCGCTGCGCGCGGCCGCCTCAGCTCCCTCTCGGTCTCCCTCGCGGTCCCGCAATTTAGTCAAGTCGCTGAGCGCACGTACGCCAGCGCTCCGATAGAGGACGTCGGCACCCGCTATATCTCCCGCTTGCTCCCGGCGGCGCGCCTGAAGAATAATTTCGGTAGGGTTTGCGACACCTGCGGCTGGGCGCCGTATCGTGCGACTTCGGGACAGGTTTCGTTTCTGCTCTGCTGCCTTGGCCGCATGCTCCAGGTGGTGAGCCCACTGCAAGCGGAACCGGCTCTTCGCAGCTTCCATGAGATTCTTAAGTTCATCGACCCTGGTGACGTGCGTATAGGCTGCGTCCCAGAACGACGCTGGCGGACATAACCGTCGGCGCATGGCGCGCCCGTGTTGCTCCAGGTAGTCGGCAAGCCGGAACATGGGACCAGCCGCAGAGCCCGGAGATCCGGATGCTGTCCGTTGGCTGGGCGACCTCCGCTTAGGGCGCGAACCGGTGCGATTCAAGGGCGCTTGCTTGCCATGAACAGGCCGTGCGAGTTCCGCAAAAGCTGCCTCTGCCCAGTCCTCGGTGAGCTGCTCAAAGTCATGCTCACTGAAGTAATCGATGGCGGCGTCGATGAGAAATGCCTGTGGCAAAGAAAGACCTAGACCAAGGCGGCGTGCGTCCATCGCCACTTCCAGCACAGCCTTTGCCGCCGGAGTACTGCTTTCAAAGCGCAAAAGCAACTCGGGGGCGCCCGCGAGATCCTGCGTGACGCGTCCGTCGACCGCAGCACGCGTAAGTGAGCCAGCCAACAACTGGTCGCCCTTTTCAGCAAGATCTGCCGCCCTGCGCAATGCAGCGTGGTCAAAATGTTCGGGAACGACGAGAGTGCGCCCGGCGAGCAGTTCCCGCGCCCGGCTGTGCGGGTCGGGGCCGCCAGGATATTCAGGGAGGGCGGTGTACTGGCGGTGATACTCAGGCCAAAGCGTCCCCAGGATGAGAACTGGTTGGCATCTGGCGTCTGTGAGCAAGCTATGCAGGCCAGCCGCGATACGTTCACCAAGCTGCAGATGCCCAAGATAGTGCTGAACCTCGTTGAGCCAGACGACGGTGTACGGTCGAACCCGCTCGAGGTCATCGAGCGCGGCCTCGGCTCGCGTGGGATCGAAAGGATGCCACAGCCGCCATCCGTCATCCGCGAGTGCCTGAATCGCTTCCCAGCATGCTCTGGTTTTGCCGGTCGAGGATGTCCCCACCAGAACCGTCATGCGGCTGTGTCCAGCCCGCACATCCTCCACTACATGAGCCAGAGCCTCGTCATGAGCACGTGCGACATAGCCGGGAAGTACCCGCCGACCAGAGTCTGCCCCCTGCCCAGGAGCAGCACCTGCAGGGTGAACTTCGAGATCGTGCGGGTCCCATTCCCTGACTGGCCGACCTAGCACGCCGGCCTCCTTGCCGAGACCAGGCCCACCCTCAGCAGCCACCCGCCGCAGCTGCAATAGCGGCTCGACCGGCAGCCCCAACGCCCGAGCCAGGGAAGCAACGGTCTCTGCCGACGGAGGAGCAGCTGCATCCGATCGAAGCGCCTCATGGATCGTCGTGCGGCTCACCCCTGATCGGGCAGCCAGCTGCGTCTTTGTCAGTCCTGAGCTTGCGAGTGCGTCTGTCAACTTGTTGCGCAGCGCTTGGCACGCAGTACCCTGCTCGCTGGGTAGGCGATCATCCACGCATCTTCCCCTGACCGTGTGTCCGTCGATGTTCATCTTCATCCGGGCGGAACCCGACGCACACCTTTTCCTGAACCTTCAGGACGCGTAAGCAGCCACACAACCAAGGAGCTGTCGTGTTCCGTCCTGTCCTTGTACTCCTCAGCGCCACCATGGTGGTTCTCACGGCGCTGCTGGTATCAGCGGCTGCGGGCATGCTCGCCCGTCTCGATGGCGCCAGCTATCCCGCCGCCCTCTCTCGCGCCGCAGTCACTTTCGCCGGAGTGCTGACTCTCGCAGCAGTCGTCACGTCTGCGCTGGCACCAATGTTCTCCTGAGCGGCTTGCTGACAAGCACCCAAGGGCCCCGCCACTCGGCGGGGCCCTTTCTCTTGGCATTCAGAGCCCGAGAACCAAGGTCACAGCAAGATCAAGTCGCTCAGTTTCGATTCCACTCGAAAGATCGCCTCAGGGCACGAAGGGCACCAGCTCCGCTCAGCGGTTTCCGCAGTTCGGGGGCTCCCTCGGCGGGGCTACGCCAGGACTCGACCCTGGGAAGGCTGCGCCGGCAGATGGGACCGCAAAGAGGACCACGAAGAAGGCGGCAAGACGCCGCGCCGGGCGCGCAGCGCCTAGGAGTTGTCTTCAAATGTCACGCCCACATCAGCAGCGATGCGAGGGTGACGGCTGCTTGGTAGGACTCGGCGGTCTTGTCGTAGCGGGT
>NZ_JBEYVO010000078.1:0-14252 GCF_040644055.1 Streptomyces sp. NPDC047043
CCTACCTGCGCCCCCCCAGGGGCCCCCCCACCACGGCGTCGCGTGCACATGTATGAGGGTCCCCGGGCGTGACGGGACCTTGCCGCTCCCAGGAAGTCCCCCGGCGCTCCTACCGGGAAGTCCCCTCCCCCGCTGTCGCGGCGGGCGTGCGGTCGAAGCCGCACAGCAGGCGCAACATTCGCGCGCCGCCCTCGGGCTGCTCATCGCCCGACCACGCGACGTGCATGTCCGGACGCACCAGCACCAGTCGCCGTTCGTACACGGCCCCGGCCTCGTCGGGCAGGTCGAGCACGGTGAGAGGGATCCCGGCGTCCCTGGCCGCCTCCACCAGCCCGGCCGCTTGCGGTGCGCCGGCGCCGACCCGCAGCAGGGTCAGGCCCTGGCCCAGCCGGTCGAAGACCGCGTCGCCCTCGGCGAGCCAGAAGTGCGGCAACCGGACCCCCGGCAGCACGCTGGGCACGTAGCTGCCCATACCGCCCTCCCCCTCCGGCGGCTCCGCGTCCGTGCCGGCGGCCAGGCCCGGCGAGCCGGCGTACCGCGTGCCGAGCTGGATGCCGAGGCTGTGCCACTGGGCCCGGTCGACCTCGTGCAGCCGCGCACCGACCCGCGTGCGCAGCTCCGCCCCCTCCTCGGTGTCCTCGTGAAGCCGCGGATCGGCCAGGGCGTCCTCGATGTAGCCGCCGATGGAGGCCGCGGCGCGTGACGTCGACTCGCCGACCGACCGTCGCTCCAGGGCGTAGTCGTCGAGGAGGTCCGGGGTCCCCCAGCCCGCGTGGAGCGCGGCGAGCCGCCAGCTCAGGGCCACGGCGTCGGCGATCCCGGCGTTCATCCCGAAGCCGCCGAGGTTGACCCAGATGTGGGCGGCGTCGCCGGCGAGCAGTACCCGGCCCCGGCGGAACGTGTCGGCGACCATCCGGCGCGGAGTCCAGCGCACCACGTCGATGATCTCGTAGGGGAAGTCGCGGCCGACGGCCTCGCGCAGGGCGAGGTGCGGATCGGCGCTTTCGAGGTCCTGCCCCTCCCGCACCCGGGCGTGGCACAGATACTGGGAGTGCCCGTCGAGCTGCATGAAGGCTCCGTGGTGGTGCTCACCGTGCCACCAGTACCACCACCCCGGGCGGGGTCCGGGGATCTCCAGCTTCTCGCTGCGGAAGTGGATCGACATCCGGCGGTCGCCCACCCTCGGGTCGCCCACGAACCTGGCGCCCACGGCCCGGCGCACCTCGCTGGCCCCGCCGTCGCAGCCGATCACGTATCCGGCGCGGTAGCTCACGGGCCGCCCAGTGGCCACCTCGGTCCCGTGCACCGTGACCGAGTCCTCGTCCTGGGTGAGCCCCTCGACCCGGACGCCCCGCCGGACGGTGACGCTCGCGTAGCGTCGCAGTTCCTGTTCGAGGATCGGCTCCAGATAGATCTGCGAGATCCGGTGCTGGAGTTCGGGCGTCGGCCACTCGGCCGCCTCGGGAGCGGAGCCGGCGAACACCTCGTCGGAGGAGGAGAGCCGGAAGCGGGTCAGCTCGTATCCGGTGATGCTCGTGGTGTAGACGGCGTCGGTGGCCTGGTCGCCGGGCAGCCCGGCACGCCGGATCCGGTCGGCCAGCCCCCAGCGGCGGAAGTACTCCATCGAGCGGGCGTTGGTGGTGTTGCAGCGCGGGTTGGCCGTGGTGTGGGTGCTCTGTTCGAGCAGGATCACGGGAATGCCGCGCCAGCCGAGGTCGAGCGCCAGACTCATGCCGACCGGGCCGCCACCGACGATGACATAGGGCGCGTCCAAACCGGCGGAGGTCGTCGCGGCGCTGCCGGCGGGGTGGTCGGCCTGCGCGGGGCGCGCCGTCGAGGGCGAGTTCCGCGGGGCGCTCATGACTCCGCCGCCGAGGTGCGCAGGGACCGGCATGCCGCGGTGCGCGCGAACAGGTTTCCAGTGGGTCGGGCGGCCCGGTGCCGCCCGCGCGGGGTGAGTCGTCGCCCCCGACCCCGCAACGCCGGCGGTGAGGCTTCGCCCGAGGTCTCGCACGAGAGGGGCCACGCTCGCGGGCCCCGCCGGTTCTGGGACAAGGATGCTCGAACTGTTTGACAGGCCATGACTCCGAAGATAGCTTAGCGAACATATTTCGTATAGCGAAACGAGGTGCATTGTGGTCGATCAGATCCGCGTGGCGGTGGTCGGAGGGGGGATCGGAGGACTGGCCGCGGCCGGGGCCCTGCTGCACCGTGGCGTCGACGTCCACGTGTACGAGCAGGCACCCGAGCTCGGCGAGGTGGGCGCGGGTGTCCTGGTCACCCCCAACAGCCTCCGGCTGCTGGAGCGCATCGGCCTCGCCGAAGAGCTGGCCCGGGTGGGCGGGCCCGTCGGAGAGGGGTCCACCTACTATCGGCACGACGGTCAACCGGTCTCCCGGATCCTCACCGCCGACTCCAATGGCTGGAACGGCATGTACGGCATGCACCGCGCCGATCTGCTCGGGGTGCTGGCCGACGCGCTCCCCACAGAGCGGATACACACCGGTCACCAGTGTGTCGACTTCCGCCAGGACGCCGACGGCTGCACGGTGATCTTCGCGAACGGCGAGGAGGTCCGCGCCGACGTCGTCATCGCCGCCGACGGCATCAACTCCACGCTGCGCCTGCACGTGGTGCCCCCCGTGGAGGTCATCGACTCCGGATCCGTCGCCTACCGCGGTCTCGTGCCCGCCAAGGCGGTCCCGTCCTGGCGGCCGGGCGTCTCACAGCTGTGGATGGGCGAACAGAAGCACTTCCTGACCTATCCGCTGCGCCGCGGCGAGCTGATCACCTACATCGCCTTCGTGCCGTCGCAGCGGCGGGCCGCGGAGTCCTGGTCGGCGCCGGGGGACGCCGACGAGCTGCGTGCCGCGTTCGCGGGCTGGGACGAGCCCGTCACCACCCTGCTCGACGCGGTCGAGACCACCTACTGGTGGGGGCTCTACGACCGGATGCCCCTGGACCGGTGGACCTCCGGCCGCCTCACCCTGCTCGGCGACGCGGCGCATCCGATGCTTCCGCACCTCGGCCAGGGCGCCAACCAGGCGATCGAGGACGGCTTCGCCCTGGCCGCCCACCTCGCGACCGCCGCCGACATCTCCTCCGCCCTGCGGGCCTACGAGGCCCAGCGCCGCCCGCGCACCAGCCGGGTGCAGCACGAGGCGCGGCTCAACGGCCGGCGCTACGACTCCCACTTCGACGACCTCGAAGAGCGGGACAGTCAGATCACCAACACCGTCGACCTGCGACTCTGGTTGTACGACCACGACGCCGAGCTCGAAGCCCTGGGCAAGGCGTCCTCCGCCGTTCAGGCCGGCTGAAGCCAGGAAGGAGCCACAGCATGCGCATCCAACTCGACGACATCACCGGGGTACTGGCGATCATGCCGACCCCGGCGACCCCGGACGCGTCGGATCCCTCCATACTCGACACCGTCGACCACGAGGAGTCTCGCCGGGCCGTCGACGCCCTGATCGCCGACGGGGTCGACGCCGTGATGATCACCGGCACCTTCGGCGAGTGTGCCACGCTCACCTGGGACGAGCACCGGTCCTTCGTGACCACGGTGGTCGAGCAGGCGGCCGGCCGGGTGCCGGTGTTCGCCGGCGCGACCACGCTCAACACCCGCGACACCATCGCGCGGGCCAGGGTCTTCGCCGACATCGGCGTCTCGGGGCTGTTGCTGGGACGTCCCATGTGGTCGCCCTGCGACGACTCCGCTGTGGTCGGGTTCTACCGTGACGTGGCGGCCGCCGTCCCCGACCTCGGCATCGTCGTGTACGACAACCCGGTGTCCTTCGGCGGCAAGATCTCCCCGAAGGCCTACGCCCAGCTCGCCGCCATCCCGCAGGTGATCGCCGCGAAGTACCCCGTCCTCGGCCCGTCCTTCCTCGCCGATCTCGACGCCGTGGCGGGCCGGATGCGGCTGCTCCCCGTCGAGCGGGACTGGTACTACACCTGGCGCTGGGCGCCGGACGCGATGACGGCGTGCTGGAGCGGCAGCGCCTCCTGCGGTCCGGCCCCCGCGGTCGCCCTGCGGGACGCCATCCGCGAGGGACGCGCCGAAGACGCCGAGGCCATCGCCCGTGGCTACCGCCATGCCGCGCAGACCTTCTTCCCCCAGGGCAGCTTCGAGTTGTTCTCCAAGTACAACGTGCAGCTGGAGAAGATCCGGATCGACGAGGCGGGCTACCTGCACGCGGGGCCGAGCCGGCCGCCGTACGTGGAGTGCCCCGAGGCGTACGCCGAGGGGGCCCGCGAGTCCGGCCGGCGACTGGCCGAGCTGCACCGCACGTACGCCGCCGTCCCCACCGCCGCGCGATGACGGCCACAGCGCAGGAGAGCGTGGGGACACTGCTCCATCTCGTCGGCGGGTCGCACGAGGAGGGGCGCGGCAGCTTCGAGGTGCGCGATCCCGGCCGCCCCGGCGATGTGGTCGCCGTGGTCGCCGACGGTGGCGCGGCGGAGGTGGACCGGGCCGTCGCCGCGGCCCGCGCCGCGGGTCCCGGCTGGGCCGCCACCGCCGTCGCCGAGCGGATCGCCCGGATCGCGGCCGGGCTGGAGACGGTGGCCGCCGCCGGCGACGACCTGGCGGAGACCCTGGCCCGCGAGAACGGCGCCCTGCGGCGCGAGGCCAGGCTGGACATCGACCGCAGCATCGCCCTGTTCCGCAGCATGCTCGACCTGGCCCCGGCCCACCTCGAACCCGTCGTGCTCGACAGCCCGGCCGACCGGGTGACCATCCACAAGAAGCCGGTCGGCGTGGTGGGCGTCGTGGTGCCCTGGAACTCCCCCATGGTGCTCGCCGCGAGCAAGGTCGCTCCAGCCCTGGTCACCGGCAGCACCGTGGTGGTCAAACCGTCCCCGGAGGCGCCGGTGGCGCTGACCCGCGCGCTGGCGCTGCTGGCCCGAGCCCTGCCCGACGGCGTCCTCAACGTGGTCAACAGCACCCGCGACGCAGGCCCTGCGCTGACCGCCCACCCGGATGTCCGCAAGATCTCCTTCACGGGCAGCACCCAGGTCGGCCGGCAGGTCATGGCCGGCGCGGCGGGCACCCTGAAGCGGATCAGTCTGGAACTGGGGGGCAACGACCCGGCGGTGCTGCTCGACGACATCGACGTCGAGTCCGTGGTCGGACCACTGGCCGCGGGCGCGTTCACCCGCGCCGGGCAGATCTGCTTCGGGGTGAAACGGGTCTACGTCGCCCGCTCACGGTACGACGAGCTCGTCGAGGCGCTGCGCGCGCACCTGGCCGGCTTCACCGTCGGTCACGGCCTCACCGACGAGGTGTCCTTCGGCCCCGTCATCAACCAGGCCCAGGTCGTCCGGCTGCGGGAACTGGTGGACCGTACCCGCGCGAGCGGGGCGAGCGTGACCGAGCTGGGGTCGCTCACCGACGAGGCGGCCACGAGCGGCGGCGCCTACCTCCTGCCGACCCTGGTGACCGGCATCGGCCAGGACGCCGAACTGGTCGCCACCGAGCAGTTCGGACCGGTGCTCCCCGTACTCCCGTACGACACCGTGGACGAGGCGGTGGCGCTGGCCAACGACAGTGAGTTCGGGCTCGCGTCCTCGGTGTGGGCGACGGACGTCGAACGCGCCGCCGAGGTGGCGCTGCGGCTGGAGGCGGGATGCACCTTCGTCAACAGCCACAACCTGTGGTCGCTTTCGTTCGCGATGCCCTTCGGAGGCGTCAAGCAGAGCGGCATCGGCCGTGAGCGTACGGCCCTGGGGCTGCAGGAGTACGTGGAAGACCATGCGATCCGCTGGATCAAACCGAGCGGTTCCTGAGCCGAGAGACAGGAGACGAGGACGTGACGACAGACGACGAACTCGCCGAGTTCCGTCGGGGCATCGCCGAGCAGCGTGAGCCGCTGCCCCGCGGGAACAAGCAGGCTCGGATGGTCATCCGGGGGGCCGATCTGAAGTGGTACACCCCGCCCGGCCACAACCCGTCGCACCTCGCGCCGGTACTGGGCACCCCCATCCGCTCCTTCGAGCTGTTCATGCAGGAGCTGCCCCCGGGTATGGCCTCGGACATGCAGCAGCACCATCACGAGGCGGTGCACTGCATCCTCTCCGGCAGCGGGTACAGCGAGATCGGTGACCAGCGCTGGGAGTGGGAAGCGGGCGACTTCGTCTGTGTCCCACCGATGGAGTGGCACCGCCACTACAACGGCAGCGACGAACATCCGGTCCGGATGCTGCTGGTGGAGAACTCCCGCCTGCTGGACGCCCTGGGGCTGAACTACCGGACCTCGGAGGGTTTCATCACCTGGGCGGAGCTGGTGGAGCGACAGCGCGGCAACACGGATCAGCAGGAGGCCTGACGCCTCCCTCCGGATCCTGCGCCCGGCGGGGCGCGTCCACAGCGTTGCGTCGCCCCCGCCGGAAGCCCGAACGGTGTCTTGACGTCTCAAGTCATCCGTGATTAATCTGAAAAAACTTTCGGAATACGAAAAAAGGAGCCCGAGGTGAGTCAGACCACCGTCCAGAGCGGGGTCGAGACGGATCGCGCCTGGGTGTGCCTGTCGCACAGCCCCTTCATGACCCTTCCCGGCAACCAGGACGCGGGGCCCGAGTACCGGGCCGCCGTCGAGGACGTGAAGAAGTTCATCGCCGACTTCGCACCCGACCTGGTGGTGATGTTCGCGCCCGACCACATGAACATGCTCATGGAGGTCCGGCCCCCGTTCACCGGCGTCCTGTCCGGCTCGACCCTGCCCGAGTTCGACATCCCGAGGATGGAGCTCACCATCCATCCGCTCGCCGCCGAGGTCTACACCTCCGTCGTGCAGAGCGGCGTCGACCTCGCGGTCGGCGAGGGGGTCAGTGTCGACCACGGCACGGGGCTGACACTGCTGCAGCTCTTCGACGAGCCGGGCGCGGTGCCGCTGCTGCCCATCGTGGTGAACGCCATCGGTTTCCCGCTCTTCCCGGTCTCCCGGGCCGCTCGGCTCGGACAGGCCTTCGGACAGGCGCTCGCGGCACACGACGCACGCGTGCTCTACATCGGCACCGGTGGTCTGAGCCACCACCCGCCGTTCCCCGAGCCGCAGCCCGGCGCCCGGCGGTTCGACCCCGAGCAGCGCGCGGCCTCGCTGGCGACGGCCCTGGACTATCTCGATCCGGAGTGGGACCAGGCACTGCTGGCGGGCATGACGGAGGGACAGCAGGACCTGTTCGCCCGCGTCGAGCAGCCCGAGATCGACCCGCGAGGCGGCGGCGCCAACGAGATCCGCACCTGGGCCGCGGCCTGGGCGGCAGGCGGCTCCACCCCGGCCACCTACACCTCGTACGAACTGGTCGAGAAGTGGATCACCGGGATGGGCGTGGCCTTCGGATCGGGCCGCCGGCCCGTGAGCAGCTGAGGCAGGAAAGGTGCCCCCCATGAATTCCGTCGTCAACGAGCTCGGCAAGGACACCGTCGAGCACACGCTCGACCAGGTCGACCCGCGCGCCATGGCCCTGCAGTGGAGCATCGCGCAGTTCCTGTACCGCGAGGCCGACCTGCTCGACGAGCGCCGCTTCGACGAGTGGCTCACCCTGCTCCACGACGACGTCGAGTACCAGGTGCCGATCCGCCGCAACGTCCACTCCGGCGACCTCGCCCGCGAGAACACGAGGGGCGGCCGGGACGCGATGTGGTTCGACGACGACAAGCGCACCCTGACGATGCGGGTGACCCAGCTGAGCACCGGGGAGCACTGGGCCGAGGAGCCGGTCTCCCGGGTCTCGCACCTGGTCACCAACGTCCGCCCGGTCCTCGTGGCCGAGGACCGGGTCGAGGTCACCAGCCGTTTCGTGGTCCAGCGCAACCGCGTCGACACCGAGAGCGACCTGTTCGTCGGCCGGCGCCACGACACGCTCGTGCCCGCCGCGGGCTCGTGGCTGGTCCGCAAGCGGGTCGTGCTCGTCGACCAGAGCGTGCTCCTCGCCAAGAACCTGACGATCTTCCTGTAACGCATGCCGAGGCGCACCCGACGGGACGGGCCAGCGGCCGAGCAGAAATGAGAGCAACAACGATGACACCCGGTGAACGCAACGATCCTCTCGACCTCTCGACGCTGGTCGACGCCGAGCAGGGGATCATCAGCCGCAGGATCTTCGTCGACGACGACATCTTCAAGGCAGAGCTCGCCCAGCTGTTCCGGCGCGCCTGGCTGTTCGTCGGCCACGAGTCGCAGATCCCGGAGCCCGGGGACTTCTTCTCCTCCCGGATGGGCACCGACTCGGTACTGCTGACCCGGGACACGGAGGGCGAGGTGCACGTCCTCCTCAACTCCTGCCGGCACCGGGGCATGAAGGTGTGCCGCTACGACTCCGGCAACACCCTGGACTTCACCTGCCCGTACCACGGCTGGTCCTACTCGGTCGACGGCGAGCTGGTGGACACCCCGGGAGACCTGTTCGGAGTGCCGCACCTGCGCAACGCCTACGGCGGCAAGCTCCGCCGCGAGGACTGGGGGCTGGTGCGGCCGGGCCGGACCGTGAACTACCGCGGGCTGATCTTCGCCACCTGGGATCCCGACGCCCCCTCCTTCGAGGACTACGTCGGCAGTTTCCGCTTCTGGCTCAACAACCTCGCCGACAGTCTCGGCGGAATCGAGGCCGGCGCCGAGACGATCGTCGGCGTGCAGAAATGGCGCGTGCCCGCCAACTGGAAGTTCGTGGCGGAGAACTTCCTCGGCGACTCGTACCACGCCGACACCACCCACGCCAGCGTCGAGTCGGTCGGCATCGGTCCCGCGGGGGCCGGCGGCACCCGGCACGGCACGGGGCCGGGCGCACTGGCCGCCCGCCGGGCCACGTTCCAGCGCTCGGTCACCTGGCCCGACCTCGGCCACGGCGCCTGCGACTCGCCCGACGAGGACCGGCCCTCGCCGACGTTCGCCGACCACCCCGAGCTCACCGACTACTTCGCCGAGCTCTCCCGCGCGCGCCGCGAGACCAGGCTCGCCGCCGGGCACCCGGTCGGTGCGAACGGTCCCGCCACCATGTTCCCGAACATGTCCCTGCACGCGCTGGGCTTCCCCAAGACCATCATGGTCGCCCACCCGATCTCCGCCCACGAGACCGAGATCTGGCGGTGGTACGTCGTCGACAAGGACGCCCGCGACGACGCCCGCGAGTGGCTGCGCCACTACTACCTGCGCTACTCCGGCCCGGGCGGGCTGACCGAGCAGGACGACCTGGAGAACTGGGACTACGCCACACAGGCCAGCCGCGGCACCCGCGCGAGCGAGCTGCCCTACAACTACGCCCAGGGCCTGGGCATGACCCGGCCCGCCTCCGTGGAGGGGGCGCTGGAGTCGACCCACTGGTCGACCGAGGAGAACGCGCGCAACTTCTACGCCCGTTGGGCCCGCGTGGTCCAGGGCGAGAGCTGGGAGTCCCTGATGAAGCCGGCCGGCACGCGCCACCAGACCGAGGTGAACCATGGCTGAGATCCGACGCACCGCGATCGTCACGGGTGCCGGCTCCGGCATCGGGGCCGCCGTGGCGACCCGTCTGACCGCCGCCGGCTACGAGGTGGTCGCCGTCGACAGGTCCTTCCCGGAAGCCACGTCCGGAAAGGCCCAGCACCGTGTGGCGGGTGACATCGCCGACCCGGACACCGCCGGGGCGGCCCTGGACCGGGTGAGTGGTCCGCTGGACGTGCTCGTCAACGCGGCGGCCATCCGTCCGACCGGTCCGGCCACCCAGGTCTCCGACGACGACTGGCGGCGCACCTTCGAGGTGAACGTCGTGGGGTCGGCGTCGTTGGTGAGGGCCGCCGCGCAGCGGTTGCGCGACGACCACGCCTCCATCGTCAATGTCGCCTCCGGGGCGGCGTTCGGAAAGCCGAGCCTCGGCGCCTACGGGGCGACCAAGGCCGCGCTCGTGAGCTGGTCACGCACCCTCGCCACCGAGCTGGCGCCGCGCGGCATCCGGGTCAACGTGGTAGTGCCCGGCGCCACCGAGACGGGGATGCTGGTCGAGGCGAGAGCCACCGGGACCGGCACCGACAGCGCTCGGGCCGCGCGCAACCTGGGCGGCGTGGTGCTGGACCCGGACACGGTGGCGGCGGCCGTCGAAGGTGTCATCGGTCTGCCCGCGGTCACCGGAGCCATCATCCCGATCGGCCTGCTGCCATGGGTGTGGTGAGGGTGCCCGAGCAGGTGGTGGTGGTCGGCGCCTCGCTGGCCGGCGTCCGAGCCGTACAGGCCCTGCGCGAAGAAGGTCACACCGGGCGGATCGTGCTCGTGGGCGAGGAGCCGCATCTCCCCTACGACCGGCCGCCGTTGTCGAAGCGGATGCTCACGGAGAACTGGCCGGTCCAGCAGATCGCCCTGCTCGACCAGGAGGAGTGGGACGAACTCGAGGTCGACGTCCGGCTCGGGAGCAGAGCCGTGGGGCTCGACGTGTCCGCCCACGAGGTGCGTCTCGCCGACGGCGAGATCGTCGCCTACGACGGGCTGGTCATCGCCACCGGAGCCGGTGCGCGGACACTTCCGGGGACGCCCGTGCCGGCCCCTGGCGTGCACACGCTGCGCTCCCGCGACGACGCCCTCCGGCTGCGCACGGCGCTGCGCGGGTCCCGGAGCCTGGGCGTGATCGGTGGAGGCTTCATCGGCTCCGAGGTCGCCTACGGCGCGAGCGGTCTGGGCCTGGAGGTCACGGTGCTCGAACGGGGGGCCGGGCCGATGGCCGAGGTGCTCGGCCCGGACGTGGCGGAGGGCCTGGCGAAACTGCAGGCCGCCTACGGGATCGACCTGCGGACCGGCGTCGAGGTGACCAGGCTGGTGCCGCGCGACGCCCCCGGCTCCCGGGTCGAGGTGCACACCGCCGACGGGAACGTCCTCACGTTCGACGAGGTCCTGGTCAGCATCGGTTCGCTGCCCCGCGTCGAGTGGCTGGAAGGCTCCTCGCTCCGGATCGACCACGGACTGCTGTGCGAACCCACCCTGTTCGCGGGTGACGACATCGTCGGCGCCGGGGACGTGGTACGCGTGGTGGACGCCGACGGCTCGGTCGGGCGCCGCGTCGAGCACTGGACCGACGCGTCCCAGCAGGGCGAGCTCGCCGCCGCCAACCTGCTGGCGGGCCGCGAGAAGGCCGAGCCCTACAGAGCACTGCCCTACGTATGGTCGGACCAGTTCGGGCTCCGGATCGAGGTCCTCGGCGATCCGGCCGGGGCGGACGAGGTGGTCGAGGTTCCGTCGGCCGTCGGCGGCACGGCCGCCGGGGGCGGGAGCGGCGACCCCCGCCTGTACCGCTACCACCGGCGCGACGAGACTGTCGCGTACGTCGGCATCGATGTGCCCAAGGAGATCCTGGCGCTGCGCCGGGCCGCCCCGACCCGCTCCGACCTGACGCGGGTCCCCCAGGAAGTCAAGAGCAAGAGGCAGAGGTGACCTCATGAAGATCGAAGCCGACCAGTCCGCCTGTATGGCCTACGGCAACTGCGTGGCCGTCGCCCCCGACGTCTACGACCTCCCGGACCAGGTGGTCGAGGTGATCCTGCCCGAGATCCCGCCGGAGCTGGAGGCGGCGGCCAGAAAGGGCGCCCGCCGGTGCCCGGCCAAGGCCCTGACGGTCCTGGACTGACTGACCCGGTCCCGGACTGACTGAGCGAGCCCGTACGCCTTGTCCCGGCTCTGGAAGGAGCCACGGACCGCGCGTCAGGCCCATACCGGGACGGTATCGGCCCCACCGAATGGGACTTGGACAGGGCGGCCCTCGCAGGGGTTGGCTGGTCGTACGACCTACCGGCTTCCGGGCGACTCGTCGTCGGGGCCTGCCCTCCCGGGCAACGGGGGCCCGAGTCGCCGCGCCCGTCCGGAAGCAGAAGCAGACCTGAGGTCGAGATCGTTTCCCCCCACACCCCTGGTCACCGCGAGCACGTGGTCGGCACCGGCGCAGCTGGTGCCGACAGGCAGGTGACCAGGCTGGTCCGGCCGCCTGATGCAGGAGACGGGCCACGGTGCGTCCGCGCTGCGGGACGGAGCCGATCGGACCCGGCGTGGACCGTGTCCGCGCCGAGCACGTCTCTTACGCACACCATGGAGGTAATCACACATGACCACCACACCCCAGTCCTCCGAACACGAGCCCACCACGGTACGGCCGCTGGTGTGGGACCCGGAGGAGATCCAGAAGCGGGTCTCGCTCATCGAGGCCGGAGACGGCGAGATCACTCTGGACGGCACGCTGCAGATGAAGCTGCTGGAGGCGGGTGACACCACCGCCGGAAGGCTGGCCGTGGGCATCGCGACCGTGCAGAAGGGCCGCAACTCGGGACTCCAGCACCGGCACCAGAAGCACGACGAGGGCTTCTACGTCCTGTCCGGCCGGGTGGAGTTCAGCGTCGAGAAGGAGACGCGGATCGTCGGCCCGGGCACTTTCATCATGGTCCCGCCCGGGGCACCGCACGGCTTCCACAACCCCTTCGACGAGGAGGCCGTGATGTTCTGCACCTTCTCGCCGAGCCTGTACGTCGGCCTGTTCCGGGAGATGGCCGAGATCATGCGCAAGGACCCCACGCAGCTGGGTCCGGTCGAGGAAGTGGCAAGGCGCTACTTCACCGAGTTCTCGGAGGAGTACGCGCGGCCTCCGATCGACTAGCGGCCGGCCGTCGCTGACGGCCGGAGCACCAGACACGGACCGCACCGACGCCGGCGGTGCGGTCCCGCCGGGACCGCGTGGGTCCGGGCACGCAGGACCGCGCCGGCATTCACTCAGGGACAAGGAAGTTTCTCGTGAAGAACCAGCTTCGTGTGGGAATAGTAGGCGGCTCGCTCGTCGGCATGACCGCGGCGGTCCTGCTGCAGCGCCAGGGACACGCCGTGACCGTGTTCGAACGATCCACGGGGACATTGGACGAACGGGGTGCGGGCCTCGGCCTTCCGCACACCTTCCTCGACGAGCTCACGGAACTCGGGCTGTTCGACCCCGAGGCGCGCGGGCTGCGCAGCTCGGTCCGTCGGGTGTTCTCCGTCAACTCCGGGGACCTGCCGCTGGGCAGGGTCGTCGGCACCCAGCCCATGATCGTCGAGATGCAGCACTGGGGTCTGGTCTACCGCCAGATCTCCTCCCGGGCCCAGGACGTGGACATCCGTCGGGGCACGACCGTGTCGAAGGTGGTCCCGGGCGAGCGGAGTTCCGCGGTCCACCTCCCCTCGGGCGCCGTCGAGGAGTTCGATCTCGTCGTCGGCGCGGACGGCTACCGATCCCGCGTCCGGTCCGACCTGTTCCCGGACGCACGGCCCACGTACAGCGGGTACCCGGTCTGGCGCGGTGTCGTGGACGAGGCCCGGATCTCCGACATCTCTCCGGTGGAGGACAGCTTCCAGAGCATCGGCACCAAGAACGGTGGCACGGCGATCTACCTGGTCCCCGGCCACAAGGGCGAGCACGCGAAGGGACTGCGCCGGCTCAACTGGGCCTGGTACGACGGCAACGCCCCGCTGGATGTGCTCGGCGCCGAGTACGACGACGAGGGCCGGGTCACGAGCCTCCAGGCCGTCAGCGCGGGCGAGAAGATGCCGGACGCCATGCAGGAGTACCTGCGCTCGGCAGCCGAGAGGTACCTTCCCCCGTGGCACCGCGACATCATCCTGAACACCCCCGACCCGGCCATGCAGGGCATCTGGGACCTGGAGCTGCCGCACTACGTGAACGGCACGGCCTGTCTGGCGGGCGACGCCGGCAGCATCGCCCGTCCGCACACGGCCAGCGGAGGCGTCAAGGGAATCACGGACGCGCTGGCGCTGGCCCGTCTGGTCGGGGCTTCCGACACCCTCGACGAGGCGCTCGCCGCCTACGACATCGAGCGACCCGCCGCCGGTGCCGCCCTGGTGAAGGTGGGTCAGGCCTTCGGCTCGCAGCAGGTCCTCGACGCGCCCGACTACAGCACCATGGACCAGAAGGGCTTCGAGGCCTGGATCGCCGAGGGCGCGAGCGCCATGCACTACGCCTTCCGGGAAGCGGCGAAGGCCTGACCGTCGAGGCCTTCGGCGAGCGTCGGGCAGCGACGGGGATCCGGCTTCGGTGTTCGCCGCCGCCCGGCCTCCACGCTGACCGACGGTCGCCGTACGGGGTGGTGCGCCCGGCTCAGGAGGGGAGTCGGGCGCACCACCCCGTATCCGTGAGCGCCCCCTGGTCCGGCCTCCTTCGGGGGCCGGGGCGGTGGTGTGTTTGGAGGGCGGGGCGGGGGGGGGGGGCCCACAGGAGGCCGGGCCGGAGGAGGGGGGAGGGGGGGGGGGCGGGGT
>NZ_JBEYVO010000079.1:0-10998 GCF_040644055.1 Streptomyces sp. NPDC047043
GCCGCGCTCTTGGCCGCGGCCCGGCGGGTGGCCTCGCGCAGTGCTTCGGGCCGCATCACCACACCCTTGCCGTCGATCTGGAGGACCAGCGGCATGGGTGCGCGGGGCGATCGAGGATGTGGCGCGGGCGCGGGGCATGGATCCTGATCAGGCCGCCCAGCTCGCCAAGGCGTTTCCTCACATCCGGGCCCGGGACGCACGGGCGGCACTGACCGAACTGCCCGAGCTCCGAGAAGTCGCCGGTGAGGACCACGGCCGGTTGTGGGAACTGGTGGAGATGATGGACGGCCTGCCGAACGAGGCCGCGATGCACCCGTGCGGGCTCCTGGTGTCCAACGCCGGTCTACTGGCGCGCACCCCCGTGGTGCCGACCACCGTCGAGGGCATCGCCATGGCCCAGTTCGACAAGGAGGACATCGAGGACACCGGCCACCCGAAGATCGACATCATCGGGGTACGGATGCAGTCGGCGCTCGCACACGCGGTCGCCGAGATCGAACGGGTCACCGGCGAGCACCTCGACCTGGACGATCCGGCGCAGGTGCCGCCAGACGATCCGGCAACCTACGACCTGATCACATCCGGTGACACCTTGGGCACGTTCCAGCTCGAAAGCCCAGGCCAACGCGAGCTGGTTAGAAATCTGCGGCCACGGTCGTTCCTCGACCTGATCATCGACATCAGCCTGTTCCGGCCGGGCCCGGTGGCAGCGAACATGGTGAGCCCAATGATCGAGGCCCGCGACGGCCGAACGCAGGCCCGCTATCCGCATCCGCACCTGAAGTCGATCCTGGAGGAGACCAAAGGGCAGGTCGTCTTCCACGAACAGGTCATCGCGATCATGACGACGATGACCGGCTGCGACCGCGGAATGGCCGACGAGGCCCGCCGCGCACTGTCCGAACCGGACCGACGCGGCCGCATGCGGGCCTGGTTCGCTGCTGAGGCCCGCGTCCGCGGCTACCAGGCGCAGGTCATCCGGGAGGTGTGGGAGATTCTGGAAAGCTTCGGAAGTTTCGGCTTCGCGAAGGCGCATGCAGCGGCTTTCGCGCAGCCTGCGTACCAGTCCAGCTGGCTCAAGGCCCACCGGATGGCAGCCTTGCTGGCCGGACTGCTCACCCATGACCCGGGGATGTACCACAAGCGAGTCCTGGCCGCGGACGCCCGTCGGCATGGAGTGCCCCTCCTGCTGCCCGACATCAACCGCTCCCAGTCCGCACACACAATCGAACTGGTGTCTGGTAAATGGGGAGTCCGGATCGGTCTGTCCCAAGTGCGCGGCATCACCGAGGCCGAGGCCGAGCGCATCACCGGCGCGCAGCCCTACACCTCACTGGGCGACTTCTGGCAGCGCGCCCGCCCCAGCCGGCCACTGGCCGAACGCCTCGCCCAGGTCGGGGCGATGGATGCCTTCGGACCTCGGCGCGAGTTGCTGCTGCAGATCGCCGAGCTTCACCGATCCAGCCGAGGGCATGGCTCCACCTCGGGACAACTCCCTATGGGCAACGACCTCGACACGCCGAGGGAAGGCGGCACTACGGCGGGACTGCCGGTCATGAGCACCTCCGAGCAACTCGCCGCGGAACTCGACGTACTCGGCATGGACATCTCCCGGCACCTGTTGGAGGATCACCGATCCTTGCTGACCGACATCGGCGCGACCCCCGCTGCCGACCTGCCGCACCTGCGGCATGGCACCCCTGTTCTGGTCGCCGGAATCAAGGTTGCCACCCAGACCCCGCCGATCCGCTCCGGCAAGCGCGTCATCTTCGCCACCCTTGACGATCCCAGCGGCCTGTCCGACCTGGCATTCTTCGAGGACAGCCACGCACGTTGCGCCCACACGGTCTTCCACAGCAGCCTGTTGCTGGTGCGCGGGACGGTGGCCCGGCGTCCGCCGCGCGCCTCCAGCATCACCGGCACTGCCGCCTGGGACCTGGCCGAACTCATCGACCTGTATCGCGACGGAGGCCCAACCGCCGTCGCCGACCGCCTCGCCCGTCCGGCGGCCGCAACCGGCCCGACCGCCACGCACCGGACCATTACCCAGCCCACCGGCTACGAACTGCACCCCTGGGCCGACCTGAAACCCCCCGGTGCCCCGGTCGTCAACGGAAGAACCTTCCATCACTCCAGCCCTGGAAGCGCCGGGTGACCACGATGATTCTCTACATCCATTTCGGTTCATGTCGCGAAGAAACGTTTCGTCATCTTCTGGGAATACTCGGCGAGATCACCCCAGTCGTGCAGGGACTACCGCCCGACGCGGCATTCGCCGACGTGTCAGGGAGCACGCGGTACTTTGATCGCGACGCCACCGAGCTGGCGGCCCTGATCCGCATGCGCGCCGCCGCAAGCTTCGACGCTGACTGCACGATCGGCGTCGCCCCCAATCCGCTGCTCGCGCAGCTGGCCGCCAACCGTGGAGCACCTGGCGTAATCCGCACGATCCCTGACACTCCTCAGGACATCGTCGCCTTCCTGGCAGGCCTGTCGGCGGCAGCTCTGCCAGGGGTAGGGCCGGCGACAGTACGAACCTTGGCCTCCTACGGTCTGAACACTCTCGACACGATTGCGGTCACCCCGCTGTCCACACTTCAACGCATCCTGGGCGCGGCCGCCGGGCGGCAGCTACGCCAGCGGGCGGCCGGTATAGACCCCACCCGCGTCACACCTGGCGCCCCGCCTCGTTCCCTCTGCGCAGAGCACCGTTTCGGGCGAGACGAACTCAATCCCGACCAGCAGCGCCGTGTCCTGTCACACCTGGTCGAACGCCTTGGCACCCAACTCCGCAGCGAACAGCAGGTCTGCCGATCTCTGAGCTTGACCGTCAGATACGCCGATCACTCGACGAGCACCCGTAATCGCACCTTGCCGGAGCCCACCGCGCACAGCCCACAACTGCGCCTCGCCGCCTACGCGTTGTACGCCACCCTCGGCCTGCAGCGAGCCAGGGTCCGAGGCATCACCCTGCGGGCGGACGGTCTGTTCGATGCGAACTCAGCCACTCGACAGCTCACCTTCGGTACCAGCGACGACAAGACACGCCGGATCGAGGCCGCAGCCGACAGAGCTCGGGCCCGCTTCGGGCCCAATGCGGTGCGACCCGCCAGCACGGCGGGACTGGCGTGACCGGCTCTGGGATGCCGACAGTGCTGAACACATGCCGAGAGCGATCACGAGGTCTTCGCCCCTGAGTCACATCACTGGCTTGCCCACTCGTCGGTCTTCCTGTCGATGTCGATCGCGCCGGCCTCGACCAAGGAGTCCAGGAGATTCAGAGTGCGCTCACGCTCCGAGTTCCCTGCACGAGTACTGGCATAGAGGGAGAGAGCAACATCGGCTACCGCAAAGGCGATCGCGGAGTCGCGTGTGCTGATGTCTCCCACAGTCCGATTGCCAGCGCTCAGCCAGGTTTCGCACAGGGACAGACTCGCAGCAACCGGCAACTCTGCCCCTGCTTGGTCGAGTGCGTGAAAGACCTCCTGCGGGAAATCTGCGAACGCCAATGTCGGTACCAGGGCCGTCAGGAGCCGCTCGCGCCTGATCGGCGATCCGTTTATATGGCGCACGAACCCGATCGCTGCTTTGCGCACAGCTTGATCTTCATCATCGAGTAGGCGGACGAGTAGCCCCTCATCCGCGCTCACCTCGGTATCCGGGGCGTGGGATACCTGAGGTAGATCCTCGACATGCACGGCCAGTGCTTCGGCTACTCCGCTGCGTGAGGCCGCATCACGGAGGCTCTGTTCGAACACATCTTGCGGGTGTGGTCTCCGTTCCGGTTCCAAGGAGCCGATGCCCAGGAAGGCGGCCATCGCAACGAGCGCACCGCCACGGCGGCGGGCATCCGGTGAGTCGGCCTCCAGCATTCGTTGCACAAGGGTAAGTCCCAAATCCGCATTGCTGTGGAGGAGTTGCCAGGCGAGCCGGTCAAGGTAGGGGGCGACGAACTGGGCGTCATCGGCCAGGCTGAGCCAGCTTCGGCTCAATTCAGAGACAGCATCCTGATCCGACAAATGGACGCGGGCCAGGATCACTGGACACCAGATGCGGACCTCGTCTGCGTCATCAACTACGAGACTCCGGATGGCGGGCAGGAGTGCCTCCAACCGCTCCGCTCTGTGCTCTCCGGGGCCAAGCAGTTGTGCAATGCAGAAAGCCGCAGCGCCTCGGTCAGAATTCAGACCCACATTGGCGTGCTCCTCGCCCGGATCGGGCGCCGATCTCTGGCTCGGGTCGACCGCAGTCGTAGCCACGGCGACGACCCAGGCGAGTACCCGCTCAGGCAATTGAGCACCCGCAAGCTTGTCCAGTAGTGAGCACAGTGGCCGATTGAAGGCTTCGACTCGCCAGTCCGACACGGTTGCGACCACGTCGACGATCGCACTGAGTATCCCGTCAGCAGGCAGATCGAGAGCACTGCCAATCCCGCGGAGGACAGCGAGCGTGCACTGGTGATCGTGCTGAGGACCGATACAAGCCGTCACGAGTCGCGCAAACCGTGCCGGCTCAGAACGCGCCGCCGACTCCAAAGTTCCCAGTTGGACCGGGGAATGGCCGTAGTTTTCGATCACCTCGATCCATTGATCATCGGTCAGCGGCCCCGGTTCGGATTCGGAGTCTTCTCCGCGGAGTTGGTGCACCCAGGCGTCGGAGGCCGTGGGTGCGGGGCCGAACAACTCCGTCAGCCGAGTGAGCTGTTCCTGCGCCGATTGTTCAAGCCGGGCACCGATCCGCCGTTCGATGAGGGAGAGCACCACGAGCTGCTCAAGAGCCAGTTGCTGATTTCTGCTTGCGGCAGTGGCGCCTGAACTGGAGCTAGTTGCCGAGGTGGCATCAAGATCCAGCGACGCATAGGGCTCAATGGCGAGAGCCACTGCGCTTTCTCGGACCGACTCTGCACTTGCGTCCGAGAGATGGGCTAGAACCTCACCCCACGCCCAGGCAGCCGTGGAGTTCAGAGGAAGGCCACGTACATCGTCTCGTGAAGCCCAAGCCAGAGCAGCCGGGTACAGCTCCGGCGCGCACTGGCTGAAGGCTGAGGCCGCGAGTTGATGAGCCAAAAGGAGATCGGTCGAAGTGCACTGCTCAAGGTAGAGCGCTCCCTCGGTCGGATGCTCGGCGGCAGCCAGGCGCAGTGCCGTCCGCAATCCCTCGACCACCTCCCCTTCCAGATCAGGAGACATTCCGACGACCGTGCCGATACCTCTGTCTCGTAGCCCTGGGCCGTTGTTATCCGGAGTTCCTGTAGGACGCCACCGCACCTCGAAGTCGATTTCGTCGAATTCTGCGAGCAGTGGTTGGGTCAGATTCTCCAGGAACGCGACTGGATCACGCTCGGCGGCACGCTGGAAGATCCGCAGTCCTGTTCCCTCTCGGGGTGGAAAGATCGAATGGTCGAAAGCGTTCCGAGCGCCTGAAGCCCTCGCTACCTGCGCCCGGGTTTCAAGCCAGGTACGCAGAGCGGTCGCGACTGGCGCCATGGTACGCCCGGCAAGGGTACTGAGAGCATGAAATCCATCCGAGCCGAACAGTACGGCAATAGCGGTGCCCAGTACGGTCTGTTCAGAGGTAATTTCGCCCGCTGCGGTCTCCGGCATGGCTGCATAGCTGTTCCCGACCGTCGTCGCGGTCGCGCAGTACAAATCTACGGTGGCTTGACCTGCGGTTGAACCAGCGAGAAAAACCGTCCACAAGAGCATGCGTGCCCACGGCACCGCGATGCTCGGGTCGCGTGCCAGAGACACCAGGCCCGCACTGATCTCTTCCGGTGAGACCCGCGCTGATTCCGTCAGCATCCACCGGGTTTGGTCCGGAGTGAACCCGGTCAATGCCTTGGTTGGGGCCCCAGACCGATCGGCATCCCGGTCGAAGCCGGCAGTGATGCTGTCCACCAGCCCATGGGCCAGCAGGTGGGGGACGAACCCAGAGCTCACCAGAACAGGCATAGCATTTCGAGTGAGAGGGTCGGCAGAGTTGAGAGCAAGGTTCGTGACATGCTCGAACTCATAAGGCTCCACTGGGGCAAGAGACTTCAGCCATGTCAGCACGGTTGCGCGGATGTGAGATCGGTAATCCGTCGCATGCGTGAGTATGGCTTCGAGATCTTCTCTGTATTGGTCCAGGTCGAGCTCGCGTTCCAGGGAAAGGACGGCGCGAACCAGGCGTCGGCACAACAAGTCCTGGGATGCGCCCTGAATCAGACTCATGGCTGAACCGTTGGCTTGGATGTGCTGCCTCGCGAATGCGTAGTCGAAGTACTCCTCGTGGAAGAAACGTACTCGGCCACGATCCTCGACCAGGACACCTTCCCCGATGAGTGCGTCCAGTGTGTCCTGGCCGGGTTCACCGATGACATTGCGAGGAATGGAGATGGATCCGGTGCCACTGAGACGGCGGGCGAACGCCGAGATACCCCGGGCGTAATTATCGACGCCAAGACGCTCATTGAGCCGTCGACGCATTTCACCGTCAAAGGCATCAAGCAACTGCGTGAGTGTCGTGGCATGCGCGATGTCGAACGCTGCTCGCCCATCGCTGCCAGGATCGGAGACCATCTCTGCAAGCAAGCGCAGAGCGAACGGACTGCTCAGCAACTTACGCTGTCTGACGGACAGTCCAGCGGGATCGACTCCCAACCCCATCAGAGCTTCGCGGACATGCTCATCGGTGAGAGGACCGAGGTCAATCACCGTGAAGTCGCCCAACAACCCTTTGAGTTGGCGGTCGTTGGCCAGGTCGTAGCGACGGCAAGCGACGAGCAGTCGCATGTCTCCGCTGGCCCGTGCCATCTCGAGTACTTCCCGGACCCCGCCAAGGGCAGGCTCACCCTGGCCACTGAAACGGGACAGCGCGTCCAGTTGGTCAATCACCAGGACACTTGGCTCACCGGCAGCCGCTCGCTCCAGAACCGCGGATGGAGAGGCACCGAAGCCGACTGCATCCTGTGCTCCCAATTGACGTGCCGTATGCGATGCGTCCGTCACATCGAGACGGAGTGCCCCGACAACTACGCCGTCCGCTGCCAGTCGCGCGCACGCCTCGGCCAGAGCGGTGGATTTTCCGGCGCCAGGGGCGCCGGCTACAACTACACCGGGTCCTCCGGCCGGATCCTTCAAAGTGCTGATGAGTTGCTCGACCTCAGGACGGACGATCAGAGGAAGGGCTTGTGGCCTTCGCCTGCGTACACCTTCGATGTAGCGCTCACTGACTTCTCGCACGGTTACAACAGAGGAGTGGTCGTACCCATCGCGAGGTCTGTATCCCTCATCTTGCAAGGCCGACCACAGGAACTGAGCTGTCAGCCGAGTCGATACGTGCTCGAGGAGGAGATCACCGAGGAATAGCAGGGCATTCTTCGGGTCCCCGGTTACCTGTGTCTCCAAGGAGCCTATTGCGGCATCCTTGAGTGGGTGATCGTTGATCAAATGGAAGGTGAAGCCTCGAAGTAGACTGTGCACCCCGGAATGGTCCGCTTCCCATGCGTCAATGAGGGTGTCTACGTCTGCTTTTTCGGTTCCTGTGAAGGAGGCCGTCCAACCTTCCAGAGAGAGGCGACGGGCTTTGTCCGACAAGTTCTCCAAAGTGCATGACTTGCCCGAGGCGAACACCACCTCGGTTCCTTGCCTCAAGTGGCGCTCGAACGGGTCCAGCAGGCCCTCTGACCGAAGGGCTGTGAGCGTCCACGAAGAGGCACGGCTGCGCTTGCACTGATGTACCTGGTCCGGCCGTGACGGCTGATGACCGTAGAGACGAAACTCCGCTGCCTCGCCAGGGGGCCCTGGGACCTCGACCTGGATGGCGTCGTAGTGGCCGCGAAGGACCGGAACTACGCCGCGCCAGATCGTCCACCAGCCTTCATAGCGATTGCCCAGCTTGTCAGCGACCCCACCGCCCATAGCCGACACGCTTTCACCGGTCATAGCCCCGCCTTCCCCGCTGCCGCCAGGAGCCTCTCATGGGACCGTTTAGAGGCTGCTGTCAACCAACCCCAAGTGGCTGATCGCCCAGATCGCGGCTCGCAAGCACATGAGTGTCCTGCGCTGAGCCCGAACGCCGAAGAATCACCCGATCGGATATGACTCGTGATGGATTTCGTTTGTGATCCACTGTCTCATCCCGCCGCTCGTCGCGCCTTGCAGTCGACCATCAAAGGCTGAGGAGGGGGTACGTTGGCGCCGTGGATCGATGTCTCATGAGACATGCGGATCGCGAAGAAAAGGCGCACGCCCAGTCGATGGCGGGCATCATTTATGCCAGCGCCTGGGCGAAATACCACTTTCCGCACGCCATGCTGGCGGGGATTATGGCGCATCTCCCCATGGGGTTCTACGACTCACAGACCCTCATCCAGGACGCCAAGCAGCACGGCATCGCGTCGTGGAACGCGACCCCGCTGCTCGTCGCCGCACGTAAGGCCCGCCGGTTGCGGCTGGTGACAGCGTTCTTACCGGTACCCCATGTCCCCACGGGCCATCCTGTCCGACCAGCCGCTACGGCGACGACACTCGCGACCGGTCCGGCTGGGCACGGCCAACCGGTGGACCTTGCTTCTGCTCCCCGCGCGTCACACCCGGTGCGGAGCGCTCGTCCGGTGCGCTGAAGGCCATGGCCCGCGAGGATGTCCCCGTACGCCCGCCCATCGATGTCGTCCGCCCCGTCACCGCGCGGGATCTTCCTGCCGAGGACCATTGGCCGGGCACCCAGACCCGCTATGAGGTCAAGGCCGACGGATGGCGAGCCGTCGCCGGCGTCCTCGAAGAACACCGTCCCGTCCTGTACACCCCGGCAGGGAGGCGACCTCGGCGCGATGGCCCCGGAGGTCCTGGACGAGCTGCACGAGCTGCCGGTCGGAACGGTCCTGGACGGAGAGCTGTGCGCCGTGGTGGGTGACCGCCTCGACTTCACCGCGCTGGCCCGCCGTCGCGGCTGCGACCGCCGGCGCTGGCCACCGATCGTGTACGTGGTCTTCGACTGCCTCGCCATTACCGGCACCGATCTGCGCCCCCGTCCGCTGCAGGAACGCCTGGACCGGCTCGGCGAGTTGTTACGGCCACCGCCCAGTGTGATCCAGCCGGTGCCCGCCACCACCAGCCGCACGGAGGCCTTGACCTGGTACGAGGAGCTCCGGCCCCATGGCCTAGAAGGCGTGGTCGCCAAGGGCCTGGGCAGCTCTTACGCTCCGGGCCGCACCCGCTGGCTGAAGACAAAGCATGTCGACACCGTGGACACGGAGATCGTGGCGATCGCAGGCTCCCCCGCCCGCCCCGCCTACCTCGTCATCCGGCTCCCGGACGGCACCCTCGCCCAGACAGCGCAGCTGGACAGCAGGCAGCGCACCGCCGTTGGGCGGGCGCTCGCCGCAGGCCTCCGGGAGGCGCTGCCTGGCGGGGGCCACAGGGTCGTTACGCCACTGCTCGCTGAGGTCGAGGTGGGGACCACCCGGCATCGCACTGTGCGGTTCGTTCGTCTCCGCGAGGACCTTGGTCCGGTCGAGCCGGGGTCGTCCGGGTGAGCAGGGCGGCGTCACAGCACCTGACCGGAGCCTGGACGCTACAGGGAGAGGGAACCGGCGCGGGAACGGCGGCCTGGGTGTACAGGCCCTGAGTCGACGATGTTCCGGGTGCGAGGCGCGAGGTCGGCAATCCGGGTGCGGGCCAGTGCGGTGTCGGAACCATGTCCGCGGACCGTACGAGCGGGGACGGCTTGCGTCGCACGTTGTTCCAGGACGCGGGAAAACGCGGGGGATCTCTTCTCGTACCGATTGCGTACCCCGGCGCAGCCGGGGACCAGGTTCCTCTAGCAAGACCTTCCAGAAGCGGGCGGGGAAAGATGCCAGGGATCGGCCGCAGAAAGTGGTAGGCCCTGGCGCCCATGGGATGAGCGCATTGTGGGTGCTCGTCTCGTCGGCGCTCCCGGCTGCAGCGTTTCCCGCAGGATTTCTACGCGGAAACGGCCGCAGATTCTGTGATTGCGGCTGCTGCGCGGCGGACGCCGTCACGACTAGACGCACCCCTCTGGCCAGCAGTTTTTACCTATCGACGGGCCTCTGTCGACGTGTTGTGCTTGCCCTGGGCGCGACTCGGCGCCCGTCAAGTAAGGGGGAGACATGTACGCCTTCTTCGGCGCCATCATCGGGGCCGTCATCTCCGGCGGATTCACGGTCGCCGCCGCGAAGATCAGCGCGCGGCGTCGTGAGTCGGGGGAGGATACGCGGTGAGGTGACGTGACGCGAATCCGCAGCTCTGGGCGCGTCACGTCACCTCGCGAGGCGGGCGAACTGGCTGCGCCCGGCCGGGCGGCGGGACTCGGCGCCGAGGTATTCGTGGCACGCACGCAGGAAGAGTATGGACAGGCCGCGGACGGACTTGTCGACGAGGCCCGGCAGGGCGTACAGGACCAGGCGGCGGACGAGCCACTCGAACTCGGTGCGGAGCTGCTGGGCGGCGGCCTGGACGTCCATGACGCCCGCGGAGACGCCCTTGTTCAACCTGATGACCAGCAGTGGCTGTCGGGAGTTCCTCCATGCTGCGTTCACCGCCACTGTGCTGCTGACCGGCCGGTTGGGGGCGGGCCTTCGTCACGGCTCCCCCGTACGCTGCGCAGGAAGAGCGAAGCCGGCTGCTGGGCCCTAGCGTCGTAGTCCCTTGCGTTGACAGGACGGCAGGGCTCGGGCGGCCCCGGCACCCTGGGCCGGGGGCTGCCCCTCCACCTACGCCTGGCCCGTGATCTCAGTGGGCGTTCAGGTATGCCTCATGCCGGTATGTGAGTTCTGCCGCTGTGCCAGTTTGAGGCCTTTCAACAGATCAATACGCTTCACCACTTCCAGACTTCCAGACCCGCCCGCCCGTTTCGCTCAGCTTCGATACTCGAAGTACGTCTGACGTAGAGATGGCACGGAACCGCCCAATGATCAGCGGAACCTGATCTTCCGTCACACCCATGATCCCTCTGGGACGTGAGCCAGCGGAAGCCGTACCCCAGCGACCTTTCCGA
>NZ_JBEYVO010000080.1:0-10351 GCF_040644055.1 Streptomyces sp. NPDC047043
GGTGTTATAAAATCATCTTCTGGTGGTTGGGGGGGTTGTTTGTTTTTTTTTTGTTGTGGTTGGCGGTGGGGTGGGTCGTCCAGCCCCCCCCCCCCCCACGGCAGTTGTAGATCGTCAGGCTGCTGTCGCGAGAGGGGCCGGGACGGCCTCGACGCGGCGGTTTCGGCGGGTGAGGCGGCGGCTCATGAGGGTGATGAACGCCCACTGGATGTGGGCCTCGGCGTGGGACATGAGGCGCTCGTAGTCCCTCGCGTTGCGGCGGGCCCGCATCGTCCACGAATTCGACCGCTCGACCACCCAGCGTTTCGGCAACAGGACGAAACCTTTGGCGTCCTTGGGGCGGGAGACGACCTTGACGGTGATGCCGAGGGTGCCCTGTGCCCAGGTGGCGAACTCCTCGCCGCCGTAGCCGTTGTCGGCCCAGACGAGCACGATCTCGGGATGCTCAGTGTGCAGGCGGGTGAGGAGGATGCGGGCCGCGTCCCGGTCCGTGACGTCGGCTGGCGTGACGAGTAGATCGACCAAGAGGCCGTCCTGATCGACCAGGAGATGGCGCTTCCTCCCGTTTATGTGCTTATTCGCGTCGTAGCCGCGAGTCGCCTTCGAGACGGTCTCGGCGCCCTTGACGGACTGGGAGTCGACGATCACGCGGACCGGCCAGGGACACCGCCGTCGCAGGATTCGCAGTCGTCGGCGGAGATGGTCGAGGACGTGCCTCAGGACGCCGGCCTTCGCCCAGCGGGCGAAGTAGCCGAACACGGTGCGCCAGGGGATGCCGAAGTCGGCGGGCAGCGCCCGCCACTTCGCGCCGTTGTCGGTGATGTAGCGGATCGCGTCGACGACGCGCCGACGGGGCCACTTCTCCGGGGCACCGCCCCTGGCGGTCCGGCAAGCGGGAACCGGCAACAACCGTTCCAGGAGAGCCCATTCCAGGTCGCTGGTGTCGGACGGGTAGCGGTAGCGGGGCAAGTCCAGGGACATGACGGGGGTGGCGGGCCGCGGCCTGTGCTGGGAGCCAACTGTGGGGCGGTCGCGGCCCGTCGCCTTCCTCGGATGAGGTCACTCCAGGTTGGCAAGGAGGTGCAGGGTCGACTCGATCGCGCCCATCTGCGCCATGACCGTGCGGATGTAGGGGTCGTCGGGCTTGTTCTTCCGGTGCGCCAGGAGGATGCCCTCGATGAAGTTGACGATCCGGTGGTGGGTGGACTCGAAGAACGCCCGCTCGTAGCCGATCCAGATCTCCGGCGCGTCGTCCAGCATCCGGTAGCCCCAGGTCCTGTCCCAGGTGATCGGCGGCAGGCCCTTCGCGGCGGCGACCTTGCGCAGATGACCGAGGCCGGTGTGGACCTGCGCGCGGGTGCGCTCGGTGGCCGCCATGAGCTGGACAACGGTCAGGCCGGCGGGGCGGGCCTCCAGGAGGGCGGACAGGATGGCTTCGGCGTGGACGTGAGCGGGAACGCCCCGCCCCACGGCTACTCGCCCGAGCCCTTCAGCAGCTTTGCGAGCTGCTCGTCGAGGTCGACCTCGCCGCGGGTGACCGCGTTCTCGATCCAGTCGGCCGACGCCCGCACCCTGGACAGGCCATGCAGGACCGTCTCGCGTTCGGCGTCGTCGAACGGTGTCCCGCGCAGGTTCGGCACGATCCTGCCGGCGGTGACGACGAACTGCGTGCAGGCCGCGACCAGGTCCATGAACTGGACGTTGTGCTCCATCCGCGCCAGCTGGGGCAGCGGCGCCGCCTCGTCCTGCACGAACGCGGCCTCCTGGCGGAAGCGGTCGAACTGCGCCTCGTTCACGGCGTGCCGGGCGGTGTCGTCGGCCATCGCCTTCGAGGCGACCGCGGGCCGGCGCAGGAAGTCCGTCGTCACCTTCACCGCGACCTGGTCGTCGGCGGCCAGGTCGTGGATCGCGTCCACCTTCTCCTGGACGCTCTCGGGGGTGTCGACCTTCCAGCCCACGATCCGCTTCGCGCTGTCGTGCGTCCACCGCGCAGGCCCCCCGCGCGGATGGGCCGGAGGGCTGGCGACCGCCTCGAACCTCTCCTTCTCGTCCGGGATCGACGCGAGGATCTTGTGGATCGTGTGCGAGACGTCCGCGCGGCGGTGCTCCTTGGGCCAGCGCGAGGCCACCCACCGGTAGTCCCGCACCGTCGTGTAGGCGAGGCCGACGTCCTCGGCGAACATCCGCAGGGCCTCGCTGACGGTGAACAACTCCTCGCTCCCCGGCGGGTTCACGCCGCCGTGGGCGCGCATCGGCTCGATCTCCCCGGCCGCGTCCCCCAGCCGCCACTGGACGGCACTCATCTCCGCGACCCAGCCCCGGCCCAGTTCCACGAGCTCGTCGTAGCGCTGCCGGGTCACGCTGCCGACCATCCCGGTCATCCGGACACCACCCCCACGAGCCCCCGGGGACGACACCTGACCCGTGCCGTCAACTCGCCCTGGAAACCCTCCACTTCGCACGATCCGACCGCCTCGCCCTCGGCGGGAAGAGCGTACGGACCCGGCGCCCGAAGCGGCCCCACGGTCCGGCGGCGTGCGGGCTCACTCCCCGCCTGCCCGAGCGCGCCGCGCGTGCCAGGCCCGTTTGCGGCAGGCGGGAGAGCAGTAGACCGCCGAGACGAGGCGGTCGACCCCGACCGTCCACTGCGCCCCGCACTGCGGGCACTCGGCCCTCACGCCGGCCGTCACCGCTTCGGTCCGTGCCCTCGTCCGCCGCGCCCGGCGCCAGCTCCTCGACCGGCAGGCCGACGAACAGAACACCGCCGTCGCCTTCGCCGATGGCATCAACGGATCACCGCATCCACGACACAAACGCGGCCCGCCCTCGTCGGCCGCAATGACGACCAACCGCAGCCGGGGCACCCTGTCACCGCCCATGCGCTTCACCGTACGAAGCAGACACCCTCGGCGGCCATGAACTCCCGTGACCCTGATGGTCGTTCAACGAGTCGCTGCCCCAGATCGGACTGCTGCCGGTGAGAACCCTGACCGCCAGCCGCAAACGACCGGCGGTCAGCGCCGGCCCGGTCGCGGGCTCGGACGGAGGCGAGCCGGTCGGCACATCCGGGGTGGCATCAGTCCGCCGTGCCGTACTTGAGTCCGTCGAGGGTGAGGTCGAGGAGGCGTTCGGCCTGCTCGCGCTCCTCGGGCTTTCCTGAGGCGAGGGCGACGCCGGTGAGGGCGGCGAACATGACGGCCGGGCTGACGTCCGAGCGTATGGTCCCGGCGGCGGTCGCGGCGTCCATGAGCGAGGTGAGGGCGGTCATGATCAGCTCGCGGCTGTGGTCGTAGGGGTTGACGCCGGAGTCGACGACGGCGCGGAGGGCCTCGGCCATCCCCAGTTTCGCGGTGGCGTAGTCGATGAAGCGCCCCATCCAGGCGCGGAGCGCCTCGCGTGGCGGCATGGCCGCTAGGAGTTCGGAAGCGGCCTCGCACAGCCGGCTCAGTTCGTTGCGGTAGGCGGCCTCGATCAGCGCCTCACGGGTGGGGAAGTTCCGGTAGAGAGTGCCCGAGCCCACGCCCGCCTCCTTGGCGATGCGCTCAAGGTGCGCCTCCAGCCCTTCTTCGGCGAAGACGCGTACGGCTGCGGAGAGGATCTTCTCCCGGTTGCGCCGCGCGTCGGCCCGCAGCGGTCGGCCGGTGTCTGTGGTCACGGAGGGTCCCTTCCTCATCGAAATTAAGTGGAGGTGCCTCCACATCTTGCTAAGTGGAGGCAACCCCGCTTATAGTCATGGAAGCGGCGACGCCTCCACTTCCGAGTGTAGAGCACATCCCGCCGCCGTCCGCAGGGTGCGGGCGCACCCAATCGCAAGGAGAAAACGATGAGTCTCCCGCTTGAAGGCAAGGTCGCCGTGGTTACCGGTGGCGCGTCCGGCGTCGGCCTGGGGATCGCCCAGGAGTTCGTGGACCAGGGCGCCCGTGTGGTCATCACCGACCTGCAGCAAAAGCCCCTGGACGAGGCGGTCGCCACGGTCGGGGCGAACTGTTCGGGCATCGTCGCCGATGTCACCCGGCTCGCGGACATGGAGGCGGTGTACCAGGAGGTCATCGCGCGGCACGGACGTCTCGATGCGGTCGTGGCCAACGCCGGCATCGGCGCGCACGCCCCACTCGGCGAGATCACCGAGGAGCAGTTCGAGCGGACCTTCAACGTCAACGCCAAGGGCGTCCTGTTCACCGTCCAGCCGGCGATCCCGCTGCTGCCGGCCGGCGGCACGGTCGTCATCATCGGCTCGACCGCCTCCATCCAGCCCCCGGCCGGCATGGGCCTGTACGGCGGCGCCAAGGCCGCGGTGCGCGCCTTCGTCCGGTCCTGGATCCAGGACATCAAGGGCACCGGTATCCGCATGAACGTCCTCAGCCCCGGCGCCGTGGACACCGAGTCCCTGCGACGCGCCCTGGCGATGGCGCAGGGCGCCGACGCCGTCCCGGCCGCGGTCCAGAAGATGGGCGAAGGCAACCCCACCGGCCGGATCGCCGACCCCCGCGAGATGGGCAAGGCCGTGGCCTTCCTCTCCAGCGACGCCTCCAGCTTCATCACCGGCGTCGAACTCTTCGCCGACGGCGGCATGGCCCAGGTCTGAGCAGCCACGCCGTGGCACGCGCGCCCGGCAACCGGGCCCGCCGGGCGCGCAGGCGCCCGCGATCACCCCTCTCCGTCGGGGCCAGGCGCGAGCGCCGCCCCGCACACCGCTCACACTCTGTCGGCCCCCGAAGGCCAGAACAGGAACCCCGCCATGTCCACAACGCAGCGCATCCCTGCCGCCCTACCGCCGACTCCGTCCGCCCAATCGCCTGCCACGCCGCAACGGGGCAGCCGCCGCGCGGCGTTCGGCATCATGATCGTGCTGGTCGGGCAGCTGATGCTCACCCTCGACGGCACCATCGTCAACGTGGCCCTGCCCAGCATCGGCACCGGTCTCGGCCTTGGCCTTGGCCCGTCCGCCCTGTCCTGGATCGTCAACGCCTACACCCTCGCCTTCGGCGGCCTGATGCTGATGGGCGGCCGGCTCGGAGACACCTACGGCCGGCTGCGCGTCTTCCTCATCGGCCTGAGCATCTTCACCGCCTCCTCCCTGATCGGCGGCTTCGCCCAGAGCGCCGCCCTGCTGATCGCCGCCCGCGCGGCACAGGGCATTGGAGCGGCCCTCGCCGCACCCGGCGTGCTCGCCCTGGTCACCACGAGCGCCCGCGACGACGCGGCACGCAACCGGGCCCTGGCCCTGTTCGCCGCCGTCGGCATCGGCGGCAGCACCCTCGGTCTCCTCCTGGGCGGCGTGGTCACCGAAGTCGGCTCCTGGCGCTGGACGCTGTTCATCAACGTCCCCATCGGCATCGCCGTACTCGCCCTCGCCCCGCGCTTCGTCGCCGAAACCCCGCGCAACCCCGGCCGCTTCGACCTCATCGGCGCACTGAGCGCCACCGGCGCGGCCGTCGCCATCGTCTGGGCACTGACCGGCGCACCCGAGCACGGCTGGACCTCCGCACAGACCATCGGCTCTCTCACAGCCGGCGCCGTGCTCCTGGCCGCACTGGCCGTCACCGAACGCCGGGTCACCAACCCGATGCTGGTGCCCGCCCTGCTGCGCGACCGACGCCGCCTGAGCGCTCTCGCCGTCACCACCCTGGTCTTCGGCTCCCAGATCGCCACGTTCTTCCTGGTCGTGCAGTACGTCCAGCGTGTGCTGCACTTCGGCCCCATCGCCGCCGGTGCCGCGTTCTTGCCGATGACGCTGGGCATCTTCGCCATGGCACGCACCGCCCCCAAGCTGGTGGCCCGCTTCGGACAGAAGCCGCTGCTGATCACCGGCACCCTGGGCCTGACCGCCAGCTACGTCTGGCTCAGCAACATCGACACGACCAGCGGCTACGCCAGCGCGGTCCTCGGCCCCCTGCTGCTCAACGGCGTCTCGGCCGGACTGACCTTCATGCCGGCCGCCTCCCTGGTGATGGGCGGGGTCGCACCGCAGCACGCCGGATCGGCCTCCGGCCTGCTCCAGACGGTCCAGCAGCTGGGCGGCGCCATCGGACTCGCCGTCGTCGTCTCGGTCTACGCCGCCGGAGCCGTCCCCGGCCAGTTCGTCCCCGGCGCCCGCGCCGCATTCCTGACCACCGCAGCATTCACACTGCTGGCCGCCGCCCTGGCAGCACTCATCCTGCGCTCCCACCGACCGGCCCACGCCAAAACCAACTGAAGCACCACCCGGCGAGCCGGCTTCCCACCATCGTGGGAAGCCGGCTCGCCGCCGTCCGCCCACGGCCAGGCGGCCAGGCGGCCAGGCGGCCAGGCGGCCAGATCCAACGAACCGTTCACCGACCAATCACACCGCAGCTCTGTCATGTCGGCCTCAGGAACAGGCACTCACGATGTTGGTGTAGTGCGGGAGGTCACCCTTGTCCTGCAGGGTCCAGGCCCCAGGGACGTCGATGGTGTCCCAGGACTCCCCCGGTGCCGCGTCGGGGTGCGGCAGCAACTGGAACTCCCAGGTTCCGTCCAGGCTCACCCGGTCCGGGTGGTCCAGCGCGTGCGTGGCCAGTCGACCGGTGGCCAGCAGGCCCGGGGAGGCCCAGGCGGCAGCGGGGTGGCGGGGGGGGCTGTGTTCACTTGGGGTTCCTCGGCTCTGGGCCGGGCCGCATCGTCCCGATGGTGCGGCCGCGGGCCGGTCAGACGCGTGTCGCGGGGTACCACCCGATGGCGGCCCCCCATCTAAAGTCAAGTTCCACTCGGGTTTCAAGGGTCCCCGTAGCAGCCGCGTGGTCGGCACCGGGCCGTCCGCCGCCGACAGCGGGCCTCGCCTGCCGCGCCGTTCAGGATGCCTTGAGGTCGGCTCCGTCCTCGGCACTGCCCGGGTGGTCTCCCAGGGAAGCTGCCGTTCGTAGGTGCTCGCGCAGCCACTCCTCGGTGTTGCTGACGTGCAGGAGTGCCGCCGCCTGGCTGAGGGCGAAGTCACGTGCTGAAAGGGCCGCGTAGATCGCCTCGTGCTCGGCGAGGGTCCGCCCCGCGGCCTGGTCGTCGACCAGGCCGCGCCAGATACGGGCGCGGAGAGTGCGGCCGGAGATGCCTTCGAGGAGGGTGAGCAGCGATTCGTTGCCCGTGGCGGAGACGACGGCCCGGTGGAAGGCCGCGTCGTGGGAGTTCAGCCGCTCGACATCCTCACGGGCCTCCCGCATGGCGTCGAGGTGGCGTTTGACCTCGGCCAGACCGTCCTCGGTGATCCGGGTGGCGGCGAGGGCGGTGGCGAGGGGTTCGAGCAGCCGCCGTACCTCCATGAGGTCCAGCAGCGCGCCCTTGTCGCTCTGCATCAGCTCGACCGCTCCCCCGAGCCCTTCAAGGAGCAGGCTCGGCTGGAGGCTGGTGACATAGGTGCCGTCGCCCCGCCGGACCTCCAGCACACGGGCCACGGCGAGCGCTTTGACGGCTTCCCGGGCGAGGTTGCGGGACAGCCCGAGCTGCGCGGACAGCTCCTGCTCGGGCGGCAGTTTGGAGCCCGGTGGCAGCGCTCCGGTCCGGATCAGTTCCCGGATCTGCTCGATTGCCCTGTCGGTGAGAGACATGGCGAACTCCTTCCCTGAGCCTGCTACGCGGGCACATCCGGCCTGATGAGTCCCTGAGCCCGAAGATCGTCCCAGAGCCCCGTGGGGACGCGTCGCCGGTGGAGCTCGACGTTTCGCATGACCTGTTCCGGATTCCGCATGCCGAGGGTGACGTTGATGATACTGGGGTGGGTGAACGGGAAGGTCAGCGCGGCGGCGGGGAGGCTCGTCCCGTGCTCCTCGCACACCTCCGCGATGCGCTGTGCCCGCGTGACCAGGTGCGTCGGGGCGTCCTGGTAGTCGTACTTCATGCCCTCGGCGGGGCGGTCCCGGGCGAGGAGTCCGGAGTTGAAGACGCCGACCGCGACGACGCTCCTGCCGTGTTCGTGTGCGGCGGGCAGGACGTCGTCGAGGGCGGACTGGTCGAGGAGGGTGTAGCGGCCGGCGAGCATGACGACGTCGGCTGCGGTCTCGCGCAGAAAGCGCGCGAGCATGGCCGACTGGTTCATACCGGCGCCGATCGCGCCGATCACCCCCTGGTCGCGGAGGTCCGCGAGGGCGGGCATGGCGTCATCGGCGGCCTGCCTCCAGTGCTCGTCGGGATCGTGCAGATAGACCACGTCCAGCCGGTCGAGGCCGGTCCGCTCCAGGGTGGCCTCGATGGAGCGCAGGACGCCGTCGCGGCTGAAGTCCCACTGCCGGCGCAGGTCGTCGCGGACGACGAAACCCTCGCTGTCGACGCCCCTGGGGCTCTCGTTGGGCACCAGCAGGCGGCCGACCTTGGACGATACGACGTACTCGTCCCGCGGACGGTGGCGCAGGGCCGCGCCCAGTCGCGCCTCCGACAGTCCCAGGCCGTAGTGCGGCGCGGTGTCGAAGTAACGGACACCGGCATGCCAGGCGGCCTCGACCGCCGACGCCGCGTCCTCGGCCGGGGTGACCCGGTACAGGTTGCCGATGACCGAGGCGCCGAACCCGAGTTCGGTGAGCTCGACCCGGGTGCTCGTGATCTTCCTGCGCTGCAAGGGTTACTCCAGGGTTCGGGTGGTTCGGTGCCCGGCTCAGCGTCGGACGGCCGCGGAGCCTCCGGCCATCAGCGCCTCCACCTCGGCGAGTGAGGCCATGGAGACGTCGCCGGGCGTGGTCATGGTGAGGGCGCCGTGCGCGGTGCCGTAGGCGAGGGCACGCTCCAGGCTCTCCCCTGCGAGCAGACCGTGGATCAGTCCGGCGGCGAATCCGTCGCCGGAGCCGATGCGGTCCAGGACGTGCAGGCCCGGCATCAGGGGGCCGGTGAGGAAACCGGTACCGGGCGACCATGCGGCGGCGGACCAGTCGTTCACCCCCGCCGAGGGCACCGCGCGCAGGGTCGTCGCCAACACCCCGGCCCGCGGGAGGAGTCCGGACACCTCCGCGAGCGCGTCGGGGAGTTCGTCCGCGCCGACGCGCACCGCCCCCGGATGACTCCCCGCGAGGCCCAGGGCGCCCACGACGACGTCGGCGTGCCGGGCAAGCCGTAGATCGACCTCACGGGCCCGGTCGGCGCCGCCCCGGCCCTCCCACACGCTGGGGCGGTAGTTGGGGTCGTACGACACGGTCACCCCATGCCGTCGGGCCGCCGCCATGGCCTCGTCGGCGACGTCCACGGTGGTGTCGGACAGCCCGGCGAAGATCCCCCCGGTGTGGAACCAGCGCACCCCCGCGGAGAAGACGGCGTCCCAGTCGACGTCCCCCTTCCGCAGCTGGGACACCGCCGTGTTCGCCCGGTCGCTGACGCCCAGGGCGCCACGGATGCCGAAGCCGCGTTCCACGAAGTTCAGGCCGTTGCGCGCGGTACGGCCGATGCCGTCCCCGGGAACCCAGCGGACCAGGGACGTGCCGACGCCGCCCTGCAGGATCAGGTCCTCGACCAGCCGGCCCACCGCGTTGTCGGCCAGCGCGGTCACGACGGCCGTACTGCGCCCGAAGCAGCGGCGCAGTCCCCGGACGACGTTGTACTCGCCGCCGCCCTCCCACACCTGGAAGGAGCGGGCGGTGCGGATCCGGCCCTCACCCGGGTCGAACCGGAGCATCACCTCTCCGAGGGCCACCACGTCGGTCACGGCGTGCTCCTCTCGACCGCCTGCGCGGTCAGCCGCAGGATCTCCGCGTAGTCGCCGCGCTCCAGGAGGGCGACGGGAGCCAGCCAGCTGCCGCCCACGGCGAGGACCGAGGGCTCGGCGAGATAGTCGGCCAGCCGGTCGACGCCGATGCCGCCGGTCGGCACGAACCGCGCCTGCGGGAACGGCGCGGCGAGGGCCCGAAGGGTGTCCGGACCGCCGAGCGGTTCGGCCGGGAACAGCTTCACCGTGTCGAGCCCGGCCCGCAGGGCCCGCATCAGCTCGGTCGCGGTGGCGACACCCGGGACGACGGGCACCTCCAACTCCCGGCATTTCGCGACGACTTCCTCGTCGAACCCGGGTGAGACGACGAATCGGGCACCGGCCGCGACCGCGCGTTCCGCCTGCTCGGCGGTGAGGACCGTGCCGGCGCCGACGGTCAGCCCGCCGTGCGCCGCCATCGCCTTCACGACCTGCTCGGCGGCATCGGTGCGGAACGTGACCTCGGCGCACCGGGCCCCGCCCTCGGCGAGCGCGGCGGCGAGCGGGGTGGCTGTCATGGCGGAGGGAACGGTCAGCACCGGCAGGACTCTGGTACCGGCCAGGAGTGATGTGAGGGGTGTGGTCATCGGCCGAGCCATCCGCCGTCGACGGGCAGGATGGTGCCGTGGACGTAGGCGGCGGCGTCGGAGGCGAGGAAGACGGTGGCGCCGGCGAGGT
>NZ_JBEYVO010000081.1:0-9654 GCF_040644055.1 Streptomyces sp. NPDC047043
AAGGGCATCACCGTCACCGCATCGCCCGGCTGCCAGCCCTCCACGCCCTCCCCGACCGCCACGATCCGGCCCGCCATCTCATGCCCCAACACCGCGGGCGCACCCACCCGCGCGTCCATGTCCCCGTGGAAGATGTGCAGATCCGTCCCACAGATCCCCACAAACGCCGGAGCCAGCACCACCTCCCCCCGGCCCGGCGGCGCCTCCTCCACCGCCGTCGTGTCCAACACACGAGCGGAGACATAACGAACAGCGAGAGTCATCGTGAAGTCAGGGTCCCTTCCGCGCGGACGCCGATGGTCAGCAGCAGGTTGGCGTAGGTACGGGTGTCGGCGGTGACGATCGCCAGCGCCAGGTCGGGCGAGCGGGCGGCGTCGTAGAACGCGAAGCGGCCGAGCGTCTCGACCGGTACGGGCGCGAGCCGGGAGCGGTACTCCGCGATCGCGGGCGGCTCGGGTTCGCCCTCCGGCGGCACCATCACATGGGCCGACTCGACGGGCAGCGCACGCAACAGAACGTCGAGGACGCTGGTGACGTCGAGGAGCCCGGGGGCGAGGTTGAGATGCACGGTCCTGGCGCGCTCGCCGGTGGCGGTGCTCGCCGGGTAGTGACCGTCGGCTAGCAGGACACGGGCGCCGTGGCCGGCGCCGGCGAGGGCTTCGAGGATGCCGGGGTGCAGCAGTTCGGTCAGGAGCACGCGGCCGTCCCCTCGGTCCGGTGTGCGGGAAGGCAGTAGAAGGAGGCGGCCGTACCTGCGAGTACCGCCTCGGTCTCGCTTGCGGAGCAGTCGTGGAGAAGTTCCTCGACCGTCCCCGCCCAGCGGTTCCAGCCGCCGGCGAGGTCGCAGACCGGCCAGTCCGAGCCGAACATCAGCCGGTCCGGGCCGAAGGCCGACAGCAGTACGTCCCACGCCGGCCGGATGTCGTCGAGCGTCCACGTGTCGTGGTCGGCCTCGGTGACCAGCCCCGAGACCTTGCACCGCACCTGCGGGTGGCCGGCCAGTTCTCCCACCTGCCGTGCCCAGTCCTTCAGTTCACCGGTGACGAGGTCCGGCTTTCCCGCGTGGTCGAGGACCAGCTCCAGTCCGGGGAACCGCTCGGCCAGGCGGATCGCCTGCGGGAACTGGTGACCGCGGATCAGCACGTCGTAACCGAGGCCGCGTTCCTGGACCGCGCGCAACCCCCGCTCCACGGACGGCTGTTGCAGCCACGCAGGGTCCGGCTCGCCCTGCACGAGGTGGCGCAGGGCCCGCAGGTGACCACCGCCGGGCCCGTCCCGCAGCTCGTCGAGTACGTCTTCGATCGTCGGGGAGGCCAGGTCCGCCCAGCCGACGACGGCGGCGACGAGCGGGTCCTCGTCGGCCAGGGCGAGCAGTTCACGGGTCTCGGGCAACGATGTCACGCACTGGACGACCACCGTGCCCGTCAGCCGGCGGCCCGCGATCGGCCGGGTGGCCTCCGCGCGCAGGTCGGCGAGGCCGAACGAACGGCGGATCGGCTCGTGTCCGGGCTCGTCGAGCCAGGGCTGGGGTCGGAGGTCGAGGTCCCACAGATGGTGGTGGGCGTCGACCAGGGGCAGCGGCTCAGACACGGGCGGACCAGACCGGGCCGTCGGGGTAGGTGTACTCCTTGAGGGACGCCTGGTGCATCTGGGCGCTCAGGCCCGGGAGTTCGGGCGCCAGGTAGTTGCCGTGGGCGATGCGGACGGGGTCGACGAAGTGCTCGTGGAGATGGTCGACGTACTCGATGACCCGGTCCTCGGTGGTCCCGGTGACCGCGACGTAGTCGAACATCGACAGGTGCTGGACCATCTCGCACAGGCCGACGCCGCCGGCGTGCGGGCAGACCGGGACGCCGAACTTGGCGGCGAGCAGCAGGATCGCGATGTTCTCGTTGACGCCGCCGACCCGGGCGGAGTCGATCTGCACGATGTCCACCGCGCCGGCCTGCAACAGCTGCTTGAAGACCACCCGGTTGGCGATGTGCTCGCCGGTGGCGACCTTGATGGGAGCGAGGGCCTTGCGGACCTCCGCGTGGCCGAGGATGTCGTCCGGGGAGGTGGGCTCCTCGATCCAGTACGGGTCGTAGGGGGCCAACGCGCGCATCCAGTCGATGGCGGGCTGGACGTCCCATCTCTGGTTGGCGTCCACGGCGATGCGGATGTCCGCGCCGACGGTCTCGCGGGCGGTGCGCATGCGCCGGATGTCGTCCTCCAGATCGGCGCCGACCTTCAGCTTGATCTGGGTGAAGCCGTCGGCGACGGCCTCGCGGGCGAGGCGGGACAGCTTCTCGTCGGAGTAGCCGAGCCAGCCGGGGGTGGTGGTGTAGGCGGGATAGCCGTGTTCCAGCAGGTGGGCGATGCGCTCCCCGCGTCCGGGTTCGGCGCGGCGCAGGATGTCCAGGGCGTCCTCGGGGGTGAGGGCGTCGGACAGCCAGCGGAAGTCGACCTGGGCCACCAGCTCCTCGGGCGTCATCTCGGCCAGGAACCGCCACACGGGCTTGCCGGCCCGCTTGGCGGCCAGGTCCCAGGCGGCGTTGACGACGGCTCCGGTCGCCATGTGGATGGCGCCCTTCTCCGGTCCCAGCCAGCGCAGTTGGGGGTCGTGGACGAGAGAGCGGGCGAAGGCGCCCAGGTCGCCGCAGACCTCCTCGACCGACAGGCCCACCACGTGCGGGGCGAGGGTGGCGATGGCGGCGGCCTGGGCGTCGTTGCCGCGGCCGGTGGTGAACGCCAGGGCGTGGCCCTCCAGTCCGTCGCCGGCGTCGGTGCGCAGGACCACGTAGGCGGCCGAGTAGTCGGGCTCGGGGTTCATCGCGTCGGACCCGTCCAGGTGCTCGGACGTCGGGAAGCGCACGTCGAGCACGTCCAGGGCGGTGATGCGGGCGGATGAGGGCACGGCAGGCGTCATGGTGAGAACTCCTGTGAGGGTCGGTCGGGCACTCGGCCCTTCGCGACGGGCAGTACTGAGCGGTGATAGGCGTTCCGGCGCCGTTGCCGGTCGGTCAGTCCTGGACCTTGCCGCCCGTGATACGGGAGATGCAGAGGGCGACCAGGATGATCAGGCCGTTGAGGGCTCCGATCCACTGGGCGGGGACGCCCGCCAGGGTGAGCACGTTCTGGATCATGAAGAGCAGCAGGATGCCGGTGAAGGCCCCGAACATCGTGCCCTTGCCACCGTTGAGGCTGATCCCGCCGATGACGGCGGCGGCGAAGACGGTGAAGATGTAGCCGTTGCCCTGCGCGGAGGCGACCGAGGCCAGCCGTCCGGAGAGCAGCAGTCCGGCGAGGGCGGCGAGCAGGCTCCCCGTGACGATGACGATGGCCAGCACCCGGTCGGTACGGATACCGGCCGCCTTCGCGGCGTCGACGTTGCCGCCGATGGCGTACAGGGAGCGGCCGAAGCTGGTCCAGCCGAGGACGACGATCGCGACGGCGAACAGCACCAGGCAGACCCAGATGGAGGCGGGCATGCCGAACCATTCGGCGGTGCCGAGGTAGAGCATCGACTCGGGCAGCTGGAAGAAGGTCTGCCCGCCCGAGATGCCGGTGAGGATGCCGCGCAGGACGATCAGCATGCCGAGGGTGACGATGAAGCCGTTGAGGCCGAACCGGATGATCAGCAGCGCGTTGACCACACCGATCAGTACGCCCACCGCAAGCGTGACGGGGATCGCCCAGGCACCGGGGAGCAGGCCGAGGCCGTGTCCGGCGCCGGTGGGCACCACCAGCCAGGCCGCGACGCCGGGCGCGAGGCCCATCGTCGACTCCAGCGACAGGTCCATCTTCTTGACGATCAGGATCATCGTCTGGGCGAGGACCAGCAGGGCGATCTCGGACATGGTCTGCAGGACGTTGATCAGGTTGTCCGTCTGCAGGAAGATCGGGTTGACGATCTGGCCGACGATCGCGATCACGACGATGGCGGGGACCAGGGCGAGGTCGCGCAGCCGGGCGAGGGGGACGCGTCCACCGAGCAGCGCGCGCCGCCCGGGCTGTTCCCCCGTCTCGGGCGCGGGGGTCTCCGCGAGGGCGGTTTCAGGCATCGAGGTCCACTCCTTCCATCGCGGCGACGAGGTCGTGGTCGTGCCAGCCGCGGGCGATCTCTGTCGTCATCCGGCCCTGGAACATCACCAGGACCCGGTCGCACATGCGCAGGTCGTCGAGTTCGTCGGAGGCGATGAGCACTCCGGTGCCGGCGTCCGCGGTCTCCTCGACCTTGCCGAGGAGAAACTCCTTGGACCGCACGTCCACGCCCGCCGTCGGGTTGATCAGGACCAGCAGCCGGGGGTCGTCGGCGAGGGCGCGCGCCATGACGACCTTCTGCTGGTTGCCCCCGGACAGTGAGGAGACGGGGAGTTCCGGTCCGGGCGTCTTGATCGCCAGCTTCTCGATCATGTCCCCGGCGAGCCGGTCCCGGCGGGCCCTGCTCAGCAGACCGCGCTGCGCGATACGGCCGGGCACCGACAGGGTGGCGTTGTCCGCGATCGACATGTCGGGGACGAAGCCCTGGTGGTGCCGGTCCTGCGGGACGAACCCGGCGCCGGCGGCGAGCGCGGCCGGGACACTGCCCGGCCGGGGCCGGTTCCCAGCGATCTCCAGCTCGCCTGACCCGGCGGCCCGCAGTCCTACGACGGTCTCGGCGACCTCCGTACGACCGCTGCCCGCGGCGCCCGCGAGCCCCACGATCTCACCGGCGCCCACGGTGAAGCTGATGTCCTCGAACACGCCCTCGCTGCCCAGGGCGCGCACGTTCAGGGCGGCCCCGGCGGTGGTGTCGGGACCGCCCGCCCGCTCCGGACGGTCGGACACGGCGGCCTCACCGGTCATGGCGGCGACCAGTTCGGTCCGCGGCAGCGCGGCGACCGGGGCGGTCACGATGTGCCGGGCGTCGCGGAACACCGTCACCATGTCGCAGATCTCGTAGATCTCCTGGAGGTGGTGGCTGATGAACAGGAAGGTGACGCCCTGCCGTTGCAGGTCGCGGATCCGGTCGAAGAGCCGGTTGATCGCGGCGGCGTCGAGCTGGGCCGTCGGCTCGTCGAGGATGATGAACCGGGCCCCGAAGGACAGTGCCCGAGCGATTTCGACGAACTGCCGCTGTTCCACGCTCAGATCGCCGGCCATGGTCTGCGGGGAGACGTTCACCGACCAGGTCGACAGCAGGTCCTGGGCCCGGCTGCGCATTGCCTGCCAGCTGATCAGGCGGCTGCGCCCGCTCTGATGGCGGTTGAGGAAGAGGTTCTCTGCCACGGTCAGTGTGGGGATGATCGTCGACTTCTGATAGACGCAGGCCACGCGCTGCCGCCAGGCGTCCCGGTCGGCGAGCCGGGGGGCCGGCTCGCCCCCGAAGGTGACCGTGCCCTCGTCCGGGGCCTGCAGACCGGTCAGGACGGACACCAGGGTCGACTTGCCTGCTCCGTTACGGCCGACCAGGGCGTGGGTCTCGCCCGGCCGGACGGTGATCCGGGCGTCGCGCAGGGCCACCGTCGGACCGAATCGTTTGACAATGCCCGTCGCCTCGACGACGGGCGGGGCTGCGGGGGCCCGCCCGTCGTCAGCCGGGGCGGGCGCGGGGGTGACTGCTCGCTCCCCGTCGCTCATCTCAACCGCCTTGAAATCGTGAGCTGTTGGCTTTTCCGACGGACCATCAATCGAGGTTGTTGCCCCACAGCGACTTGTCGTCGCTCTTCACGCTGGGCACACCGCCGTAGGTACCGCCGTCGGCGGTGACCAGCGGCGCGGACAGCTGGTCCTCCAGCAGACCCTCACGGACCTGGATGATGGTGCTGTCGTGGTCGGTCTTGCCCGGCTTGAAGGTCTTCCCGTCGATCGCGGCCTTCAGGTAGTAGAGGGCGTACTTGGCGTAGAGGTCGGCAGGCTGCGAGACGGTGGCGTCGATCTTGCCCTCGGCTATGGACTTGAGCTCCTCGGGGATGCCGTCGTTGGAGACGACGTACACGTGCTTCTTGTCCGAGGGGTCGACCAGCAGGCCCTTCTGCTTGAGGACCTGGAGGGTGCCGGCCAGGGCGAAGCTGGACTGCATGTAGACGCCCTTGATGTCCGGGTTGGCGGTCAGGTCCGTCTGGAGCTTCTGCGCGGCGACGGCGCCGTCCCAGTTGGTGGCCTCACCGAACACCTTGATGTCCGGATAGTTCTTCTTCATGCACTCGTTGAACGCCTCGGTGCGGTCACGGCCGTTGATGGAGTCCAGGCCGCCCTGGAGCATCACGACCTTGCCCTTGCCGCCGAGCTTGGTACCGAGGTACTGGCAGGCCTTCTCGCCGTAGGCCCGGTTGTCCGCGCGCACCACCATGAACACCTTGCCGCTGTCGGGGCGGGTGTCGACGGTGACGACGGGGATCTTCTTCGCCTCCAGCTGCGCCAGGGTCGGCGCGATGGCGGCGGTGTCCTGCGGGGCCATCGCGATGCCCTTGACGCCCTGACTGATGAACGTCTGCGCGTTCGACGTCAGCTTGGCGACGTCGTTCTGCGAGTTGGTGGTCTTCAGGGAGAGACCGAGCTCCTTGGCATACTCCGGCGTGTACTTGATGTACGAGTTCCAGAAGTCGGTGTCGGAGCGCGGGTAGTCGACGCCCACCAGCGGCTTGTCGCTCGTCGTCGACCCGGAGTCGGAGCTGGAGCTGCAGGCGCTGAGCAGGGCCAGAGCCGAGCAGGCCGATACCGCGGAGAAGAGAGCAGTTCTGAGTCTCGTCATTGTTCCTCGCACTGATCCGGCGGGTGACTGTTTCCCCGATAGATGGGATGTCTTTATAGACAGAGCCCGACCGGGCTGTCCATACCCCTGACGCAGAAACTCGAAATCCGCTGGTAACAGAGTGGACTCGAAGACTGACCTCTCGCCACAGAACCTGGAATCAATCCCATCAATGTCGATGTCCACTGGACGGATCACACCTGCGGAAGGGGCGGGGGCCGCAGGTCGCGGCAGCCCCCGCCCCTTCCGGCGGTCGATGTGACAGGACCGGAATCAGCCCTGCTCACGCACCAGATGGACGAGCGCGGAGGCGTAGTCGCGGCGTCCAGGTGCAACGGCAGTCCCTGGCTGAGCAGGACGGCACCGGTGAGCGCGTCCCGGTAGCGGGCGGCCGGATCGAGCGACCGCAGCGGCAGCGGACGGTCGTGGTGACCGAAGCGCCGCGCCCGGAGCAGGACGATCACCGCGGTCTCGCGACCGTCCGGCGCGAGGTACTGCACGGCGCTCAGCTCGCCGTCACCGACGGGCCGCAGCCGGTAATGCTCGCCCCGCTGCACCAGCTGCCGTACACGCTTGCAGGCGGCCCCCTGCTCCGCCGCCCGCGCCAGTTCGCCCTCGTCCCAGCGGTTGAGGTCGCCGCCGCCCAGCACTCCGGCCATGGCGACACGGAAACGGAAGTCCAGGGGCAGTCGCCGTCCCGGGTACGGATTGGTGTCGGTCGCCCAGGCGCCCATCACCCGCGCGGGGTGGACCTGCGCCCGCCCGCAGTTCCCACGTCACCGGGTCGTGCCCGAACCCGGCCGCCAGGGTGCCGCGCCCGAAGGGCAGTCGCTGTGCGGTCAGCTTCCAACTGCCGCTCCAGGCCAGCGCGCAGGACCAGACGGCGCCATGGTCCTCGCCGGCCCGCCCGTCGTCGATCATAGCCCAGGGGTTGGCCTGGTGACCGGTGGTACCACGGCGGCTGATGAAGACCGTCTCGCCGCAGGACAGCGGCGTCCGGTTGAGCTGTGTCTCGGCGGACCACTGTCCGTAGGACTGACTGAGCCAGTACTCGCCGAGCACGGGCAGCATCCAGGTGGCGGAGTCGGCCCTGACGGCGGTGACCGGTCCGTCGGCCTCGGTGCCGGAGTGCCGCAGCACGAGGTGGCGTTCCATCACATCGGAGTGCGCGCGCAGGCGGTAGTGGGTCTCCACGGTGAGCGAGTAGTGCCGGTCGTCGAACCGCAGCGCCAGCGTGACGCTGCCGTCCGGGTGTTCCGCCGTCTCGGCACCGGCGAGGACCGGCTCCAGGTCGCGTACTCCGTCGGCGAACCGGACCTGCACCGCCGCCTGGGCATACCGCATCTCGCCGGCCGTGTCGGCGCTCTGGCCGCCCCGCACGGAACAGAATGGTGTCCGCGGTGAGGACGGTCACCGAACGCACCACTCCCCCGGCCAGCGCCCTGGCCAGCCGGTCGGGCCGGTAGCCCGGCGCCCCGATCACTCCAGGACCTGCTCCCGGGTGGCCGGTTCACCCTCGGCCTGCCGTTGATCACACGGGACACGGTCCGGTGGGAGACTCCGACGGCCTTGGCCATGTCGAAGATGCCGACCGCCCTCTCCGGGCCGGCCCCACTCCCCGGTGAGGTCTCCGCGCCCTGCCGGGACGCTGACTCCGCTGGTCCACGGGCACAGTGTTATCGCTAACGCTTGCCGGTCAAGCCGGGAATGAGCGAGGTACAGGTCATACATGTGATGTCCATGGGAGACACTGGGGGGAAATTTCTGGTTTTGCTCCGCCAACCTCTTTGTTTCCAGCGACTATTCATCCCTGCACGAGGGTTGACCTGTCTGACACACGGATGAGATTCATAGGTCACATCAGCCCCCCCCCGTCCCCTGATGCACCGGGAGTGAATCGTGTCCGGAAGTCTGTCCCGCCGCCGACTCATGGGCGCCGCGGGTGCCGCCGTGGCCGCCTCCGCGCTGCCCGTCGTACCCGGCCTCGACGCACTGAGCCGGGCCGCCGCGGCCACCCCGCAGGACAAGCTGAGCAAGCTGGTCGACCTGCGGTTCGGCATGTTCAACCACTTCAACCTGGGCACCTTCACCGACGAGGAGTGGGCGGCCCCGCACCAGGACCCCGCACTGTTCGCCCCGACCGCCGTCGACTGCGCCCAGTGGGCCGCCGCCGCGGCCGCCGCGAAGATGAGCTACGGCGTGCTCACCACCAAGCACCACGACGGCTTCGCCCTGTGGCCCACCGCCTACGACACCCAGAACGTCACCCACAGCGGCTATCCGCACGACATCGTCGACCAGTACGTCACGGCGTTCCGCGCCAAGGGCCTCAAGATCGGCCTCTACTTCTCCATCTGGGACCGCACCCACACCGTCGAGGCCTACGACACCCGCCACGGCGTCGGCACCAAGGAAGCCATCCAACCCGCCGACCTCACCCTCATCCTCGGTCAGATCACCGAACTCCTCACCAACTACGGCACCATCGACATGTTCGTCACCGACGGCTACGCCTGGCAGATGGGCCAACAGGCCGTCTCCTACCAGCGCATCCGCGAGCACGTACTGTCCCTCCAGCCGGACATCGTGATGATCGACCATGGAGCGCTGTCGGTGCCGTTCCTCGGTGACGCCATCTACTTCGAGGAACCCCTCGGGGTCACCTCGCCCGCCGGGAACACCTACGCGTCACTGCAGGGGCAGACGATCAGTGACGGCTGGTTCTGGCACCCCAGCACACCCACGACGGACCCGATGAGCAAGGCGTCGATCCTCTCCCACCTCGCCGACCTCGAACCCAAGTACACCTCCTTCATCCTCAACTGCCCGCCCAACCGCGACGGCCGCCTCGACACCAACATCGTCACCCGCCTCACCGAGGTCGGCGCCGCCTGGAACCCCAACACCTCCAGAGCACCCCTGCCCACCCAGCCCCTACG
>NZ_JBEYVO010000082.1:0-9555 GCF_040644055.1 Streptomyces sp. NPDC047043
CGACAGCGCCGGCTATCACCGCACGCTTGAGGGCTGCCCGGGAAAGCGGTTGACGCATGGTGGATGCACTCCAGTTCCTGAAGATCTTGTCCGACGTGGTCACTGCCGGAACGGGAAAAGAGTGACATGCACATGTGAATCATAAGATTCAATAGTATGACCGTGTATCAAGACTCAACTGCTGATACTTCACCATCAGTTCATCAGAGACTCCTCGCAAGCCATCGAGTAACCGAGAGGTCCGTCCTTGCCCTGTCGCGCCGACGGGAGGGGCGGAAGCAGCACGCCTCCGGTGGACTCGATGTACTGACCGCAGATCTCGGTCATCGGGCGCCGACGGCACCCCGGAAAGCAGGGTCGTGGCGGGGCCGTACGGCGAACTCCTCACGGACGCGGGCCTACGGGTGCACGCGGCGGCCACTGTCCACACGTCGCCCGCCGGACCGGGGACCTCACGTCTCCCGAGTCCGGCGGGCAGCCGACCGCACGCCCGGCGGTGCAGGTCGGTTCACGCGTTGTCAGAAGGAACCGACTGCCACGTCTTCCCGCACATGTGAGGACCGGCCGCCGGACTGCGGCCGGTCCACGGCAGTACGGTCAGGGCGTGAGCGCCGGCCGCCACTGCTGGTTGGCCCCGCCACCCGCGGGCCAGGCGATGACCGCGTCGCCCTGCGTGGTGGAGGCACCGGTCACATCGGCCGCGTATCCCGTCGCGCGGTTGATCAGGGCGTAGTAGCCGCCCGGCCGGTACGCGAACCTCCACTGCTGGGCGCTCGCGCCGGTGTACGTGGCCTGGTCGAGTCGGGTGCCCTTGGCCGCGTCCGGCGATCGGAGAGCCTTGCCGCTCTTCTCGTTGACCAGCTCGAAGTACCCCGAGCCGACCGACACCGCACGCCAGTCCTGGTTGCTGTCCGCGCAGAGATAGGTGCACAGGGTCCCCTTGTAGGGCCATTGGTCGACGGTGCCGCCGTCCGAGGTGGACCCGCCGGTGACCTCCATGGCCAGTCCGCTGTTGCGGTTGGTCAGTTGGTACGTGGCGCCGTCCACAGGGGCCGCGACCAGGGTCCATTCCTGGTTGTCCCCACCGTTGGCGGTCCATTGGACGACCGGTGCCCCGTCAGTGGTCGATCCGCCGGAGACGTCGGCGACCAGGCCGGCCTTGCGCCCGTAGAGCTGGTAGGCGCCGTCTCCGTCAGGCCGCAGCTGCCACTGTTGGTGGGTGCCGCCGTTGGCGCTCCACTGCTGCAGCTGGACACCCTGGCGCGTGGCGGCGTCGGGTACGTCGAGCACCTTGCCGGAGCCGATGCCGGTGAGAGTCAGCCAGCCGGCCTGGTTGCCGGTCAGTGTCCACTGCTGCGCGCCGGAGGACGTGTACGGGGACTGCACGATCCTGCCCGTGGAGTCGGCCGTCAGCGCCATGCCGCTCTTCTTGTTCACGACGGCGTAGGCGTTCGGTGCCGTCGGGGTGCCGATCGAGGTGATCGAGAGGTTGTCGAAGTCCTCGGTCTGGTATCCGGCCACTCCCAGCCCCGCCAGTCCGGCGGAGTACGAGGTGTCGGTGACACTGCCGACCGAACTGCCGTCGATCTTCGCGGTGATGGTCGATCCCTGGAACGAGAGGGCCAGTCGGTGCCAGCTCTTGGTGCCGAGTGCCGTGGTGGTGCCCGACTTCAACGTCGTCTGCTTGCCGTCGGTGTCGTTCTTGACGATGGACCAGGCGCCGGTGTCGTCCGCCTGCAGGTAGTAGCGGGCCATCTTGTCCTTGTCACCGGTGGTCCGGCCGGCCCGTCCGATCACCTGCACCGCGCCGGCCTGTTCGAGACAGGCGTCGACGCTCACGGTGTAGTCGGTCCAGCCGAGACTGCCGACCAGCGTGAAGGGCGTGGTGCCCGGCGCCCACACGATCGGTTTGGTGGGTGCCATCTGGCGTACGCACTGCCCGGACCGGCCGTCGGGGCAGGCGACGGTCTCGAAGGCGCCCTGTTGCTGGGCCAGATACTGCGGCTCGTGGCCCGGGGTGTCGGACTCGAAGCCGTTGCTGTACGGCAGAGCGAGGGGTGCCTGCGGCGGACTGGCCGCGGTGCCCTTGCCGGTGGTGGACAGCGTGGTGAACGAGTAGACGCGCCCCGGCTGCAGGGTGGCGGTGAACGAGCCGCCGCTCGGCGTGATGTCGGGCTGCTCGGCCCAGTAGTCGGAGGGATCCGTCGAGGAGAAGTCGCTGGCCCGCACATGGACCTTCGCCGATGCGGGGAGGCCGCCGGTGATGGTGAAGGTGACGTCGCGGGGGGCCGTGGCGTCGAGGGTCTCGGCGACGACGCTGTAGGCGCTGTGGTCTGGTGCCTGGTAGGTGACGTAGGAGCCGTTGGCCCGGTTTCCGCCGAGGTACCCGGAGGCCGAGTCGACGAACTTCCAGCCCGGCGAGGTCACCTGCGTGGTGTGCGCGGTCGCCCACACCGACCTGCCCAGGTCGTACCACCCGGACCAGGGCTCGTCGGCGTGGATCAGCCCAGCGGTGGGGTACGGCTCGTTGCGGTACGTCGAGGCGACGATCGGCCAGTTGATGAAGGCCGTCATGCGCCCGTCCAGATACTCCCGGTTGACGGCCCGGGCGATGGCCGCGCCCCCGCTGTCGTAGTCACTTGCACCGCTCTCGCTGGCCCAGAGCGTCTTGCCGGTGGCGGTCGCGTTCGACGACGTCGAGCAGCTGGTCATGGGGCTCTGGAAGCCGCACGGGTAGTGCGCTCCCACGATGTCCACGCCGGCGGCGAAATCCGGGTCGTTCACCATGTCGTCGGCGATCTTCCAGCCGACCAGGTCGCCCCCGACGACCTTCGTGGGGTACCCCGCGGCGCGCAGTGCCTTGTGCAGGTCCTCGTAGAACGTCTTGCCGTAGTCGCGTTCGTTCTGGCTGCCGGAGAGGTAGTCGACCGTCAGACGGTGCTTGGTCGCACAGCCCATCCAGTCCATCAGGTAGTCGACCGTGGCGGTGGAGTTGAAGGTGCCCAGGTAGCCGGGGGCGCCCCAGGCCAGCGCGGCGATCTTGATGTCGGGGTTGCGGGCCTTGGCCTGCTCCATCAGCCACCACTCGTAACCGCGGTCGCAGTCGAGGTCACCGGCCGCGTGCGAGTGGCTGGACTCGGCGCCCGAGGTCGAGTCGGTGTCCCCGCCGATCTCCACCTTGAGGATCTGCAGGGAGGCGCCGTATCCGGGCCTGAACAGGTAGTCGAGGATCTGGCCGCGCTGCGGCTCGGGGTAGTCGATCAGCAGTCGGCTGTTGCCGCCGCCGCCACTGATCGCCCCGACGCCGTCGAAGGTCTTGCCCGTGGCGGTGCCGTCGATCGTGACGGTGTCGGACGCCGCGTGCGCCTGGGTCGGGCCGACGGCCGCGCCGGCCAACGCCGTCGCCGCGGTGAGTGCCAGGGCGGCCACGGTCGACGACCACCGGCTGTGGGGGTGCGGTCTGTGAGAAGGCACTGTACGTCGCCTTTCGGCAGTGGGGGTGAGGCGCTGCACCGGCCGTGCCCGTCCCTCGGCCGGCGGAGCAGCCGACCGACTCGTCCTGACGGCTCGCCAGATCCCGTCCAGATGTTGGATTGTGTGTACTTTCGACAGGCACCGTAGAGGCTGCCATGGAACCCGTCAACGGTCCGCACGAACCCGGGCCACACAAGGCCTCGCCTCATACCTCCCATGTTGGTCCGCCTTCGATGGTCCGCTCTGGGCAACTAGCCGGGTTTGGCAAGAGTTTCGCCCAGGGTCTGGACAACACACCCACCCATGACTCTTAATCCATCCGATGTATCAGCCAGCCGCATCCGCCCCGCACACACTGCGAACTCAGGCCGCCAGGTCGCACAGCCACGATCAGAAACCACCATCACCACGCTTGCTGACTGAAACCGAACAGGAGGAAACGCGTGCCGAAATCGATCTCACGCCGCACGGTCCTCGCCGGCGCGGCCGCCATGACCGTGGCCGCCACCGTGGGCACCCTCGCGACGAGCGCACCCGCATACGCGGCGTCCGCCGACCCACTGCCGCTGCCGCCGCTGCGCGTTCCGAAGACCGACATGGGCCTGGAACAGCAACCGGACGACAAGATCCGGTGGCTGCAGGACGCCAAGCTGGGCATGTTCATCCACTGGGGTGTCTATTCCGGCCCCGCCCACGGCGAGTGGTGGATGCACAACGCCCCGATCACGCCGGCCGACTACCAGAAGTACCTGACCGACGCCACGAGCGAGCAGTTCACCGCGGACGCCTTCGCCCCCGCCGACTGGGCGCAGCTGGCGAAGGACTTCGGGGCCCGGTACACGACGCTGACGACCCGTCACCACGACGGTTTCGCACTGTGGCCGCTGAACCACCCGAACAGCTGGAACTCCGGCCAGGCGCCGCTGAAGAAGGACTTCGTCAAGGACTACGTGGCGGCCGTACGGGCGGCCGGGCTCAGGGTCGGCCTGTACTACTCGCCGATCGACTGGCGCTACCCCGGCTACTACGACGTCCGCGGCACCAACTGCGCGAAGAACCCCTGGAACTACACCACCGACCCCGCACACAAGGAGAACGCGCGGATCATGAAGACGGAGGTGTACGAGTCCGTCAAGGAACTCGTCACCCAGTACGGCACGATCGACGACCTGTGGTGGGACGGCGGCTGGATCGCGGAGCAGGGCAGCGACGCGGACGGCGCGTTCTTCTGGGAACCGGGCCTCTTCCGCGACCCGTCCAACGACTGGCCGGTGGACTCCGTCTACGGCGAGACCGACGCCGACGGCAAGCCGCTGGGCCTGATGGGCATGGTCCGCAAGCACCAGCCCGACATCGTCGCCACCTCGCGCTCCGGCTGGATCGGTGACTACGCCAGCGAGGAGGGCCCCTCGGTGCCCTCGGGAGCCATCAGGACGGGGCTCAGCGAGAAGGTCTTCACCGTCGGCAGCTCCTGGGGCTACAACTCCGACGGCAACGTGATGGGTTACGGCACCGCGATGGACATCCTGGTCAACTCCTGGGTGCGGAACATCACCGTGATGGTCAACGTCGGCCCGGACCGGCACGGCACCGTCTCCACGGGCCAGGCGAACCTGCTGCGGCAGATCGGCACCTTCATGACCGCCTGCGGCGACTCCGTCTACGGCACCCGAGGTGGCCCGTGGAACCCGGTCGACGGCAAGTACGGCTTCACCTACAAGGACAGCACCTTCTACATCCATCTGCTGCCCGGTTACAGCGGCACCTCCTTCACCACCCCGTCCGTCGGGGACGCCCAGGTCGGCAAGGTCTTCGACGTGCGCTCCGGCAGCAGCCTCCCGTACACCGTCGGCGGCGACGGCCGGGTCACGGTCAGCGGCATCGACCGCACCACCCACCCGCAGGACAGCGTCGTCGGGGTCATCCTGGACAGGTCGGTGCAGCCGGGCGACATCGCCGCGGGGAAGGCCGCCACCGCCGACAGCGAGGAGACCTCGAAGGGCAACACCGCCGCCAAGGCCGTCGACGGCTCCACCGCCACGCGCTGGTGTGCCGACGACTCCTCCACCGGTCACTGGCTCAAGGTCGACCTCGGCTCGACGCGGTCCCTGACCGGAACCCGTATCGCCTGGGAGAAGGACGGCACCAACTACCGGTACCTGATCGAGGGTTCCACCGACAACACCACCTGGACCACCCTGGCCGACCGCACGGCCACCACCGGCACCGGCCAGGTGCAGGTCGCCCAGTTCCGTACCCAGGCGCGGTATGTGCGCGTCACCGTCACCGGGCTCCCGTCCGGCGTCTGGGCCTCGCTGCGCAACCTGGAGGTGTACGACCGACCCTTCATCGCCGACCTCGGTACTTGCAGGCTGGTCAACCGCAGGAGCGGCAAGGTGCTGGACGTGAGTGGTGCCTCGGCCTCCGACGGCGCCCCCGTCGTCCAGTGGCCGTGGACCGGGGGCACCAACCAGCAGTGGAAGCTGCTGCCGAGCGCCGACGGCTCCTACCGGCTGGCGAACGTCAAGAGCGGCAAACTCCTGGAGAGTCCGGGCGGCTCCGCCCAGGGCACGGCCCTGGACCAGTGGACCGACAACGGCGGCGACAACCAGGGCTGGAAGCTGGTCCCCTCCCCCGCCGGCGGCTACTACCGGCTCACCAACGTCCGTACCGGATGGTGCGCCGACGTGCAGAACGCCTCCACCGCGGACGGCGCCCCGGTCATCCAGTGGCCGACCACCGGCGGAGCCAACCAGGACTGGCAGATCGTCACCCTGTGAACGGCGGCCGGGCACGCCCGTCTCCCGCCAACCTCCCTGCCCCGACCCGAGAGCCGTAAGCACCGCAAGGACCGTGTCCCGCCCTCACCGGCGGTCCGTCGGTCCAGAACACCGAGAGAGCCGAGGAGCCGCGCACCACACCCCCAGGTCAAGACCGTCCGAACAACACCTCAGACGGCCAGCGGTCCTCGCCGTCCTGCTCCTGGCGCTCGCACTGCTCGCCGGGCGCACCCACCCCGGCCCACGCGGCGCCGAGCACCGCGATAACGGTGGACGGCGGCAGTCCGGGCCGTACCTTCGACGGCATCGGGGCGATCAGCGGAGGCGGCGGCAACAGCGCCCTGCTGCGAGACTACCCCGCCGCCCAGCAGAGCCAGATCCTCGACTACCTCTTCAAACCCGGCTACGGCGCCGACCTGCAGATCCTCAAGGTGGAGATCGGCGGCGACACCAACTCCACCGACGGCGCCGAGGCCAGCATCGAGCACTCCAAGGGCACCGTCGACTGCGACTCCGGCTACGAGTGGTGGCTGATGGAGCAGGCCAGGGCCCGGAACCCCGGCATCAGGTTCTACGGCCTGTCCGGGGTGCGCCGGGCTGGATCGGCAACGGCGACTTCTACTCCCAGGACATGATCGACTATCTGATGTCCTGGCTGGGCTGCGCCAAACAGCACGGCCTGTCCGTCGACTACATCGGCGGCTGGAACGAGCGCGACTACAACGCCTCCTGGTACGAAAGCCTGAAGTCGGCGCTGAACTGGGGCGGTTACGGCTCCACCAAGCTGGTCGGCGGCGACCAGTTCGGGTGGGGCATCGCCGGAGACATGAAGAAGGACAGCGCCCTGAACTCGGCCGTCGACATCGCCGGGGTCCACTACCCCTGCGGCTACCTGACGGCGATGACCTGCTGCTCTTCCTCCTCCGACGCGCAGTCGCTCGGCAAACCGGTCTGGGCCAGTGAGAACGGCTCGCAGGACGCGGAGACCGGTGCGGCCCCGGCCGCCCGCGCCATCAACCGCGGCTACATCGACGCGAAGATGACCGCCTACATCAACTGGCCGGTGGTCGCCTCCCTCTACCAGAACCTCGCTTTCGGCAGCGACGGCCTGATCACCGCCAACCAGCCGTGGTCCGGCGCCTACACGGTGGGCCGCACCACCTGGGCCATCGCCCAGACCACGCAGTTCACCTCGCCCGGGTGGAAGTACCTGGACACCGCCACCGGTTACCTCGGAGGCGGCCGGGGCAACGGCAGCTACGTCAGCTACGCGGCGCCCGACAAGAGCGCCTGGAGCACCGTCTTCGAGACCATGGACGCCACCGCGTCGCAGACGGTCACCCTGAACGTCGCCGGCGGTCTGCCCGGCGGCACCCTGCACGCGTGGTCCACCGACCTCTCACAGCAGGGCAAGGCCACCCCGCGCATGGTGCACGACAGCGACCTGACCGCCACCGGCGGCACCCACACCCTCACGCTGGCGCCGGGCCGCCTCTACACGGTGACCACCACCACCGGCCAGGGCGCGGGCACCGCGACCTCCCCCAGCGCACCCGCCTCGCGCTCCCCTACTCGGACTCCTTCTCCGGTTACGGCGCGGGCCGGGAGGCGAAGTACTTCACCACCATGAACGGCGCCTCCCAGGCGGCCTCCTGCGGTGGCGGCCGCAGCGGTGCGTGCCTGCGTCAGATGGCGCCCACCACGCCGATCCGCTGGACCGACGAACCGGGCAACCAGCCCGCGACGATCATGGGTGACCTGGGCTGGAGCGACTACACCGTCAGCTCCGACGTGCTGCTGGAGAAGAGCGGCAGCGCCGCCGAGATCCTCGGCCGGGTCGGCACCCAGAAGACCAACAACAACGGGCAGAACGCCTACCACCTGCGGCTCTCCGACACCGGCGACTGGTCCCTGCTCAAGTCGGACCTGTCGTGGAAGTGGACGACGCTGGCGAGTGGCACGGTGACCGCCCCGGGCACCGGCACCTGGCACAACCTGTCCCTGGGCTTCCAGGGCTCCACCATCACCGCCAGGATCGACGGCACCACGGTCGGCACGGTCACCGACGGCAGCTACGGCGGCGGCGAGGTCGGCGTCGGCACGGCGGGCTACTACCCCGTGCAGTACTCCCACCTGTCCATCACGCCGGGCACCGTGGCCGACCTCTCCGGCACCTACAGGATCGTCAGCGCGAAGAGCGGCCTGGCCCTGGACGCCGCGGGGACCGGGACCGCCGACGGCACCCCGATCGACCAGTGGACCTACAACGGCGGGACCAACCAGCAGTGGAAGCTGGCCCTCAACAGCGCCAGCTACTACATGGTCACCGGAGTCGGGAGCGGCAAGGCCCTGGACATCCCCAACGCCACCACCTGGCCCGGCACCGGGCTCCAGCTGTGGACGCCCAACGGCGGCGCCCACCAGCAGTGGCTGATCGCCCCGGCGGACAACGGCACCTACACCCTCCAGTCCCGTTCCCAGGGCTACCTGCTCGACGTCGCCGGCGGCTCCGGGAACAACGGTGCCGCGGTCGACCAGTGGACCTACAACGGCAACACCAACCAGCAGTGGAACCTCGTGAAGATCGGCTGACCGGATCCGCGGGGCGGGCGTCGGGGACACCACCACGCAGGTGGGTCCCCGCGTCACCGTGCGGCGGGCCCGCCCGTGCGCAGACCGTCGAGAAAGTACTCAAGGTGCCGGCGCCACCCCTCGTCCGGCTCCCCGTCGCGTATCAGTGCCGCGATCGACCGGAAGAGACGGTAGAGGTCGTCCCGGGTGAGATCGTGGCGCAGCACACCGGAGGCCTGCGCCGCGCGCATGAGGTCGTCGCCGACGACGAGGTTGTCGTCGCAGATCGCCCGCAGCCGGGGAGCGTCCGCGTAGCGGCGGGCCACAACGTCGTTGAACGCCCGGTCGGCGGCCTGCATCTCGCAGGTCCCCCAGACGAAGGCGGCGAACCTGGCCCACGGACCGTCCGCCTGGTCGACGAGCCCGGCCAGCGCGACGAGCCGCTGCGCCGCCACGTCCGCGACGGCCTGGTCGATCAGCTCGGCCCGGCTGCCGAACCGGTTGTAGAGGGTGCCGATGCTGACCCCCGCCCTGCGGGCGATGTCCTCCAGGGGCGTCTCAAGGCCCTCCCTGAGGAAGATCTCCCGGGCCGCGTCGCGCAGCTTCTCCACGTTGCGGCGGGCGTCCGCGCGCAGCCGGGGCGAGGGTGGGTCCTCGTTCGTCCGCGTGCCGTCACGTCGGCCTGTCATGCGCCCTCCTCCGGAACTCGGCGCGCCCGCGTCGGTCGGCC
>NZ_JBEYVO010000083.1:0-8987 GCF_040644055.1 Streptomyces sp. NPDC047043
CTTGGGTTCGAGGTCGGCGAGGTGGGAGAGGATCGACGCCTTGCTCATCGGGTCCGTCGTGGGTGTGCTGGGGTGCCAGAACCAGCCGTCACTGACCGTCTGCCCCTGCATCCCGGCGTAGGTGTTGCCTGCCGGTGCGGTGATCCCGAGCGGCTCCTCGAAGAAGATCGCGTCGCTGAGGAAGGGAACGGACAGGCCGCCGATGTCGACCATGACGCAGTCCGGCTGGAGGGACTGCACCAGTGTGCGGATGCGCTGGTAGGAGACGGCCTGCTGGCCCATCTGCCAGGCGTAGCCGTCGGTGACGAAGATGTCTATCTTGCCGTAGCCGGTGAGGAGTTCGGTGATCTGGCCGAGGATGTACGTCATGTCGGCGGGCTGGATGGCCTCCTTGGTCCCGACGCCGTGGCGGGTGTCGTAGGCCTCGACGGTGTGGGTGCGGTCCCAGACGGAGAAGTACAGGCCGACCTTGAGGCCCTTGGCGCGGAAGGCCTTGACGTACTGGTCGACGATGTCGTGCCGGTACATGCTGTGGGCGACGTTCTGTTCGCCGTAGGCGGTGGGCCACAGGGCGAAGCCGTCGTGGTGCTTGGTGGTCAGGACGCCGTAGCTCATCTTCGCGGCGGCCGCGGCGGCGGCCCACTGGGCGCAGTCGACGGCGGTCGGGGCGAACAGTGCGGGGTCCTGGTGCGGGGCCGCCCACTCCTCGTCGGTGAAGGTGCCCAGGTTGAAGTGGTTGAACATGCCGAACCGCAGGTCGACCAGCTTGCTCAGCTTGTCCTGCGGGGTGGCGGTGGCTGCCTGGGCGAGGGTACCCAGGCCGGGGGCAACAGGCAGGGCGGAGGCGGCCACGGCGGCACTCGCGAGACCCATGAGCCGGCGGCGGGACAGACTTCCGGACACGATTCACTCCCGGTGCTTCGGAGAGAGGAGAGGCTGATGTGACCTATGAATCTCATCCGTGTGTCAGACAGGTCAACCCCAATGGAGGGATGAATATCAATGAACCAGGGGGTTATTAGTGGCAATGCATGGCAAATTAGGCAAACGAGCTGGGCATACATCGCATGTATGAAGGGCTGTGCTCCCGGGGTACCGCCCTGGGAGCACAGCCCTTCGGTCATGGTCACCTACGACGCAGGCCTCAGCTGCCACAGCTGGCCGTTGCCTCCGGTGGAGGCCCTGGCGATGACGGCGGAGCCCTGGCTGGAGGTGTCGCTGACGTCGGCCAGGTACCCGGTGGCCCGGTTGGCCAGGCTGAAGTAACCGCCGGAGTTGTACACGAACCGCCACTGCTGCGTATTGGCTCCGGTGTACGCGGACTGGTCGAGCTGGGTACCGCTGTTGCCGTCCGGGGATTCGAGGACCTTGCCGCTGTTGATGTTGACCAGCTTCACGTAGCCCGAGTCGACCGACTGCACGCGCCACTGCTGGTTGGTCGCGGCGGTGCAGACCCAGGTACAGGTCCTGCCCTTGTACGGCCACTGGATGACCTTCGCCCCGTCGGCCGTGGAGCCGCCGTTGACGTCCATGGCCATACCGCTGGTGCGGTTGGTCAGCGCGTAGGTGGCGCCTTCCACGGGGACCGGAACCAGGGTCCACGCCTGGTTGTCGCCGCCGTTGGCGGTCCACTGGATGACGGGTGCCCCGTCGGCCGTGGAGCCGCCGGACACGTCGGCGACCAGGCCGGCCTTACGGCCGAGGATCTGATAGGCGCCGTCACCGTCGGCCCGCAGCTGCCACTGTTGGTGGGTGCCGCCGTTGGCGCTCCACTGCTTGAGCTGGACACCGCGGCCGGTGGAGGCGTTGGGCACGTCCAGCACCTTGCCCGAACCGATGGCCGTGAGGGTCAGCCAGCCGGTCTGGTTCCCGGTGAGCTGCCACTGTTGGGCGCTGGAGGAGGTGTAGGCGGACTGGGTGATGTTCCCGGAGGAGTCGACCGTGAGTGCCTTCCCGCTCTTCTTGTTCAGGACGGCGTATCCGCCCGACGGAGCCGGGGTGCCGATCGCGGTGACCGACAGGTTGTCGAACGCCTGGGTCTGGTAGCCGGCCGTGCCCAGTCCGGCCTCACCCGCGGTGAAGGAGTTGTCGGTGACGCTGCCGACGGTGCTGCCGTCGATCCTCGCGGTGATGGTCGAGCCCTCGAAGGAGATGGCCAGCTTGTGCCAGCTGCCGGTGCCTAGCGCGCCGGCGGTGCCCGACTTGAGGGTGGTCAGGGTGCCGTCGGTGTCGTTCTTGACGATGGACCAGGCGCCGGTGTCGTCCGCCTGCAGGTAGTACTTGGCCATCTTCGCCGACTCGCCGGAGGGCTCGGCGCCCGCCCGGCCGATCACCTGCACCGCGCCGGACTGCGCCAGGTAGGCGTCGACGCTCACGGTGTAGTCGGTCCAGTTCGGGTTGCCCACGACGGAGTAGGGCGTACCCGTGTGGTTCCAGGTGATCGGGGTGGTGGGTGCCATCTGGCGTACGCACTGCCCGGACCGGCCGCCGGGGCAGGCGACGGTCTCGAAGGCGCCCTGCTGCTGGGCCATGTACTGCGGCTCGTGGCCCGGTGTGTCCGACTCGAAGCTGTTGCTGTACGGCAGTGCGAGGGGTGCCTGCGGCGGACTGGCCGCGGTGCCCCTGCCGGTGGTGGACAGGGTGGTGAACGAGTACGCGTAGCCCGGCTTGAGGGTGGCGGTGAACGAGCCGCCGTTCGGCGTGATGTCGGACTGCTTGACCCAGTAGTCGGACATGTCACCGGAGTTGAAGTTGCTCGCCCACACGTGCACCTGCGCCGAGGCGGGCAGGCCGCCGGTCACGGTGAAGGTCACGTCACGGGAGGCGGTCGCGTCGAGGGTCTCGGCGACGACGCTGTAGTCGCTGTGGTCGGGCGCCTGGTAGCTGATGTACGAGCCGTTGGCGCGGTTGCCGCCGAAGTACCCGGAGGCGGAGTCGATGTACTTCCAGCCCGGCGAGGTGACCTGGGTGGTGTGCGCGATCGCCCACATCGTCCTGCCCAGGTCGTAATACCCGGACCAGGGCTGGTTGGCGTAGATCAGCCCGGCCGTGGGCCAGGGCACGTTGTCGTAGATCGACCCGACGATCGGCCAGTTGATGTAGCCGCTCATCTTGCCGTCGAGGTACCCCCGGTTGATCGCCCGGACCGTCGGGGCGCCCCCCGCGTTGTAGTCCTGTGAGCCGTTCTCACTGGCCCAGAGGGTCTTGCCGGTGGCCACCGCGTTCGACGAACTCGGGCAGCTGCTCATGGCGTTGAGGTAGCCGCAGGGGTAGTGGGCTCCGACGATGTCCACGCTCGACGCGAAGGCCGGGTCCTTGAGCATGTCGTCGGCGATGGACCAACCGACCTGGTCGTTGCCGACGATCTGCGTCGAGTAGCCCGCCGTGTGGATGGCGGCGTGCAGGTTCTCGTAGAAGGTCTTGTCGTAGGCCTTCTCGTTCTGACTACCCCCCAGGTAGTCGATGGTCAGATGGTGCTGCGACGCGCAACCCAGCCAGTCTGTCAGGTAGTTGACGGTGGCGGTGGAGTTGAAGGTGCCCAGGTGGCCCGGGGCGCCCCAGGCCAGCGCGGCGAGCTTGATCTTCGGATTGCGGGCCTTTGCCTGCTCCATCAGCCACCACTCGTAGCCGCGGTCGCAGTCGAGGTCACCGGCGGCGTGCTCGTGGCTGGACTCGGAGCCGGAGGTGGAGTTGGTGTCGCCGCCGATCTCGACCTTGAGGATCTGCAGGGAGGCGCCGTATCCGGGCCTGAACAGGTAGTCGAGGATCTGGCTCCGGTACGGCTCGGGGTAGTCGATCAGCAGTCGGCTGTTGCCGCCGCCGCCGCTGATCGCCCCGACTCCGTCGAAGGTACGGCCGGTTCCGGTGCCGTCGATCGTGACGCTGTCGGACGCGGCGTGGGCGGGGAGCTGACCGACGGTCACGACGCCCAGCGTCGAGGCCACGGTCAGGGTCAGGGCGCTGAGCAGGGACCGCCAGGATCTGCCCAGGCGGGTTATGGGTTGGGACACTTTCCCGTCCTTCACTTGGTGCAAGGGGGTGGGGGCGAGGACGCCGGGGGATGTCGGGCGCGCGGTCGGACGCGGGCCGTGGGAGGGGGAGCGACGATGCCGACGGCGGTCATGGTCACGGTGCCGGCGAGCGCACTTCAGTGCCTGGTGGATTCTGTCAAGTTTCTCTCCTGGCCGCTCGCGGGCAGCGCGGGGCGCGGGTGCGGGTCGAGTCCTGCAAACGGGGAGCAGGACGGAACGCCGCCGCGGAGCAACGCGAGTGGGGCCACACACGATGCGTCGTACGCAGCGACGGCATGGGATGGATTAAGCGGCATAGGTCGGGCTTCTGTCCAGAGGTCGGCTCCAAGTTCCTCAGACAAATCACCTGTTGGGCGGAAGTTGATGCGCTCTGGCTGTGCATGACATGGGATGAATGGCTGCGGTGGACGAGGTGGCGGTGCGTCAGGTCCGGGGCGCCTCGGGTGCCAGCGGTGGACGCCGAAACGTGCCTGTCGCAGCCATTGACGCGGACACGGGAAGTGCTTAGCGTCTCCAACGGAGCCGCACATAACCAAACAATTAGCGAACCGTGTCATCGAAGGGACCTCGATGCTCCGACACGCCCTCGCCTGTCTGGTCCCGGTCGCCCTGGCCGTGCTCGCGCCGGTGGTCTCCGGATCTTCCGCCCCGGTGTCTCGGCCACCGTGGCCAACGCGACCCAGTTCACGGACTCCAGTCGAGCCGTCGTCGCACCCATGGCGGCGCAGCGATCGAAGTCGGCTCCGACCACTGCTGGTTCGGGCAGCACGTCAACGCCTCGCAGTACGTCTGACTGCCGCTGCGTGGGAGCCGCTCACCGCGCGCCACAGCGGCAAGTGCCTCGACGTGCTCGGGGGCATCGTCCGGTACACCTGCGACAGCGGCCTGAACCAGGACTTCTGGTCCAGGGACGCGGGCAGCCGATTCGTCCGACTCGCCGCCCGGCACAGCGGGAAGTGCCTGGACGTGGCCGACAACTCCACCGCCGACGGCAACCCGGTCATCCCGTGGCCGCGCGGCACCGGAGCCAACCAGCAGTGGCAGGTCAAGGACACCTCGGACGGCCGGCTCCAGCTCGTCTCACGAAGCAGCGGCAAGTGCCTCCATGTCTCCGGTGCCCCCACCGCGAACGGCGTCGAACTCATCCAGTGGCCCTGCGGCTCCGGCACCCACCTGGAGTTCGGGCACGGGTCCGCCTGACCGGCCCATCGGCCACCGCGGTTCCGGGTGCCTCCGGGAAGAGCCGCCCGGAACCCGACACCCCTGCCCGGCAGAGGAGTCCACCCGACGCCCCCTCGCCGTACCAGACCCTCCGCACCGAACGACCACCTGGCGTTCGCCAGCAGTAAGGAGTCCCTGTGGAGCACCCCCGCATGGACCGCAGACAGTTCCTGACCGCCGCCGCCCTCACCGCGGGAGCCGTGACCCTGCCCGGCGCCCTGTTCCCGGCCCCGGCTTCGGCCGCCCCGCCGCAGATCACCCTCCCCGACCGGGGCATCCACGACACGGCCCCCGCCTCCTCCTGGACGGACGGTTTCCTCACCGGCAACGGCGAGTACGGCGCCGTCCTGTACGGTGCGCCCGCGCAGGAGAAGGTGGTGTTCAACCACCACCGCCTCGTGCTGCCCAACGGCACTCGTGACCTGATTCCGCCGGTGCTCTCCGGCCGCCTGGACGGTGTCCGCGACAAGGCGCTGGCCGGGGACTTCACGGGCGCCAACAGCGACTTCGCGGCCGGCTGGACACTGCGCTGGACGCAGACCTACCACCCCGCCTACGAACTGCGCCTCGACACCCCGGGCATGACCACGGTCAACGACTACGGGCGGGTCACGGACTTCCGCACCGGCGAGGTGAGTTCCAGCTGGACGGACCAGTACGGCACCTGGACCCGTCGCGCCTTCGTCTCCCGGGCCGACCAGGTGATCGTCCATCAACTCCTCCCCGCCCAGGGCCGTACGGTCGACACCACGCTCAGTGTGAACACCGCCCTCGACGGCACCCCCTCCACCATCGGCTTCACCACCCGGGCCACGCTAGGCGACGGCTCCGGCTACCTGAACCTGCGCGGTACCTATCCGACGGGCCAGGGGGCCTACGGCTACGAGGGCGTCACCCGTGTGATCGCCACCGGCACCGACGCCACCGTGACGGTCTCGGGCTCCACGATCGTGGTGGCGCGGGCCACCGGACTGCTCCTGCTCACCAAACTGGGCCGTTACGAGACCTCCACCGGCTGGGACTCCGAGCCGCTGCACGCCCAACTGGCCGGGCTCGGCACCGACTACACGGCCCTGCGCTCCCGGCACACCGCGATCCACACCGAGCTCTACGACCGCTCACGCCTCGACCTGAACGTGTCCGCCGCCGACCGGAGCCTGTCCGTCAGCGAGTTGATCGCCCGTCAGAACGCCGACCGCTCCGTGGTCGACGTGGCGTTGCTCGAACGGCTCTACGACTCCGGCCGCTACCTCTTCGTCAGCTCCAGCGGCGTGCTGCCACCGCGCCTCACCGGCATCTGGACCGGCTCGTGGAACGGCGCCTGGGCCGACGACTTCACCACCGACGCCAACGTCAACTTCCAGGTGGCCGGCGGCAACGTCCTCGACCTCGGCGAGGCCATGCAGGGCTACTTCGACCTGGTACTGGGCCAGCTCGCCGACTGGCGCACGAACGCCAGGAACATCTACGGCGCCCGCGGCTTCCTCGCCCCGCCCCGCACGGACGGCGAGCACGGACACCTGCTCCACTTCCAGACCTCCTGGCCGGGCCAGTGCTGGACCGGCGCGGCCGACTGGCTGCTGTACCCGCTCCTGGAGCACTACCAGATCACCGGCGACCAGGCGTTCCTGAAGGACAGGCTCGGGCCGGCCCTGATGGAACTGGCCCTGTTCTACGAGGACTTCCTCACCCGCGAGGACTCCGGCGGCAAGGTCGTCTTCGTGCCCTCCTTCTCCATGGAGAACTCGCCCGGCAACAGCAGGACCCAGTTCTCCGTCAACGCCACCGGTGACATCGCGGCCGGCAGGCACGCCCTGCGGGCCGCCGTCGACGCGGCCGACGCGCTCGGTGTCGAGCAGGGCAGCGGCGAGGGCGTCGAACGCTGGACCGGGCTGCTCGGCAGGCTTCCCGAGTACCGGATCAACAGCCAGGGCGCGCTCGCCGAATGGTCCTGGCCCGGTCTGGACGACCAGTACAAGCACAACCACTGCCAGCACATGTACGGCGCCTGGCCGCTGCACGAGATCAACCCCGAGGACCGGCCTGACCTCGTAGGCCATGCCGCCACCGCCCTGGACCTGCGCCTCGACGAGACGTTCACGGCCCACGCCGACCTGCACCGCGCCCTGGCCCGCGCCCGGCTGAAGGACGGCGCCGGCGTCTCCACCAACCTGCTGAAGATCCTCGGCAAGAACATGGTGTTCGGGTCCTTCATGACCGCGCACAATCCCGACCTGGAGATCTACAACGCGGACGCCGCCCACGCTCTGCCCGGCGTGCTCGCCGAGATGCTCGTCTACTCCCGCCCGGGGGTGCTGGAGATCCTCCCCGCGCTGCCCGACCAGCTGCCGAAGGGCTCGATCAGCGGCGTCCTGGGCAGGAACCGCGTACGGAGCCACAGCCTCGCCTGGGACCTGGACGCACGGACCGCGAAGCTGAGCGTCACCTCCGCCGTCGACCAGGACATCACCCTGATCAGCCGGCGCGGCATGACGACCGTGGCCACCTCCGCGAGCGTCGCGGTCTCTCCCCTGGGCACTCACGCCAGGAAGGTCTCGCTGACGGCCGGCCTGCGGACGGACATCACGGTGTCGCTGCTCAGCGGCTGGTTCCGGCTGGTCAACCGGCGCAGCGGCAAGGTCCTGGACGTGTCCGACGCCGCCACCGCCAACGGTGCCGGGATCATCCAGTGGACCCCGACGGGCGGCACCAACCAGCAGTGGCGGTTCCTGCCCGAGCCCGACGGATCCTTCCGGATCGCGGCCCGCCACAGCGGCGAACTCCTCGACAGCCCCGGAGGATCCGGGCAGGGTGCACAACTCGACCAGTGGTCCGACACGGGCGGGGACAACCAGCACTGGCGACTGGTTGACGCGGGCGGCGGCTACCACCGGCTCGTCAACATCCGCAACGGCCTGTGCGCGGACGTCGAGAGCGGCTCCACGGACAACGGCACCCGTGTCATCCAGTGGCCCGCCGGCGGTGGCACGAACCAACAGTGGCAGGTGGTCGCCGTGTGAACGGCCCTGGTCCCGCGTGCTCTGCCGTGCCCCGGACAGCGCCCGCCTGGAGGACTGCCGTCGCGACCGACCTGCTTCAGGTCGGCCGCGACGGCATCGGCTGTGCGGGAGGTACGACCGGTCTCCGGCGCGAGACCCGGTCGATGAGGAAACGGTGTCAGAGGGCGATGATCTGCCACTGCTGGCGTGTGGCGCCCGTGTAGGTCTGTTGGTCGAGTTTGGCGCCGTCGGCGGTGGAGCCGTCGGTGACGTCGAGGGCCAGTCCGCTGAATCGGTTGGTGAGGAGGTAGTAGCCGTCGCCGGTGGGGGTGACGGCCCAGTGCTGCTGGGGTACGTCGTCGTCGCTCCAGATGCCGGCGGTGGCGGCCTCGGCGCGGGAGAGGCCGCCGATCTCGAGGAGTTTGCCACTGCCGACGCCGCGGATCTCGTAGTAGCCGTCGCCGGTGCCGGCGAAGGTCCACTTCTGGTTGGCGGTGTTCTTCCAGGGCCACTGCAGGACGCCGGTGCCGTTGGCCGTCCCCGCGCCGGAGACGTCGGCGCTCTTGCCGCTGTGGCGGGCGGTGAGGCGGTAGACGGTGCTGTCGCCGGGCAGGACGCGGGAGCGCAGCGCGGGTGTGGTGGTGCGTGCGCCGATGCGGAGGTTGCCGATGTTGGCGTAGTCGCCGGTGGCGGTGTTGACCTTGATGCGGACGTATCCGACGTCGCGGGCGGTCCA
>NZ_JBEYVO010000084.1:0-7934 GCF_040644055.1 Streptomyces sp. NPDC047043
CCAGCGCCTTGCGCCGCACCGCCGCATCCGGATGGCAGATGCTGCCCAGCCTGTAGTCGTCGTCCTGGAACGTGTTCGAGTTGATCGCCCCGAGCGAGACCCCCAACTCCCGTGCGAAAGCCGCGAGTTTGCCGTAGTCGTCGACCTTGTCCCACGGGATGTGCAGGGCAACCGTCGGTGCCACGCCGGTGAACTCGTGCACCTTCGCCGCGTCCTGCAGCTTCTCCCAGGGATCGCGCGGGACGCCCGGTTGGGCAAACACCTTGAATCGCGTGCCGGAGTTGCCGTAGGCCCACGAAGGGGTCTCGATCTTCTGGGCCGCGAGTGCTGCCTTGACGGCGGACGGGTCTGGCATGACCACCTCTGAACGCTGTTTGAATCGTTTCAGGGAACCTAGCTCCAGCGCCGCGACGGCGTCAAGATGTCGGCGCGCCTGCCTCCGGGTCGATCCGTGAGAAGTGATGCCAACCGCGCCCGAACCCCTTGACGGGGCGGCGAACCGGCCTCACGATGCCGTGAAACGTTTCACGGTTCATTCCAGGGATGGTTACACGTGTCACCAATGATGCGTCACCCAGTCCCTCCGTCCCCAATCCCCGCTCCGAAAGGCCGCCTTGATGAGCAACGACGCCATCTCCAGCGGGCCCGCCAAGCCCCGAGTGACCCGCGCCCAGTGGCGCCTGGCCGTCCTGTCCGGCATGGCTTCCTACCTGGACTCGGGCATCATCGTCTCTTCCGGCTTGTCCCTGGGCCTGTGGCAGAGCCGCTTCCACCTCTCGTCCTGGGGGCTCGGCGCGCTGAGCGCGTCGCTGACCTTCTCCATTGCCATCGGCTCACTCGTCGGCGGCCGCCTCGCCGACCGCTTCGGCCGTAAGCGCATCTACGGGATCGACATCCTCGTCTACGCCATCGGCGCCGCAGTGCTGGTCTTCGCCCCGAACAGCGCCTTCCTCTTCGCCGGCATGATCATCGGCGGTCTCGCGGCCGGTGCCGACCTGCCGACCTCGCTCGCCATGGTCTCCGAGCACTCCCCGCGCTCGGTGCGCGGCCGGCTGATCGGCGCGACGCAGACCATGTGGGTCGTCGGCATCACAGCCGCGATCGTGATCGGCTTCGGCACCTCCACGCTCGGCTATCTCTCCGCCCAGCTCCTCTTCGCCCACCTCGCCGTCGTAGCCCTGGTCAGCTGGGTGCTGCGCAACCGCATGCGGCTCTCCCCGGTCCTGGAGGACGCCGAGCGCGGCGGCGGTGGCGAGGGCATCGACACAGGGGCGCTGCGCCGCCTCGGCGCCAAGCCGATCCTCGTCCCGCTCCTCGCGACGGGCGGCTTCTACCTCGCCTGGAACCTCGCGGCCAACACCATGGGCCAGTACGGCACCTATTTCCTGACCACCGTCAGCGGCGCCTCCCAGACGCTGGCCACCGGGATCGGCCTGGTCGGTCTCCCCATCGGCCTGGTCGGCTCACTGGCCTTCGTGCGTCTCGCCGACACCCCCTGGCGCGACCGGCTGTTCCACATCTGCGCGGCGCTCCAGGTCCTGGCCTTCGCGGTGGCCGCAGCCACCGGTGGCGCCGTGATCGCGGCGATGATCTTCTTCATGCTCCTCTACAACGTCGTCAACCAGTTCGCCGGCGAGGCCAACTACAAGGTCTGGTCCCAGGAGGCGTTCCCCGAGGAACTGCGCGCCACCACACAGGGGTTGACCTACGGCCTGAGCCGCGCGCTCTGCGGTCTCGCCGGCCTCGCGACCCCCGCCCTCATGGCGGCCAGCGGCGCGGCCGTGCTGTGGATCACCACGGCATGCGTGGCCGTGTCCGGTCTGATCGGTGTGTGGATCGTCCGCAGCATCGCCCCGCAAGGCCGTGCCGTGACCGATTCCGTCGTCCTGGAGAAGGAGCCCGTCCGTTGAAGGTCACCGCACCTGTCCTGGAACACCACCGCGAACCGCTCGGCATCGGCGAGCCCCGCCCCCGCCTGAGCTGGCGCACCGAGACGGACACGCCGGGCTGGACGCAGGAGGCGTACCGGATCGAGATCATCCGCCCCGACGGCACCGTCCTCGCCGACACCGGGCGCGTCGAGAGCGCCGACTCGGTGCTGGTGGCGTGGCCGGGGGAGCCGCTCGGGTCCCGCAGCCGGGTCGGGGCGCGCGTCCGCGTGTGGGGCGAGGGCGGCGCCGAGCCGTCCGACTGGTCACCGGTGACCTGGGCGGAGACGGGACTGCTCGCCCGTACCGACTGGACCGCCCGACCCGTCACCCCCGACCACGAACCGGCCGACGCCCCGCTCCCGGTGGCCCTGCTCCAGCGCACCTTCACCCTCGGCAAGGCGGTCGCCTCCGCTCGCCTGTACATCACCGCGTACGGCGTCTACGAGGCCGAGATCAACGGCAGCCGGGTCGGCGACCACGTCCTCGCCCCGGGCTGGACCGCGTACCGGCACCGCCTGCGCTACCAGACCTTCGACGTCACCGGCCTGCTCCGCGAGGGCGACAACGCGATCGGTGCGTTCCTCGGCGAGGGCTGGTACACCGGCCGGCTCGGCTTCGGCGGCGGCCGGCGCAATCTCTACGGCGAACACCGCGCCCTGCTTGCCCAGTTGGAGGTCACCCACCCCGACGGCACCGTCACCACCATCGGCACCGACGAGCCGTGGCGCGCCACGACGGGCCCCATCCTGCGCTCCGAGCTCTACGACGGGGAGGCGTACGACGCCCGGTCGGCCCGCCCCGGCTGGTCCGAGCCGGGCCATGACACCTCCGGCTGGCCGTCCGTCACTCAACTCCCCTTCCCTGTGGCCGAGTTGGTGGCGCCGACCGGCCCGCCCGTGCGCCGCACCCAGACCCTGGCCCCCGTCGACGTCATCACCACACCCTCCGGCAGGACCGTCCTCGACTTCGGCCAGAACCTGGTCGGACGCCTGCGCATCCGGGTGTCGGGCCCGGCCGGGCACACCATCACCCTGCGGCACGCGGAAGTGCTGGAGAACGGCGAACTCGGCGTGCGGCCCCTGCGTCACGCGGCAGCCACCGACACCTACACGCTCGCTGGGCAGGGCGTGGAGACGTACGAACCCCGTTTCACCGTCCACGGCTTCCGGTACGCCGAAGTCGCCGACTGGCCGGGCGAGTTGGATCCGTCCGCGATCGAGGCCGTCGTCCTGCACACCGACATGACCCGCACCGGATGGTTCGAGTCCTCGCACGAGCTCGTCAACCGGCTGCACGAGAACGTCGTCTGGGGCATGCGCGGCAACTTCCTCGACATCCCCACCGACTGCCCCCAGCGCGACGAACGCCTCGGCTGGACCGGCGACATCCAGGTCTTCGCCCCCACCGCCTCCTTCCTCTACGACTGCTCCGGCATTCTCGGCGGCTGGCTGCGCGACCTCGCGGCCGAGCAGCTCGCCCGGGCCGACCGCGTGCCGCCCCTGGTCGTGCCCGACGTCCTGCCCTTCGACTTCGGCGGCACCCCGCACGCGGTGTGGGCGGACGTCGCGGTGCTGCTGCCGTGGACGCTGTACCAACGCTTCGGTGACACCGAGGTGTTGCGCGCCCAGTACCCGAGCATGCGCGCCTGGGTGGAGGTCGCCGCCGAACTCACCGAACAGGGTGGCGGCCTGTGGCGGCAGGACTTCCAGCTCGGCGACTGGCTCGACCCGGCCGCCCCGCCCGAGAACCCGGGCGCCGCCCGCACCGACGGCGACCTGGTCGCCAACGCCTACGTCGCGCGATCGGCCGACGTACTCGCCGAAACGGCAAGGCTGTTGGGGGAGAAGGACGACGCCGTACGGTACGAGGAGCTCGCACGGTCCGTGCGGGCGGCGTTCGCCGACGAGTTCGTCACCCCGGGCGGGCGGATGTCGAGCGACGCGCAGACCGCGTACGCGCTGGCGCTGTGCTTCGCACTGCTCCCGACGGACCGGCAACGGCAGGGTGCCGCCGAGCGGTTGGCCTTCATCGTGCGCAAGGCAGACTTCCGGATCGCCACCGGATTCGCCGGTACGCCGCTGATCTGCGACGCCCTGTGCGCGGGCGGGGAACCGCAGTTGGCGTACCGGATGCTGCTGGAGCAGGGCTGCCCGTCCTGGCTGTACCCGGTGAGCATGGGGGCGACGACGGTGTGGGAGCGCTGGGACTCGATGCTGCCCGACGGGAGCATCAACCCGGGCGAGATGACCTCCTTCAACCACTACGCCCTCGGCGCCGTCGCCGACTGGCTGCACCGCACGGTCGCCGGCCTCGAAGCCGCCGAACCGGGCTGGCGCCGACTGCGCATCGCGCCCGTGCCCGGCGGCGACCTGGCGCATGTCAAGGCCACGCACGACACGCCGTACGGCCGTGCCGAGGCGGGGTGGCGGATCGAGGACGACACGCTCGTGGTGGAGGTCCTCGTCCCGCCGAACACCCGGGCCGAGGTCCAACTCCCGGGCGACGGCGAGCCGTTCGAGGTCGGCTCTGGCCGCCGTACGTTCCGCAGGCCGTACACCGCGCCCGCCTGGCCGCCGGCCGCGATCCGGCATCCGTTCGCCGCCGCGGAGTAGCCGGCCCAGGGAGGTGCTCAGGCCAGGACGGCCGGCCTGAGCACCTCCTCGCACCACTGGCGGAACCCGGTCGGCGCGGGCTTCGACGAGCGGTGCTGCTCGTCGTAGGCGCCGGCGTTCTGGGCGACGGCCATGTCGATCAGGCCCTGCGCCCACGCCTCGCTCGCCCCGTACTGCAGCGCCGTCGCCCGGTACGCCTCGAGGTCGGCCTGCCGGTAGGTGACCGGCCGCTCCAGCACCTCGGAGACGACCCGCGCCATTCCGTCGGGGGTCAGGGCGTCGGGGCTCACGACCGGCACCCCGTCCTGCCCGCTCCACGAGTCGTCGAGCAGCAGCTCGGCGGCCTGCGCCGCGATGTCGCGGGTGGCGACGCTCGCGAGCACACGATCCCCGGGGTACGGCCAGGAGAACGCGCCCTGGTTCCTGATCGACTCGACCTGCCGGAGCAGGTTGTCCATGAAGGCCGGCGGCTGCAGGGCCCGAAAGCTCACCCCCGTGTCCTGGAACATCCTGTCCTTGGCCACCGACGCCGACAGGTGCCCGGCGTTCTTCTGGATCCCGCTGCCCATGGTCGAGACGGCGACCACCCGCTTGACGCCGTGGCTGACGATCGCCCGGCATGCCGCCCGGGTGTAGTCCACGTAGTGGCCCTCGACGCTCTGTGCGTTCGGGTCGGGCGGCACCACCCAGAACACTGCATCCGCACCCGCGAACGCCTGCATGACGACGTCGAGGTCACGATGCGACCCCTCGACGACCTCGACGTGCTCGCGCACAGCCGGGGCCAGCCGCGACGGGTCGCGAGCGATCACCCGGACCGGCTCGTCCCCGTCGAGGAGACCGTCGACGACCTGCCGTCCGATCTGACCGGTGGGCGTGGTGATGACAAGCATGGAAACGCTCCAAGTGGGCTCGCTGGGAAGGCGGTTGAGACGCTTCGGCCGCTGTGGGACGGACCGGGGAACCGCATGCTTCGATCCTGCGATGCGTCACTGGAAGACGGAAGGATCACCGAGATCCCGCTTGTTACCCTCTGGGTAATACCGAACGGAGGTGCCGGGTCGTGGAATCCCGATCACTGCGCTACTTCGTCGCCGTCGCCGAAGAACTCAGCTTCGCCCGCGCCGCCGAACGGCTGGGCATCTCCGCCCCGCCCCTCTCCCGCGCCATCCGCAAACTCGAAGCGGACCTGGGCGTCACCCTCTTCGAGCGCACCACCCACAGCGTCCGGCTGACCCCCGCCGGCACGGTCCTGCTCGGCGAGGCCCGGATCGCGCTCGACGCCCTGCAGGCGGCCGGACGCCGAGCACAGCGCGCCGCAGCCCCCGAGGCGAAGCTGGTCCTGGTCATCAAGGCCGACGGCGACGGGGGACTGCTGGACACCATCCTGGCCCGCTACGCGACCGAGCCCGCCGCCCTCCCGGTCACGATCCGCCTGTCCGGCTGGGGCGACCAGGCACGCCTGCTGCGCCAGGGCGAGGCGGACGCCGCCCTGATCTACGAACCGTTCGACCGCACGGGCCTGGACGCCGAGACGGTGACCGTCGAACCGCGCCTGGCCGCCCTCCCGGCCACCCACCCCCTGGCCGCCCGCGACCACCTCACCCTCGCCGACCTGGGCATCCCCGGCGTCGGACCCGGCCGCCTCGACGGCCTGCCCCACTACCTGGAGACCATGGTCGAGCGCCACGGCCTCACCGACCTGTCCCAGGTGCTCACCCTCGTCGACCTGGGCGAGCTCGTGACCCTCCTCCCCGAATCCGTCACCGCCCGCTACCCCCGCCCAGGCGTCGTCTACCGCCGACTCCCGGACACCCCACCGGCAACCTTGTCCATCGCCTGGCCCCAACAGTCCCGCTCGACGGCCACGGCCGCGCTGGTCCGCGCGGCGACATCGGTGCTCACCGACGCCGGGGTGGTCGCATGAAGTGCGTAGTGCTGATGTATGCCGACCCTGCGGCGACCGAGGCGATGTCGCCCGCGGAACGCGCGGAGGCCTTCCGCAGAGACACGTGGTGGCGGTGGAGACGCGCCCCCGTCCACGACTCGTTCGACGTGGGCGAAGCCTGATCGCTCGCGGCCGCTCACCACACCGTCTCGAGTGCGGCGGTGAGCTGGGAAACGGTCGCCATGGCGGGAACCGTGCGCAACGAGGCCACCACCTGATCGCTCGCGAACTCGCGCTGCGCGGCCGTCACGGTCGGGTCGATCGCGCACTCGGCCTGCACGCGGATGAAGTTCAAGGCCGTCGCGAAAAGCATCGCGAACGACTGCGGACCTGCGATGACGGCACGTCCTCCGGCTCGGCGGTAGGCCCGCGCCACTCTGCGCGCGGAATCCATGTCGATCTGGTTGCCGCCCGACCACACGTACACCGCACGGGCGAGCTCCTGCTCCGCCGAGGCAGGCCCCGCGTTGTCCCAGTCCAGGAGGACGGGCCCGTCCCGGCCGACCAGAACGTTCTGGGGCTGCAGATCGAGATGGGACGTCACCACATCCACCGGATCGACCGACGTCACCCAACGCCCCAGCTCCGCCGCCGACGTGTCGATGAACCGCCCCAGCTCGTCCGACCAGAGCAGGCCGGCATACCGAACCTTCTCGTGCAGGTCCTTCCAATCGGCATCCCGCGGACACTGCGTGTACCAGGGACCCGGCGTCTCCCCGGCCCCCTCACCCGCTCGGTGGAGCAGGGCCATGGTCCGCCCGAACCAGTCCAGGATCTCCGGATCGGAGGCGTCCGCCGTGGTGCCGTCGATCCAGTCGTACAACTTCACCCAGCTCTCGCCCGAAGCGGCGCTCAGCCGTGAGACGTACGCACCGTGACGGTTGGGCATGAGCCGGGGCGACGCGATCCCCAGGTCCTCGGCGGCCCGCCGCAACCCGGCCTCCCGCCCCACCTGCTCCTCGTCACACCCGAAGAGCAGCTCCTTCACGGCCCAGGAAGACCCGCCCCCGGACAACTTCCAGATCTGCCCCAACGCTCCCCGCGCAACGGGCGCGACCGACCAGGCCCCCGCACCGAGTGAATACGCCTCAGCGATGTGACCGCCCAAGTCATGCATACGTCCGCCCCCCGACACACCGGTCCCCACGCCCCATCAGGGGCGCGGGGAACTGCGCGACAAGCCACAAACGGCCGCCAGCCTGCAACCAACAGAACCCGGCAGACGAGAACCGGCTATGCCCCCCACCCAGCCTGCTGCCCACCGACCCGCTCCGCAACGATCTTTTCGGCCCACCCGGACCGCCGATACGCGGCGATCGGATCGGGGTCGAGCCCCATCTCTTCCCGCACTTCGGCGAGGAGCGGTCGTACGTCGGTGTTGTATGCGTCCATGATCACGGCGTTGGCTTCCAGGACGTCGCCGGAGTGCTGGGCCGCGGTGAG
>NZ_JBEYVO010000085.1:0-5383 GCF_040644055.1 Streptomyces sp. NPDC047043
GGCCGGACGAACTCCCACTCGGCATCGGACAGTTCATGGCGACGTATCACCCAACCATGATCCACCACTCAAGATCATTCGAAGACACGACCTAGCAGTCGGTGAGGTGGAGGGCGCGGCCTGCGAGCCGCTCGCGGAGCATGGTGCGCGGTCAGAGCTCGTCCGGGCGCCAGCCTGTTGCGTACTTCTCGTACAGAGCCAGAGCGGTCGCCAGGTCCTCGTTCAGCTCGACCGTTCCCTCCTGAAGAGACTGGTGCAACGACGCGACGGCTTCGGCCAGATGCGCCTCCCCTCCGTAGACGTTCACTAGGGAGGCCCATACGAGCCGCTTCTCGGTGTGCACGGCCACGCTGCCCATCGTCTGGCTGTGCACGGGCGTCACCGCGCTTTCCAGCAGGCGCGCGACGACGCGGGCATCGAAGACCGGCTCAAGGACAGGCGGGCCGTCCGTGTCGGCTGTCGCCACGAGAACCGTCCGCAGCAGCATCCGTTCGCCGGCCAGGTCGGCGGGACCAGCCGTGCGGAGCTGGGAGGCAAGTTCCTGCCTCAGCAACTGGGCGGATTCCTCCGGGATCAGTCCCTGCTTGTCCGCACGGCCCGCGGCGATGTCGAGCAGAAGGACCTTTCCGTACAGGCTTGGGATGCCACTAAAGAGGCTGCGGACGGTGTGGTCAGCCACGTCGCCGACGAGGTTGTGCAGCAGAACACTCACCGGGCTCAGCACCGCCCATTCACCGCCGAGGGAGTACATGCCCGTGGAGCCCAGCCGGACCCGCGGCAGCTGCCGCATAAGCGCCGCGGCCGTGGGCAGCACCGTCTCCTCGGGCGCGTCGCGACAATGGGGGACCAGACGCTTGAGCGTGTCGTCCAGCAGGGCGTCCGGCACCTGCCCCAGTACCTCGTCGAGCGCGCTCTCGTTGCCGATGCAGGCCGCGACCTGCTCGACGCACTCGGCGGGTGCCCGTCCGGCCGGCAGCCGGCGATGGAGGTAGAAGTCCAGCACCGTGCTGCAGGCAACCCGCCGGTCCCGTTCCCAGGCCGGGATCCAGTCAGAGCCGTAATTCTGGCCGCCGAAAAGCCGTTCGGCGGCAGGGAACAGCAGGCGGACGACCGGCTGGGCGTGGTCGTTCAAGAGACCGGTGAACTCCTCCACGAACGCCTTCTCACGCGGTGCCCGATCCATGCTAGGGCGGTACATCGTCTTGGCTGGCGCCAGCAGGTCCGCGGCGGCCGGCAGCATCGCGTGCGCTGCGAGGAAGCGCACGCGCAGTGCCTCAAGCGCCAGAATGTCGACCAGATTCACCTCCGTACCCAGGCTTCGCACGGCCAGCGGCACCGATGCCAAATACCGCTTCACATCCCTGACGGTGGAAAACATCGGCAGAATCAGCTGCGCAAGCACGTCCGGCCACCGCGCCGCGTGGAACGGCCCGCACTCAATCCCGTCGAGCGCCTGAGCCAGTCCTGTGGCGATGACCGGGAAGAGTGCCAGTGCGGGCAGCGGCGGCACCTCCACCGACATCTTCACGATCTTCTCGAGGTACGCGGACCCTTTGACCGACTCATCCGTCAACGCCGCCTCTACCACCTCGCGGTCGAAGCACAGGACGTAGACGATGTTCGGGAACGAGCCGGTCAGGCGCGCCAGACGGAATACATCTCGGATCTCCTGCTGCGCCAGCCGGTCAATGTCATCGATGAACACCACGATCCGTCCGGGCAGTTTGCCCAGGAGCTCAGTGAGCTGCGCTCGCTGTTCATGGATGGTCCCCTGTTCCTCACCAAGGAGCATCGACGTCCCCGCGGCGACCGCGCTTGCGCCGTCCAGTACGACGCTGGCCCCGGGGACGAACTTCAGCGGCGACAGGGCGGCCGCGTACCGGCCCAGCCGCTCAGCGACGGTGCGGCCCGCGCCCTTGAGTTTGTCCTTCAGCCGGCGCCCGTCCCGCAACTGCCCGGCCAGTTCGTCGAAGAAGAACCGCATGAGCTGGTCGGTGCCGGAGAAGAACCACGGGTTGAACTGGACGACGTACACCTCATCGACCGCGTCCAGAGCGCGGCGGGTGAGATTCGCCAGCGACGTCTTGCCCGAGCCCCACTTCCCCGTCAGCGCGACAACTGCGCCGTGCTTCGCGGATGTTCGACGGATTTCCGCCGCGAACGCGTCAGCCAGGTCCGCACGCTGCAGCAGGTCCTGGCTGGCGTCATCGATCGGATCGTCTCCGCTGAGGAGACTGCCGGCATTGATCGATTCGTTGCCCGTCATGCCCCACCGTCCTTGGTCTTGAAGCAAGCGAACATAACGCTGCCCTCTGACAGTGAGGCGACGGCCACGCACGCAACGTTCATCGATCGCTGGCGAAGGGCATCTGCTGTCGCCTGAAAGATCCAAGCACCGCCCCGACACCCCGCTGCCTGCTCGTGCGGATTATCGATCAGGGTCTGCTGGGCTCTCCGCGCATCATTCCCACTCTCCCGCCCCGGTGGCACAGTCCGTGCAGACTTCCCGCCCCATATCCAAGAAGAAGATGCCTTCCTCGCAGCGCGCACACCGCGCCCACCCCTCGAAGATGTCTGCACAGGCGAAGCAGATATCGACCGTGCGGCCCGAGGCGTGCCGAGCCCCGGCGACGACGGTGAGACAACCCTCGCAGGAGGGGCAGTTAAAGGTGGCATCACCGCGGCCCATCTCCTTGTAGAGAATGGATAGATCCCTCACATCGTCGTATGCAGTCATACAAAAACGGCAGGTCGGGGGAGTGTCGCCCAAAACGATCGCCTCCTCGCCACACATGGGACAGTCGACAACGCGTTCCTGGACACTTTCGAGTTCCTGTTTCAAGCGGCCCCGGCGCTGCCTGACGAGAGCGTTGATGCTCGCCAGACGCGCCCCCAGCTTCTCCATGGTCTCGTGCACATAAGGGCCGTCCTTGGTCAGGGCAGGCTGCAGATGCTCGTGGACGAACGTCAGCAGGAAATCGAGAACCAACGCCGCCTGGGCCTCGACGGCAAACACACTTCCCGAATGGCCCAGGTGCGTCAGGGCGTTACGGGTGTCGGCCAGGCTGCTGATCGCCTGCCGCTGCTCCTTGCTGATCTGCAAGGAGACGATGTTGTTGAGCCGGTCGATCGCCCCCAGGACCGTACAGCTCGCAAAGCGCCCCGCCTCGTAGTCGACCCTCTTGGCCTTGCCGGGCTCACTGAAGACCAGACTCCAGTGCTCCCTGATGAGCCGGGCCTTGAGAAGGACCTCGACAGCTGCCTGGAGGTGCAGCACTGCGTACTTCACGTCACGCGCCTCAGGGCTTCCGTCGCTCTGACTCAAGTGGTCGAACGCGCTGAGCAGGAAGTCCATGCCATTGCGTACGGGCGTGAAATCCATGTCCTGACGCCGGCGGGCACGTTCCCTCGCCGCCGCCTTCCCGGCCCTCCGGCCGCTTTCTCGCTCGTCCACATCCACCCCCAGTAGAGCCGGCTTGGCCTGCCGTCTGTCCTGTCGCCCACACGTCCGCATCGACTGTAGATGCTCGCGTACCCCGCAGCGCAGCTCACTTTTGGCGCACGGTCAGTGACCCCAGTGCGGATCGGTCTGAAGCGGCGAGTCCGCTGAACGCGGCGCAAAGAGCCGCAACTGATCTGCCCGCCCTCGGTGTTGGCTGCCCAACTCGACCGCCTCACCGGCATGCTCGGGATGGACACTGTCAAGCTCGGCATCGTCCCCTTCACCGCGTCCATGACCGCCTGGTCGTCGCCGAGTACTGGCACGCCGAGCTGCTGGACGACACCGACAACGTCACCTTGTACAAGAAGGTCTGGAAGACGCTCCGGGAGTCAGCCGTCTACGGAGCCCGAAGCCCACAACGTGATCAACGCCGCCCGGCGCGCCCTGAACCCGCCCTGACGGGGTGGCGTCGGGGTTGAGGGACCGCCTGCTGCTACGCCTCTTTGCTGCCGGTGCCGTGGTCGTGGACCCAGTTCTTGTGGGCGTTGGATCCCTCGCGTCCGGGCGAGATCTTCAGTACGGCTTCGTCGTCGATGTGTTCCAGGCTGGTGATCACGTAGGGGGAGCCGGTCTTGACTGCGAGCCGGATGCTGCCGTTGGAGTACTCGGTCACTCTGAGGGTGCGGCCGCCGGAGAGTGGAATGGCCTGCTTGCTGACTTCTGCCGGTCTTTCGTCAGCAGTCATGATCAACTCCCTGCCGTCTTCTGGAGAGGTGGCGCCACCCTACGCCGGTTGCATCACCGCCCGAGCGGGTGCCGCGGTATGGGTCTGCTGTCTCCGCGGGCTGCTGTTCATCTGCTGTGCGGGGGGAGTTGGTGTTGGGCGCATTGCTGAACGGCGTTGATGCGGGCGGGAGTCCATTCGGGCTGGGGAGGCAGGTCTCGCAGCAGGCGGGGCAGGCGTTTGGCTTCGATGACGATGACACCGTGAGTCTCAAGCCGGCCGTGGGAGGCAGGGATCCTGGCGCCGTGGACGGCGATGACCGGGTGGACGGGGCAGCCGAGAGCTTGGGCGGCTTGCTGTGCCTCCCAGAGGACGGCGTCCACAGCGCGGGTCTGCGGCGTAGCCGTCCAGGCGCAGGGCGCCGTCCTCGAGGGTGAGTGTGGAGCGTTTGGAGCGCCAGGCCTTGGTGTCGATGTAGGTGACGCCGGCGGGCCCGATGACCAGGTGGTCGAGGTTGGCCCGGGATCCGGGAGAAGCGCGCGGGTTCGTAGATTCCTGAACGTGTTTGAGCTGGAACCCACGCGGGGCGAGGCACTTGAGCAGGGAGCCCAGCGCGGGTTTATCAACGCCCTCGCCGGTTGTCAGCGGGCTGATCAGGGACGTCGCCTGCGGAATCACCGCGTCCGCAATGTGACGTCGACCACATGACGCTTTATCACACGAATATGAAGGGGGGCCCGAGATACCTTCAAGGAACGGACATCTCGGACATGTATCAACCGGCCCTGACCTGCCGCGTCGCCCACTTCATGTGACAGTCGACACACATGTCACGCCCCCTAAAAAGCGGGCTTGTACACGCACCCGGACTCCTAGTAAGCGGCTTCGAAAATAGGACATCCCACGCAGGCCCGCTGGTGAACGCCCCTCGCCCGTGCGCCCGTTATGACCGTTACGGCGTCAATAAGGAAGCCTTTACACGGAAGTTGGGGCCCCATTTGAACAACTGTGGCGCAGGCCACTTTTGTTGTTTTGGCGACCCCGCAGCGGTACCCCTTGGATCAGCACCCGCCGCGGGTGCACCCATAGGCCATTGGTCGCAGTCGGCCCCTCGGGAATGACTGAGCTCTTTCAGCGTTGCCGCTCCAGAGTGAGAACGGCTGCCGCGATTGACGTCATTCGATTCGGGCTGCAACGCGCCTTGCGGAAGATCCGCC
>NZ_JBEYVO010000086.1:0-3794 GCF_040644055.1 Streptomyces sp. NPDC047043
TAGCTCCGCTACGAGGGCTTCCGCCCGGCACGCCGAGAGCACGCACCGAACGCCGCTCCTTCTCCCACGGAGATCCATCAGAAGAGCCCTAGAGGCCGCGCGGACGGGGCGCCACCCGCGTCGAGGAATAGCCGCGGTGCGGCGCCCTGTTGCCGCACACATGACGACGAACCCGCCACGGCCCCAGGTGCTGCGATACACCGCCTTCTCCAGCGCCCCCGACGGCGGAAACCCCGCCGGCGTCGTTCTGGACGCCACCGGCCTGGACGACAGCGACATGCTGGCCATCGCCGCCGACCTCGGGTACTCGGAGTCAGCGTTCCTGACCGCGCCTCCGGAAGGACTCGGCGGCCAGGAGGGGCGGGCGTACACCATCCGCTACTTCAGCCCCAAGGCCGAGGTGCCGTTCTGCGGGCACGCCACCGTCGCCACCGCCGTCGCGCTCGCCGAGCGGGTGGGGCCGGGGGAGCTGGTGTTCGCGACGCGCGCAGGCACCGTGCCGGTGGAGGTGGCCGAGGAGGGCGGGACGGTCAGGGCCACTCTCACCAGCGTCGAACCGCACATCGCGGAGATCGCTGACGCCGACCTCACGGAAGCGCTCGCCGCGCTCGACTGGCCGGCCGCCGATCTCGACCGGGCCTTCCCGCCCCGTATCGCGTTCGCCGGTGCCCGGCATCTCGTGCTCGCTGCCGCGACACGCGCGCGCCTCGCGGATCTCGCCTACGACTTCGCGCGCCTCGAAGCCCTGATGCACCGCTTGGACCTGACCACGGTCCAGTTGGTGTGGCGGGAGTCGGCCACCGTCTTCCATGTCCGTGACCCGTTCCCCGTCGGCGGCGTCGTCGAGGACCCGGCAACCGGCGCGGCGGCCGCCGCGTTCGGTGCGTACGTCCGTGACCTCGGCCTGGTCCCCGAGGACGCCGTCCTCACCCTGCACCAGGGCGAGGACCTGGGCCGCCCCGGCGAGCTCACGGTGACGCTGCGCGCGGGTGACCCGCGCGTCCGTGTCGGCGGTACGGGAGCCCGCATCGGCTGAGCGCCGGCCGTCGACGGTCGCGGACACGGGTCTGCCCCGTCAACGCGGTGTGCACCGAAGGATCTTGATGCGGCGTGAATCAACGAAGGTCATCGAGGGCGTCGACCGCCCACGCGGCCGCCACGGGCAGGAACCTGTTCTCGGCCGCGTGCGCCGCCATGCGGGCGTTCCGGGCCCGGGCCTCGGGTCCGTCCGGCAGATGGAACTCCTCGCCCGCCTGTGAGGAGCGGGCCTGCATGCCCGTGGCGGCCGACAGCCGTCGGCTCACGTACCGGTCGAGCGCGTCGGGTACGTCGGCCGGCGTCGCATCCGCGAGGCAGTCGCCGAGCACGGCCGCGTCCAGGATCGCCTGTGCGGCGCCCTGGGCCTGGAACGGCACCATGGCGTGTGCGCTGTCGCCCAGCAGCGTCACTCGCCCGAGGTTCCACCGGTCGAGCGGGGTGCGGGTGTAGATGCCCCAGCGGAACACCTGCCCCGTGCGTTCCAGGACGCTGAGCACCCGGGGGTCCCAGCCCTCGAACGCGCGCAGCTGCTCTCCCGGCTCCGCCTGCTCGGTCCACGACTCCTGTGCTGTCTCCGTCCCGAACACGGCGACGACGTTGAGGAGTTGCCTGCGACGCACCCAGTAGTGGACGAAGTGCCGTCCCGGTCCCATCCAGATACCGGTGTCCGGCAGGTCCAGGTCGGCCACCTCCTCGGCCGGGAGCAGGGCCCGGTAGGCGGCAGTCTTCGAGAACACCGCCTCGTCCGCACCGAAGAGCCGCTGGCGCGCCGCGGACCGAATCCCGTCCGCGGCCACGACCAGGTCCGCGGCCAGACGCTCACCGCTCGCAGTCGTCACATACGCCGCCTTGTCGTCCTGGTCCATTCCCACGACCACGGTGTTCAGGCGTACGGACTCGGGCGGCACCGCAGCGGCCAGGGCCTGTTGCAGATCGGCCCGGTGGACCTGCAGATACGGCGCCCCGAACTCGTCCTCGACCTCGCGCCCCAGGGCGTAGCTGCAGATCTCGGCCCCGTCGGACCAGGTGCGGAAGCTCAGGTCGGCGGGGCGGGCCGCCTGGGCGTCGACCGCGTCGAGCCGGTCCAGCCGGCGCAGGACGCGCGTGGCGTTGGGCGCGAGCTGGATCCCGGCACCGAGCTCGGTGAACCGCGGCGTCTGCTCGACGAGCGTGACCTCATGGCCGGCGCGACGCAGACTCAGCGTCGCGGCGAGTCCGCCGATGCCGGCTCCCACGACGATCGCTCTCATGGCACGACCTCACCTCGACAGACGCGCGCCCACGCTCGACGGTCGGCCCGGACAGGGTACGGACACAACTCGGCGGCTGTACAAGGTGTTTCCGGCCAGTTGAGGGAGCCGGTGGTCAGCCGCGATAGCCCCGCAGCTTCCGGTACAGCGTGGCGCGGGCGATGCCCAGGGCCGCCGCCGTGCGGGCCTTGTTGCCGCCGTGCAGACGGAGGGCCTCCAGGATGGCGGCGCGCTCGGCATGCTCCATCGGGCTGAGCGGCCGGGGCGCGGGGCCCTCGCGCACCGGGTCGGGCAGCTCGGCGCGGCGGACGGGTCCAGTCGCGCGACGCTGATCGGCCAACGCCCGTACCAGATGGGCGAGTTCGGTGACATTGCCGGGCCACGGATGCTGCTCCAGCGCACGCAACGCGTCCAGCGTCCAGGTGAGCGGCGGCCGTCCCGGTGCCGGCCGAGGGGTCAGGGCCGTGGCCAACTCCCTGACGTCCTCGGGACGTTCACGCAGGGCGGGGAGGGTGACCGAGCGTGCGGCCAGGGTGTCCAGGAGCCGTTGCAGACATGGGCCGGGCGGCACGCCGGGGGTGTAGGTCACCAGCAGAGGTACACCGGGATGCGAATCCAGCAGCGAGTTGAGGGTCGCCGTGTAGGGCTGTGCGAGACGCTCGACATGACGGATGAGGAGCGGGCGCCCGCTCACCAACTCGTCGACCTGGATACGGAGTTCGCCTTCCGCCGCGTCCAGGATCAAAGGATTCGCTGCCAGTTCCCGTGCCAGCGAGGTCTTCCCGGTGCCGCGCTCGCCGACGAGCAGCAGCGGCTCGGCCGATCCGGCCAACTCCACCGCCCGGGCAACCGCATGCCGCCACGGCACGGATCGCCCGGCGAGTCCCACCACGGTCCGCGAGGCCGAGGTCACGGCCGCATCCCCCACCGGCTCCAGCACGGCGACCACCCCGACGACCGAGCCCAGGTGGGACACGGGGGTGAGGACCACCGTACGGCCCGTGCCGTCCGGAAGCCGAATGCGGTACGACGCCGGGAGTGCCTGGGCGGCAACCAGTCCGGGCCCGGCCGAGCTGCTCGCGGACACCGCGACCGAACCCGAGCCGACCGAACCTGGGCCAACCGGTCCCTTGCCGACCGGTCCCGGGCCGATCGCTCCCGGGCCGACCGCTTCCGGGCCGATCGCTCCCGGGCCGACCGCTTCCGGGCCGACCGTTCCCGGGCCGACCGTTCCCGGGCCGACCGCTTCCGGGCCGACCGTTCCCGGGCCGACCGCTTCCGGGCCGACCGTTCCCGGGCCGACCGCTTCCGGGCCGACCGCTTCCGGGCCGACCGTTCCCGGGCCGACCGCTTCCGGGCCGACCGTTCCCGGGCCGACCGTTCCCGGGCCGACCGCTTCCGGGCCGACCGTTCCCGGGCCGACCGTTCCCGGGCCGACCGCTTCCGGGCCGACCGCTCCCGAGCCGACCGACCCCGATACACCCCAGCCCGACGCTCCAGAACCCA
>NZ_JBEYVO010000087.1:0-3635 GCF_040644055.1 Streptomyces sp. NPDC047043
GGCCGGACCCGGGTCCGGCCGACCGACGCGGGCCGACCGGTGATCCCGGCATCGTAACCGGGGTGCCGCGATCACCGGCTCCGTCCCGCTCAGGGGGCGACGGGGAGCGCGAACGTCCCGGTCGCGGCGGCCTGGCCGCCCAGCTGCGGCTGGTCGAGGTACAGGTAGCGGAAGTGCCGCCTGGCGAACCGCCAGCCCTCGTCGGTGCGGACGACGGTGTCCTCGTAGACACCGTGCAGGACCTGGCCGGTGCCGTCCGGACGAATCCCCTGTTCGGTGAGGTACGTCCGTGCGGTCGCGGTGTCCCCGTCGATGTCCACCGTCGTGCTGTGGATCAGCTGGAGGAACGACGCCCACATCGCCCGCATCCCGGCCTCGAACCCCTTGGCGATCTCCGCCCGGGAACCCTCCAGGGCGAAGTCCAGGGGCGGGTCGATCACCCAGGTCGCCTCGGGCGTCCACAGACTCTCGAACTGTTCGGCGTCCAGCCGGTTCACCGCGTCGGCGGAACGCGCCACGAGGTCCAGCACATCGTCACGGTCGGTCATCCTGATCAGATCCTCTCCATCATCTTGAGGAGCACCTCAAGATATGCCCCCACCGTAACTCCAACTTGAGGGTGTTGTTCAAGTTCTCGCGTCGATTCCCGTGGAGATCCGCGTCTCAGTCCCGGAAACCGTCGAAGGCCAGCTCCCAGCTCCAGACGTACGTGCCCGGCCGGATCCGGAACCGGGGGGCGGTGTCCGGGCCGAGGGCCCCCGTGCCGAGACCCCGGTGTGCGACGTCGAGATGGAGCACGGTCTGCGGACGCGGGGTGAACTGCCAGACCCGCTCGGCCGACTCCAGGTCCGAGACCCGCTGGTGGGAGGCGTTCATCTGGACGGGCCGGTCCGTTCGCAGCCGTAGCCGCCCGGCCGCGTCTCCGAGTTCCAGGTCCGTGACCTCGGCACGGCCGCCGTTCTCCTGCGGGCGCAGGTACGGCACGGCGAGGTCGGCGACCGCGCTCTCCCAGCGGCCGAGCAGGCCGGACGCCCGACGGTCCGGGTAGGTCTCGTGCGGGCCGAGACCGGTCCAGGCGATGCGGTCGAAGCCGGGAAGGGTCTCCAGCACCAGCCCCACCCGGGGCAGCTCCTCGAACGTGTCGGGGAGGACGACCTCCTCGTCGAACCGGAACGCGTCACCACCAAGGGCGGTGATGGTCCGCCGGTGCGTGACCACATGCCCGAACGCCGCCGTGAAGGCCGCCTCCACCGTCGCCGTGCCCGGCCCGTCGGTCACGGACACCAGCTTGCGCTCCGTGCGGAACAGTCCGGTGCGGCGCAGCCGGTGATCGAGTACGCCCGCGGCGTCGTTGTCGGTCAGGGCACGCCACAGCGACAGTTCGGGGGCGGCGCCCAGGCCGGGGTGGTCGAGCATGCCGTCGGCGTCGAGCGGTACGGCGGCCGCGACTGCGGCCCCGGCGGACCCGAGAGCGGAGGAGCGCGGCCGGGAGATCTGGAGTCGGGCCAGTTCGGTGCCGGCCGGACCCCAGGGGTGATCGTCGGCGGTGGCCACGATGACGGTGACCGCCAGGGCGTCCGTCGCCGTCGCCGCCCGCCGCAGCGTCTCCGGGAGCGCCAGCACCCCCTCTTCGCCCGGTCCGATGACGGGGCAGGACAGCGGAACGGACCGCGACGGCCCGGTGGAGGTCTCCACCTGTGCGGACAGTTCGAGCCCGGTGGTGTCGTTGAAGGCCTGCCGGTTGCGCAGGCGCAGCCGGCCCCGCTGCAGATCCGACCCGGCCCGGTCGGGGGCCGCGGCCAGGGCAAGCGGAGCGAACAGGGTCCGGGCTTCGTACAGAGCGGGTTTGGGGGTGAGATCCGGGAAGACCAGGCCGTTGATGCAGGTGAGCCCGTCGTGGGGCTGGTCCCCGAAGTCGCCGCCCGCCCGGTATCGGCCGTCGCGGTCCGGGTCCAGGCCGTGGTCGAACATCTCCCAGACGAAGCCGCCCTGCAGGCCGGGTGCGCTCTCCAGCAGGCGCCAGACCTCTTCGAAGCCGCCGTTGGAGTTGCCCTGCGCGTACTGGAACTCGCACAGGACGAGCGGGCGGTCCCCGTCCGGGGACTCCGAGTACGCCTGGAGCGCCGCGGGCACCGGGTACATCGGGCAGACGATGTCGCTGGCGCCGTGGCCGGCGTACCAGTCGGGCTGGATCGCCGCCTCGTACTGCACCGGCCGGGTCGGGTCGAAGGCGCGCACCCAGGCCGCGGCGGCGTCATGGGCGGGTCCGTAGCCGCTCTCGTTGCCCAGCGACCAGACGATCACGCTCGGATGGTTCTTGTCCCTCCTCACCATCCGCGCGACCCGGTCGACGAAGGCCGGCAGGTAGCGCAGGTCGTGTGCCAGCGAGGAGGCGTACGCGTGGGCCTCGATGTCCGCCTCGTCGACCACGTAGAACCCGTAGGTGTCGCACAGCTCCAGGAACACGGGGTCGTTGGGGTAGTGCGAGGTGCGGATGGCGTTGACGTTGAACCTCTTGAGCAGGGAGAGTTCCCGCTCCATGCGCTCGCGGCCGACGGTACGACCGGTGTGGGGGTCGGCGTCGTGCCGGTTGACGCCCTGGATCAGCACTCGGCGGCCGTTGACCAGCAGGTCCCGTCCTCGGATCTCCACCCGTCGGAACCCGATGGACAGGGTGGTGCGCTCCGCCACCGTGCCGTCGGGGTCCAGCAGCTCCACCTTCAGGCCGTAACGGCGCGGGTCCTCCGCGGACCACGGTGCGGCGGGCAGGCCGGACGCGCGCACCACGGCCACGCCCGGACGCGGCGGGAACAGCCTGCTGGATCTGGTCCGCGGTGGCGGCCTCCTCCTCCCCGAGGGGCGCCCGCGCCGGGCGCAGGCTCAACAGGTCGAGGGTGTCCGCGGGGATCATCGGCTGCGGTATCTCGCCCCCGGTCGGGAACGTCGGGGTCATGCCCCGGGGCGGCTCCGCGACCGGCACCGGGATCTCGACCGCGTCGAGCAGACCGGGCACCCGCACGCGTACCCGCCAGCCGTCCGAGAGAATTCCGGTATCGGTGGCGATGTGCGTGTCGACGCGCAGCGAGGCACTCCCGGTCCCCGCGTCGAAGTCGGCGACGACATGCACGTCCTCCAGATAGGTCGGCCCGGTGCTGTACAGGTGGACCGAGCGGGTGATCCCGCCGTGCCACCACTGGTCCTGGTCTTCCACGTAACTGGCGTCGGAGTACTTCACCACGGTCAGCACCAGTTCGTTGCCATGCTCACGCAACAGCCCGGTGACCTCGAACTCGGCCGCCAGGTGCGAGTCCTTGCTGATGCCGACCTCGTGCCCGTTGAGCCGCGCCAGCAGTACGCTCTCCGCCGCGCCGATGTGCAGCACGGTCCGCCGCTCCAGCCACTCCCGCGGCACGTCGAACCGCCTCCGGTGCACCCCCGTCGGATTGGCCGCGGGCGGGTACGGCGGCTCCGCCTCGAAGGGCATCAGTGCCTGTGTCACATCCTCTTTCCGCAGGTAGCGGCGTTGTGAGGTCGGTTGTTGATCGCTGCCGCTGGGGTGCGCCGGGCTCCTCGCCGGGCTTGCACTGCTCGCGGGGGCGCTGCGATGGGACCTGATGCCGCTCCTGGTACTGAGC
>NZ_JBEYVO010000088.1:0-2570 GCF_040644055.1 Streptomyces sp. NPDC047043
AGTAGCACGCTCAAGACCCGAAGCGGAGTGATCTAGCCATGGGCAGGTTGAAGCGGAGGTAAGACTTCGTGGAGGACCGAACCCACCAGGGTTGAAAACCTGGGGGATGACCTGTGGTTAGGGGTGAAAGGCCAATCAAACTCCGTGATAGCTGGTTCTCCCCGAAATGCATTTAGGTGCAGCGTCGTGTGTTTCTTGCCGGAGGTAGAGCACTGGATAGGCGATGGGCCCTACCGGGTTACTGACCTTAGCCAAACTCCGAATGCCGGTAAGTGAGAGCGCGGCAGTGAGACTGTGGGGGATAAGCTCCATGGTCGAGAGGGAAACAGCCCAGAGCATCGACTAAGGCCCCTAAGCGTACGCTAAGTGGGAAAGGATGTGGAGTCGCACAGACAACCAGGAGGTTGGCTTAGAAGCAGCCACCCTTGAAAGAGTGCGTAATAGCTCACTGGTCTAGTGATTCCGCGCCGACAATGTAGCGGGGCTCAAGCGTACCGCCGAAGTCGTGTCATTGCAGCATGAGGGCCAACGCCCGCTGTGATGGGTAGGGGAGCGTCGTCTGCCGGGTGAAGCAGCACCGGAAGGTAGTTGTGGACGGTTGACGAGTGAGAATGCAGGCATGAGTAGCGATTCACACGTGGGAAACGTGTGCGCCGATTGACTAAGGGTTCCTGGGTCAAGCTGATCTGCCCAGGGTAAGTCGGGACCTAAGGCGAGGCCGACAGGCGTAGTCGATGGATAACCGGTTGATATTCCGGTACCCGCTGTGAAGCGTCAAACATCGAATCCAGTGATGCTAAGCCCGTGAAGCCGCTGGCTGAGTCTTCGGACGAGGTCGGAGTGGTGGAGCCGGTGACCCGAGCTGGTAGTAGGTGAGTGATGGGGTGACGCAGGAAGGTAGTCCAGCCCGGGCGGTGGTTGTCCCGGGGTAAGGGTGTAGGCCGCAAGGTAGGCAAATCCGCCTTGCATACGGCTGAGACCTGATGCCGAGCCGATTGTGGTGAAGTGGATGATCCTATGCTGTCGAGAAAAGCCTCTAGCGAGTTTCATGGCGGCCCGTACCCTAAACCGACTCAGGTGGTCAGGTAGAGAATACCGAGGCGTTCGGGTGAACTATGGTTAAGGAACTCGGCAAAATGCCCCCGTAACTTCGGGAGAAGGGGGGCCACACCTGGTGATCCGTTTTACACGGTGAGCTGGGGGTGGCCGCAGAGACCAGCGAGAAGCGACTGTTTACTAAAAACACAGGTCCGTGCGAAGCCGTAAGGCGATGTATACGGACTGACGCCTGCCCGGTGCTGGAACGTTAAGGGGACCGGTTAGCTCCATTTCGGTGGGGCGAAGCTGAGAACTTAAGCGCCAGTAAACGGCGGTGGTAACTATAACCATCCTAAGGTAGCGAAATTCCTTGTCGGGTAAGTTCCGACCTGCACGAATGGCGTAACGACTTCTCGACTGTCTCAACCATAGGCCCGGTGAAATTGCACTACGAGTAAAGATGCTCGTTTCGCGCAGCAGGACGGAAAGACCCCGGGACCTTTACTACAGTTTGATATTGGTGTTCGGTTCGGCTTGTGTAGGATAGCTGGGAGACTGTGAACTCCGGACGCCAGTTCGGGGGGAGTCGTCGTTGAAATACCAGTCTGGTCGTGCTGGATGTCTAACCTGGGTCCGTGATCCGGATCAGGGACAGTGTCTGATGGGTAGTTTAACTGGGGCGGTTGCCTCCTAAAGGGTAACGGAGGCGCCCAAAGGTTCCCTCAGCCTGGTTGGCAATCAGGTGTTGAGTGTAAGTGCACAAGGGAGCTTGACTGTGAGACCGACGGGTCGAGCAGGGACGAAAGTCGGGACTAGTGACCCGGCGGTGGCTTGTGGAAGCGCCGTCGCTCAACGGATAAAAGGTACCCCGGGGATAACAGGCTGATCTTCCCCAAGAGTCCATATCGACGGGATGGTTTGGCACCTCGATGTCGGCTCGTCGCATCCTGGGGCTGGAGTCGGTCCCAAGGGTTGGGCTGTTCGCCCATTAAAGCGGTACGCGAGCTGGGTTTAGAACGTCGTGAGACAGTTCGGTCCCTATCCGCTGTGCGCGCAGGAGTCTTGAGAAGGGCTGTCCCTAGTACGAGAGGACCGGGACGGACGAACCTCTGGTGTGCCAGTTGTTCTGCCAAGGGCATGGCTGGTTGGCTACGTTCGGGAGGGATAACCGCTGAAAGCATCTAAGCGGGAAGCCTGCTTCGAGATGAGGACTCCCACCCACTTGATGGGGTAAGGCTCCCAGTAGACGACTGGGTTGATAGGCCGGATCTGGAAGCCAGGCAACTGGTGGAGGTGACCGGTACTAATAGGCCGAGGGCTTGTCCTCAGTTGCTCGCGTCCACTGTGTTGGTTCTGAAACCACGAACAGCCCCACGCCGCCACGCGTGGTGCGGCAGTTCACAGTTTCATAGTGTTTCGGTGGTTATAGCGTGAGGGAAACGCCCGGTTACATTCCGAACCCGGAAGCTAAGCCTTACAGCGCCGATGGTACTGCAGGGGGGACCCTGTGGGAGAGTAGGACGCCGCCGAAC
>NZ_JBEYVO010000089.1:0-2510 GCF_040644055.1 Streptomyces sp. NPDC047043
GTCAACGTCCTGTGGGCCCTGATCCGTGACCGACGGTGTTACCAGGTCGCACCACCGGTCACGGCAGCCGCTTGACAACAGCATTAGGAAGCGTCCACGTGGTCGAAGGTGCGCAGCATCTCCTTCAGCACACGTACGCACGCCCGGAGCTCGGCCTCGGTCAGATCGCCGCCGACCTGCCGGTTCAGGGCGTGCTCACGCGCGAGGATCGCGGTGATGACGGCCACGCCCTCGTCCGTGATCCGGATCAGCGAGGACCGCTGGTGCGCGGGGTTGGGCGTGACCTCCGCCCAGCCCCGGTCCACCGCGTCGTTGACCATGCGCTGCACGAACTGCCGGGTCAGCGCCATGACCCGGCCCATCTGAGGCACCGTCATGGGCCCGTACCTGTGCAGCAGAACCAGGACGGAGCGCACACCGACGGACACCCCCTCGACCTCCTCGCCCTGCTCGAGCTTGCGCAGGCCGCGCCGGTAGAGCGCGCCGATCAGGTCGAAGACCTCACTGACGCGGTGGCCGAGATCGTCGGGTGGCAGCGGTGCGTCGAAGTCGTTCACCCGCCCATCATGCACCGGATCATCATGACAACCAGGTTGTCAAAGTCGCCCAAGGATGACACCTTGGTTGTCATGACAGTTGCTTCGGAACTGAACCGCTTCACGTCCACCGACGGCGAACTCGCCTACCGCGACACCGGAACGGGCGACCTCGTGGTCCTGCTCCACTCCGGCTACGTCGACAGCCGCTTCTGGGACGAGCAGGTACCGGCCCTGGCCGCCGAGTACCGCGTGATCGCCCCCGATGTGCGCGGCCACGGCTCCTCCGCCAACGCGAGCAAGCCGTTCCGCTGGGCCGACGACCTCGCCCAACTGCTGCGCCACCTCGACGCGGGGCCCGCCGTCCTCGTCGGCCTGTCGATGGGCGGCGTCATCGCCACCGACACCGTGCTGGAGCACCCGGAGCTCGTCCGCGCCGTGGTGACGTGCGGCGCCGCGACCGGTGACTTCCAGTACACGGACCCGTACCACAAGGAGATCCGGGCCGAGTACGCCCGCACGCTGGCCGCCGGCGACATCCAGGGCTGGCTCGACATCTTCCTGCGCGTGGTGCCCGGAGAGCACCGCACCGCCGAGGACGTCGACCCGGCCATCGGGCTCCGGCTGCGCGAGATGGCCGCCGGCACCATCGCGAAGCACACACCCGGCGAGAAGGACTGGCACGTACGCGTGACCGACTCCTGGTCCCGCCTGCCGCAGATCGACGTCCCGGTGCTCACGATCAACGGCACCCTCGAACCCGCCGAGATGCTGGATGCGGCCGAACGCCTCACCCGCACCGTCCCCGACGGCCGCTCGGAGACCGTCGAGGGCACCGGCCACTACCCGAACCTGGAGAAGCCGGAGGTCTTCAACGGGATCCTGCTGGACTTCCTCCGCAGCCTGTAGGACGTCCGGGGACTTCTAGGACGGGCTCGGGGAGGCGGACGCCGGGGGATAACTCGGGTGCAACGAGGGCGAAAGCGGTGCCAGCGACGCGCACATCGAGGTCGGGAACTCAGGCTCCCTGCGCTGCACGTCCCGGCAGCCCCCGGCCGCGCCTCCCGCGATCGGCACCCAGCCCTTCTTCTCCGCGCGGAAGAACCAGCGGTCGCCCAGCCGGGACGAGCAGCCCGTTCCCGACGAGTCGCCGCAGGCCGGCCCCGTGCGCCAGGAGAAGTCCAGCACCAGCCACCTGCCGTCGCACTTCTCCGAGTCCCGGTACGTGTGCGCGGGCGCGTCGACCGCGATCAGCGCCTGTTCGTACGAGGCGGTGGTGCAGCCGGTGGCCGGCGGCGTGCAGCCCAGCTGCCCGCACAGCCGCAGCGCGGGCAGCTGGGCGCCGTCGGCGGTGAACTGGGTGTAGTTGTCGACCACCAGCTCCCGTGCGCCCAGGGGGACGGGCAGCCGGACCCGCGCCGTGGCCACCTTCTGTTTGGTGCACCCCGAACGCCGGTCCCCCGACGGCGAGTAGAAGGTGATCTGCACCCGCACCAGGCCGTCCTGCACAGGGTCGGTGAGCACCGCCTTCAGGTCCCGCACACACGGGCGCTCGCCACTGGGCACCTGCGCCTCGAGCAGCACCGTACGGCCCCCGTCGGCGAGCCGGGCCCCGGTGACGGCCGACGGCTCCGCAATGGTCCACGGGATCGGCCCGGTCGGCGACGCGGACGTCCGCCGACCGGCCACCTCGGTCCCGCACGCACCCAGGAACAGTACGGCGACGGCACAGAACACGGCGGCAACGACCGCTCTGCGCCTTCCATTTGATCGCAAGAGTGCTCAATCCCCCCGTACGGCACCGGCGTTCCCCCACGCGACCGCAGCACTCTAGCCGCGGGCCAGCTCCGACCTCTTGTAGGAGTACCCGAATTGAAGCTCTCCCCTCCCTTCGCTTGCGCTCAGGAAGGGGATTCCTGTCTACCTTGCGGCGACGGGTTTGACGGTGTTACCCGCCCTGCGACCGCGCCTTCC
>NZ_JBEYVO010000090.1:0-2061 GCF_040644055.1 Streptomyces sp. NPDC047043
CAACCTCGCCAAGCGCATAACAGACGAGACCACACCAACCTGGCGAGGGACCTACTAGAACAGAAAGGGCAATTCGGCTAGATCAAATGCCCTCTGAGGGGCTTGTGGTGGGGTGGGCGGGTGACCGAGTCGCTCGTGACGCCGTAGAGACCCTTCTCAGCAGCACTGATGAGAGCGTGCGTAATGTCGCAATAGGGGCAATGAAGAAGGCGTGGGCGGGTGAGCCCCGCACGCGTGATGCACTCGCCGACTTGATCATCCGCGGCGACACAAACACCCAACGCGCCGCAGCGCGCGCCCTAGTTCACGGACAGTCAGGCGCTATTGATGCTCTCGAGGCGATCACCAACCTCTGCCGCGATGACAACGAGCGCATCCGGCGCACGGGCGCAGGTCTGCTGGCACAGGGCTGGCCAGGCGACGCTACGGCCCGCGACATCGTCGTGGGCCTTCTCCGCGACGACAATCAACGCGTCCCACCCGCTGCAGCCCGCGCGCTTGGCCAGGGGTGGGCCGGCGATGCCACCGCTCGCGATGCCCTCGTCCTCCTCACCCAGGAGGGCAACGTACAAGCCAGGCGGACGGCCGCCAGCACCCTGGTGAAGGGATGGCCAGGTGACGCCATCGTGCTCGAGGCACTGACCCGCCTCACGAGCGATGACGTTCACAAGTACGTACAACGCGCTGCTGTCCGTCTCCTTAAGGAGATGCGGGAACCGGGCACGTAGAGGCGGCTCGGGCAACCGGCCTTCTTATGCCGTACCGTCAACGTCCTCGTACACAACGTGGAAGCGGTCGCTGTGCCCGCGCCGACGACGCGCCGTCGCAGGCTGCCCCGAATGGGCACTCTCGACAGGCTCCACGGTCTCCAACTCCACGGCGGTATCAGTCACTTGACGTCTCTCCCATGATCGTCGGATCCGCGTTAGATTTACACTCCCCTCGTAGGACAAATGCCCTGTGGCAGAATATCGATATCCGAAATGGGATGGTGAGTTCATGTTGTCGTTTGAACAAATCAATTCGAGCAGAACCGAATTTTTGACGAGTATTGCCGAGACTGTCTCGCGACTTCACGATTCGCTTGCCGATGGCCCGTATGTATACACTCGAGATATTGGGTTAAACTTGACGACTCGAGTGATCGCTGGGAGGGCCGCCAGCGCCTGGTACCCCACCCAGATAGAGCGTTGGCGTAGACCGGGTGGATCTGGTCGCCTCCTGCGCAGAAATTACCCTCCCGAGTTTGCCTCAGCTGGTGCATCCCGACCGTGGGAAGCAGATGCGGAACACGATGTGCAGGTCGTGGACCGACGGGTTCGTCCTGGAGAGTTCAGCACGCTCCGGGACATATGGGAAGGCGTCATGCCGTTATCTGACGATCCCGACAACCTTTCTCGGCACTTGATTTCCGTGAGTGATGGAAGCGTGCGGGAACAGCTTGGAGCCGTGAAAGCTATCTATTATGATCTGGGGATTGTGAGGGCGTCGCTACGTGCCGCCATTTTGCATGTGCTGGCAGGGGTGGATGGCCTGATCCTTACGGGAAGGGCAACAGATAGATCCGGACGTGCAGTTTTCGGCATTTCTGCGCCAGTAGATAACCAAGGGGCTCAGTTCACTTTGCTTCTGGATCCGGTGACAGGAGAATTGAATGGGCACCAAGAAGTCCTGGTGGAGCGTGTCGGGAAACTCGATCTGGAGCCACCGGGGCTTCTCTCCTACGGCGAGCGGCAGGCATGGGGAAGGACCAGGGACACTGGATCGCGCCCTTGAGTAACAGCGGACAGCGCTCTGTCGCATTTCTTCAGGATCGCAAAATGCTGCTCCAGGGCCGTAGTTGGCGGTCCTGGAGCAGCGGTTCTTTGATGGCGTTAACCGTGGCGGAGCTTACGTCCGGGGCTCCAGGCACTAGTGGTGGTGCCGTGTGGTCCCGGGCCGTGGTTTCTCCTGCGTTGAGAGGCCTACTGAGCTGTTTCAGAGTGGCCACTGATGGGGTGACGGCGTCGAGGTCGCAACGCACGAGACCCCCGCGCCGTTGAGGGAGGTGTTCGAAGTCTC
>NZ_JBEYVO010000091.1:0-1815 GCF_040644055.1 Streptomyces sp. NPDC047043
CAATGCCGCGTAGTTAAGCCGTGAGGTCGTGCGTCAACTTGATCATCGGCCGTGGTGCCGCGCTGAACAGCATGGGAAACGGGACCCCTGCTACTGCAGGGAAGCCGTCCAAGGTCTTCCTGCTCAGCGATGAGGTCCCGTTGTCCCAGCAGTCTGCCATCACGAGCTTCACGCGCACCATCACCGTGGCGAGGGGTGTTTTTGCCCCTGGTCACCTTGGTGAGTTGACGCAGTATCTGCCGTTCGAACTCGTCGATGACGTCCTTTCCCAGACGCGAACAGTGCAGCATCGCCTGCGCCTGCTGCCCTCGCGTGTGGGGGTGTACTTCGTCCTGGCCCTGGGGATCTTCCCAGGTCTCGGCTATGGGCGCGTCTGGGACCGGCTCGTGTCCGGGCTCGGTGCCTTGCGTCTGGTCAGGCCGTCGGAGAAGGCCCTGCGTGATCTCCGGCGCAGGATCGGAGTGGCGCCGCTGAAGGCGCTGTTCGACGTGGTGGCCGGCCCGGTGGCGCGGCCCACGACCCCGGGGACGTGCTATCGGCGCTGGCGCACCGTCGCCTTCGACGGCTGCAGTTCTCTGCTGGCCCCGGACCAGCCCCGCATCCATGCACTGCTGGGGAAACTCCGCCGCGGGCGGAGCGGAACCTTCGAGGGCTATCCACACCTGAGGCTGATGGCACTGTGCGAGACCGGAACGCGTGCCTTGATCGGCGCCGTGTTCGGCTCGACCCACCGCGGTGAGCCCCACTACGCCGACCAGATGCTGCCTCTGCTGGACGACACGATGCTGCTGCTGGCCGACCGCGCCTTCACCGGCGACGACTTCCTCAACCGCGCCGCCGACACCGGCGCCCAGCTCCTGGTGAGGATGAACGCCCGCCGCCGCCCCGCCGTCTGGGCCGTCCTGCCCGACGGATCCTTCCTGACCCGGATCAACGGCCGAACCTTCCGCTTCATCGACGTCGACATCACCGCCACCTGCGCCGACGGCACCCGCATCGGCGACACCTACCGGCTGCTGACCACGCTGCTCGACCACCGAACCGACCCCGCCGACCGCCTCGCCCACCTCTACCACGAACGCTGGGAAGTGGAGTCGGCGTTCCTGGCGCTGCGGCACACCCTGTTCACCGGACGCGTCCTGCGCTCCGCCGACCGCTGCGGCCTGGAACAGGAACTCTGGGCCCTGCTCACCGTCTACCAGGTCCTTCGCCGGGCCATGTGCGACGCCGTCGAGACCCGCCCCGGCACCGACCCCGACCGGGCCTGCTTCACCGCCGCCCTGCACAGCGCGACCGACCAGATCATCACCGCGACCGCCGTCACAGGCCCCGCCCCCGACAACGGCGGCATCACCCAGGCCGTGCTGGACAACCTGCTGCCGCCCCGACGCCCCAGGATCAGCGCCCGGAAGGTGAAATGCCCGATGTCACGCTACGGCGTCACCCCGAACGAACCCCGTCCCCTGCCCAGCAGGAACATCGCCCACCTGGACATCACTGTCATCCCGCTCTCCGCGCACACCGCCCACCCTGCAACCGCCCCGGACACTGCATCGGGCCGCCGCGAACAAGTCCTCCGACTCCTACGAACCAACCCCACCCGCGACTGGAGTCCCCGGGAGATCGCCGACGCGCTGCAGATCGACCACGTCCGCAGCCTCAGCGCGCAACTGGGGCAGTGGGTCCCCCAGGGCTTCCTCAACAAGTCCGGCCGAGGGCGCTACACACTGCACCCCCAGTGGCTCGCCCCCACACACCCAACAGCAGAAACAGGGCAGTTGACGCACGACCTCACGGCTTAACTACGCGGCATTG
>NZ_JBEYVO010000092.1:0-1521 GCF_040644055.1 Streptomyces sp. NPDC047043
GGCGGGGTGATGGTGACGGGGATGCCGGAGGGGGTTTTGGCGCCGGTGATGCGGCTGAGTTCTGCCTCGCCGGATCGCACCGCGGTGATGGTCGGGTTGATGCCGGCGGTGGCCATGAGTCGGGTCATGTCGCGGCGTTGGGTGGGGGTGACCAGGGTGACGACGCTGCCGGATGCGCCGGCGCGGGCTGTGCGGCCGCCGCGGTGCAGGTAGTCCTTGTGGTCGCCGGGTGGATCCACGTTGACGACGAGGTCGAGGTCGTCGATGTGGATGCCGCGTGCTGCGACGTTGGTCGCCACGAGTGCTGTGACCTGTCCGCTCTTGAATTGGGTGAGGGTTCGGGTGCGTTGGGGCTGGGATCGGCCGCCGTGCAGGGCGGCGGCGCGGATGCCGTTGCCGAGGAGGTGTTTGGTGAGCCGGTCCACGGCGTGTTTGGTGTCCAGGAACATGATTACTCGGCCGTCGCGTGCGGCTATTTCGGTGGTTGTGCGGTGTTTGTCTGCCTCGTGCACGTGCAGGATGTGGTGTTCCATGGTGGTGACGGCGCCTGCTGAGGGGTCGACGGAGTGGACCACGGGGTCGGTCAGGTAGTGGCGGACGAGTTTGTCGACGTTGCGGTCCAGGGTGGCGGAGAAGAGCATGCGCTGGCCGTCGGGACGGACCTGGTCGAGGAGGGCGGTGACCTGGGGCATGAATCCCATGTCGGTCATCTGGTCCGCTTCGTCCAGGACGGTGATGGCGACGTCGCGCAGTCGGCAGTCGCCGCGGTCGATGAGGTCTTTGAGCCGTCCCGGTGTGGCGATGACGACCTCGGTCCCGGCGCGTAGTGCGTTGGCCTGTCTGCCGATGGACATTCCGCCGACCACGGTGGTCAGCCGCAGTCGTAGGGCGCGGGCGTATGGGGTGAGGGCGTCGGTGACCTGTTGGGCGAGTTCGCGGGTGGGGACCAGGATCAGGGCCAGTGGCCGGCGCGGTTCGGCTCGGCGGTCTGCGGTGCGGGCGAGCAGGGGGAGGCCGAAGGCGAGGGTCTTGCCGGAGCCGGTGCGGCCGCGGCCCAGTACGTCGCGGCCGGCCAGGGAGTTGGGCAGGGTGGCTGCCTGGATGGGGAACGGCACGCTCACGCCTTCGTGGCCGAGTGCGGCCAGCAGGGGCGCCGGCAGGGTGAGTTCGGCGAACGACTCGACGGCGGGCAGTGCGGGCTTGATGGTCTTGGGCGGTGTGAACTCGGCGTGGGGCGCGGCAGGTCGGCTGTGGCGGTCCTGGGGGCGGCGCCGGGCGCCGGTGCGGCCGGAGGAGCCCTCGGAGCGGTCGTAGGTGCGGGTGGTGCGGGTGGTGCGTGATGGGCGTGCTCGGTTCATGCGGGACCTTCCTCGATGCGGGCGCGTATCAAGGAATTCCCGCAGCACGAATGAACGGCGCAGAGAATCGCGAGAACGAGCCGAATACGGCAGGGGGGAATCACCCTGAAAAATGCAGCGAACTGGGGCCCGCACCCCAAGGTGCGGGCCCCAGCTGCGAAGT
>NZ_JBEYVO010000093.1:0-1458 GCF_040644055.1 Streptomyces sp. NPDC047043
CAATGCCGTTGTTTTAGCTGGCGGGCGTACGCTGCTGTGCAGTGGTCCCGGGGGTGGTTCGGGTGTCTGCAGATGTCGGTGAGTTATCGGGGTTAGGGCTGCTGACCTGGGTGTATCCGCCGGGGTTGGTGGATCGTGTGGTGGCCGCCTGTGGTCGTGCGGAGCATCGCAGACGCCTGCTGCCGGCCCGGCTGGTGGTGTACTTCGTGCTCGCACTGGCTCTGTTCTCCCCGGCGCCGTATCTGGAGGTGATGCGGCACCTGGTCGAGGGGCTGCGGGGCCAGGGGCTGCTGGGCGACTGGCACATCCCGGCGAAGTCGTCGCTGTTTCGAGCCCGCCAGCGGCTGGGTCCGGAGCCGCTGCGGGTGCTGTTTGCCACGTCCGCAAAGCCGATGGGCACCGAGGCCACCCCGGGCTGCTTCTGGCGGGGACTGCGGCTGCTGGCGGTGGACGGCACCTGCTGGGACGTGGCCGACAGCGCGGCCAACGAGGCCGCCTTCGGCCGTCCCGGAAACAGCCGCGGCCCCGACAAGTCCTGCTTTCCCCAGGTGCGGATGGCCTGCCTGATCGAGGTGGGCACCCATCTCGTGCTGGACGCGGAGCTGGCCGGCTGCCGCACCGGCGAAGTCACTCTGGTCGGCCGCCTGCCCCGTTCCTGCGGGCCGGGCCAGCTCGTCCTGGCCGACCGGGAGTTTCTCGGCGTGCCGTTGTGGCGGGCCTTCACCGACAGCGGCGCCGATCTGTTGTGGCGGGTGCCCGCCAACCGGATCCTGCCCGTGGAGCGGATGTTGCGGGACGGCTCCTGGCTCTCGCGCATCCATGCCCACACCGACCGCGCCCACACCGATCCGGTCACGGTGCGGGTGGTGGCCTACCAGCTGCACGGCACCGGCCAGGCGGTCGAGGACTACCGGCTGGTGACCACCCTGGCCGATGCCCGCCGCTATCCCGCCCGCCAGCTGGCCGCGCTCTACCACGAACGCTGGGAGGCAGAAGCCGTCTTCGCCGAGCTCAAGACCCATCAGCGCGGCGCCCGCACCGTGCTGAGCAGCAAGACCCCCGACGGCGTCCTGCAGCAGATCTGGGCCCACTTGCTCGTTCACCACGCACTGCGCGAACTGATGGTCAGAACCGCCGCCACCCGGGGCCTGGATGCCGACCGGGTCTCCTTCACCGAAACCCTGCGCTCCGCCCGGCGCAGCGTGACTGTCACACCGGGCAGCTTTTCCCCCTGAGCTGCTGGTCAGAACTCTGGTCCTGCTCCAGCACGACCTGCTCGAACGCATGCTGCCCGCCAGACGCCTGCGAAGCCAGCCCCGCGTCGTCAAACGCAAGATGTCCAATTACCGGCTCAAACGGGCCGAACACCACACCTGGCCCCAACCCACCCACACCGGCGCCCGAGCAGTCCGCATCAAACGACCCCAACCCGCAACCACGTAAAGCAACGGCATTGGG
>NZ_JBEYVO010000094.1:0-1451 GCF_040644055.1 Streptomyces sp. NPDC047043
TGCTGGATGGCGCCGGAGATGCCGTTGGCGATGTACAGCTGCGGCGAGACGGACTTGCCGGTCTGGCCGACCTGGTTGGTGTGCGGGTACCAGCCGGCGTCCACCGCGGCGCGGGAGGCGCCCACGGCCGCGCCGAGGGAGTCGGCGAGGGCCTCGATGAGCGGGAAGTTCTCGGCGCCGTTCACGCCGCGGCCGCCGGAGACCACGATCGCGGCCTCGGTCAGCTCCGGACGCCCGGTGGACTCCCGCGGGGTGCGGGCGGTGACCTTCGTGCCGGCCGCCTGCTCGGAGAACGACACCGTCAGGGCCTCGACCGCACCGGCGGCCGGGGCGGCCTCCACGGCGGCGGAGTTGGGCTTGACGGTGATGACCGGGGTGCCCTTGATGACGCGGGTCTTGGTGGTGAAGGAGGCGGCGAACACCGACTGGGTGGCCACCGGGCCCTCCTCGCCGGCCTCGAGGTCGACGGCGTCGGTGAGGATGCCGGAGCCGATGCGCAAAGCGAGGCGGGCGGCGATCTCCTTGCCCTCCGCGGAGGAGGGGACCAGCACGGCGGCCGGGGAGACGGCTTCGTACGCGGCCTGCAGCGCGTCGACCTTCGGGACGACCAGGTAGTCGGCGTACTCGGCGGCCTCGTGGGTGAGCACGCGGGTCGCGCCGTGCTCGGCCAGCGCGGCCGCGGTGTCGGCGGCGCCGTTGCCCAGCGCGACGGCGACCGGCTCGCCGATGCGGCGGGCCAGGGTCAGCAGCTCCAGGGTGGGCTTGCGGACGGCACCGTCCACGTGGTCGACGTAGACGAGAACTTCAGCCATGGATCAATGCACCCTCTCTCAGATGAACTTCTGGCTCGCGAGGAACTCGGCGAGCTGCTTGCCGCCCTCGCCCTCGTCCTTGACGATCGTGCCCGCGGTCCGCGCCGGACGCGCGGCGGCCGTCTCGACCTTGGTGTACGCCCCGTCCAGACCGACCTCTTCGGCGTCGATCTCCAGGTCGGACAGGTCCCAGGAGGTCACCGGCTTCTTCTTCGCCGCCATGATGCCCTTGAAGGACGGGTACCGCGCCTCCCCCGACTGGTCGGTCACCGACACCACCGCGGGCAGGGACGCCTCCAGCTGCTCGCTGGCGGCGTCGCCGTCGCGGCGGCCCTTCACCGTGCCGTCCGCCACCGCGACCTCGGACAGCAGGGTCACCTGCGGCACACCCAGCCGCTCGGCGAGCAGCGCCGGGACGATGCCGCCGGTGCCGTCGGTGGAGGCCATGCCGCTCACCACCAGGTCGAAGCCGGCCTTCTCGATCGCCTTCGCCAACACCAGCGAGGTGCCGATCGCGTCGGTGCCGTGCAGGTCGTCGTCCTCCACGTGGATGGCCTTGTCCGCGCCCATGGACAGCGCCTTGCGCAGCGCGTCCTTGGCGTCCTCCGGACCCACCGTCAGCACGGTGATCTCCACGTC
>NZ_JBEYVO010000095.1:0-1199 GCF_040644055.1 Streptomyces sp. NPDC047043
GCAGCATTCCCAAACTACTCGACTCGTCGAAGGAGCTTTACATAGGCTTGGCATCCGACCAGACGGGGCTCTCACCCTCTGTGGCGTCCCGTTCCAGGGAACTCGGAAGGCGCCTCGCCAAAAGCATCCTCTACAAATTACAACTCGGGCCCTGGGGACCAGATTTCAAATTTGAGCTGTTGCCGCTTCACTCGCCGTTACTGGGGCAATCCCTGTTGGTTTCTTTTCCTCCGCTTATTGATATGCTTAAGTTCAGCGGGTATTCCTACCTGATTCGAGGTCAACATTCGGAAGGTGGGGTGTTTAACGGCGTGGCCGCGCCCGGGTCCCGGTGCGAGTGGATATTACTACGCAGAGGTCGCCGCGGACGGGCCGCCACTCCATTTCGGGGCCGGCGGTGTTAGCGCCGGGTCCCCAACGCCGGGCTCTCCCAAAAAGAGGGGAGCTCGAGGGTTGAAATGACGCTCGAACAGGCATGCCCGCCAGAATTCTGGCGGGCGCAATGTGCGTTCAAAGATTCGATGATTCACTGAATTCTGCAATTCACATTACTTATCGCATTTCGCTGCGTTCTTCATCGATGCCAGAACCAAGAGATCCGTTGTTGAAAGTTTTGATTCATTTGTATTTTGCCTTGCGGCACACTCAGAAGAAACTGTAAAAACAAAAGAGTTTGTGGCCTCCGGCGGGCGCCTGGTTCCGGGCCGCGAAACCGAAGAGGTTCCGGGCGCCGGGGCGGCTCCGCCGAAGCAACGTAAAGGTATGTTCACATGGGTTTGGGAGTTGTAAACTCGGTAATGATCCCTCCGCTGGTTCACCAACGGAGACCTTGTTACGACTTTTACTTCCTCTAAATGACCGAGTTTGGAGAGCTTTCCGGCCCTGGGTGGTAGTTGCCCACCTCCCTGGGCCAGTCCGGACGCCTCACTGAGCCATTCAATCGGTAGTAGCGACGGGCGGTGTGTACAAAGGGCAGGGACGTAATCAACGCAAGCTGATGACTTGCGCTTACTAGGGATTCCTCGCTGAAGAGCGATAATTGCAATGCTCTATCCTTAGCACGGCGGAGTTTAACAAGATTACCCTGGCCTTTCGGCTAAGTACACGCTAGCTTTGTTAGTATATCGCGCGTGCGGCCCAGAACACCTAAGGGCATCACAGCATTTTTGTTACCTCTCGGTTGCCTCCATAGAAAGATA
>NZ_JBEYVO010000096.1:0-1187 GCF_040644055.1 Streptomyces sp. NPDC047043
GCAGGACGGCCGCCGTTTCCTGCTCCGTCCGACCGACGAGGGCATACGCACCCACCGCAAGCTGACCGTGCGCACGGCCGGGAGAGGTGACGGAGCTCCCCTCCCCCACGACGTGATCCATCGTGACGCCTAAAGCGCCTCACGGTGACGCGAACCGCAACGGCCGTTCGGAAGTGTCACGCCCCTGCTCAGCGAGTTTCCACCGCATCCGCTACGCCCGGGTGCGACACCGCTAACCGGGGCGCACGGCCCGCCAAGCCGCTCGGCCTGTTGGCGGTCTCGTTCCTGCTGTTGCTCACGCTGGCGGGTTCGGCGTCCTGCTCCCGCAGCGTCTCCAGCGGAACACTCGTGGTGGGCGGGGAGCACCAGCTGCCGCGATGTGGCTGAGTATCGCCGCGGTGTTCAGCCTGAACTCGGCGACCAGTTGGGCCGCCGGAGCCTCGACAGCCAGTGGAACCGCCACGGCCCCGACGAACTTGCCGGCGGCAGCCCGTGCGGATGACAGACCTCAGGTCGGGGCACTCAGCACCGCCGATCGCGGCTTACTCCAGTGGGAGATCGACGACACGATCTCCCGTTCCGAGCCCGGCGGGGTGCAGATCAGTTCGAACGAGATCGCCTGGCGCGGCGGCAAGGCCGTGATGGTGCTCCCCCTGCCCGGCGCCAGGTAGACGCCCCCCGACAGCCCGCAGCTCCAGGCCGTCTACGCCAAGCTGGAGGGTGCTGCGCGCTCCCGTGGCGCGGCCGCTGTCCCGCCGCAGCCCCAGGCCGACTACCACGGGTGCCCGCGGGGCGACATCGTGCGCTGGTACTGCTTCTACGAGAACCGGGACTGGAACGAAATCATCGCAGGCCGTCGTCTGCAGTGGAGTGACCCCCACTGTGATGACTTCATGGACTTCGCGGACTGGAGCTTCGCGGGCAAGACCTCGTCGTGGGTCAACTCCGGGCACCTGGAGGTCACCGTCTGGGACAGCTCCGTCCACCGGATCTGGACAGAGGCCCCGAACTCTCTGTCTGCCTACGTCGGCGCCGCCCACAACGATGAGGCCCGCTTCTTCGAGGCATGCGCCTGACCAACCTCAGGAAGCAGCAGTGAGCTCTTTCAGCGTTGCCGCTCCAGAGTGAGAACGGCTGCCGCGATTGACGTCATTCGATTCGGGCTGCAACGCGCCTTGCGGAAGATC
>NZ_JBEYVO010000098.1:0-1135 GCF_040644055.1 Streptomyces sp. NPDC047043
GGCCGTCGCGTTCGGCCGACTCCCAGTCACGCGGGCGGAGTTGGTATTTCTCCGAGTCCAGGTACTCCTCGCTGCCGTCGCGCAGCGGGACGTTCTCGCACAGCTCGAAGCCACTGTAGACGCCCCAGGTGGGGGAGAGGGTGGCGGCGAGGACGGCGCGCAGCTCGAAGGCGGGCCGGCCGCCGCGCTGCAGGAACTCGTGGAGGATGTCGGGGGTGTTGACGAAGAAGTTGGGCCGCATGTAGGCGGCCGCCTCGCCGGACAGTTCGGTCAGGTAGTCGGTGAGTTCCTGTTTGGCGTTGCGCCAGGTGAAGTAGGTGTAGGACTGCTGGAAGCCGCTCTGCGCCAGGGTGTGCATCATGGCGGGCCGGGTGAACGCCTCGGCCAGGAAGATGACGTCGGGGTCGGTGGCGTTGATGTCGGCGATCACCTGCTGCCAGAAGACGACCGGCTTGGTGTGCGGGTTGTCCACGCGGAAGATCCGCACGCCCAGGTCCATCCACACCCGCAGCACCCGCAGCGTCTCCGCGATCAGGCCGTCCATGTCGGCGTCGAAGGCGATCGGGTAGATGTCCTGGTACTTCTTGGGCGGGTTCTCGGCGTAGGCGATGGTGCCGTCCGGGCGGTGGTGGAACCACTCGGGGTGCTTGTGCACCCAGGGGTGGTCCGGGGAGCACTGCAGGGCGAAGTCGAGGGCGATCTCCAGGCCGTGGTCGCGGGCCTCGCGCACGAACCAGGCGAAGTCCTCGAGGGTGCCGAGCTGGGGGTGGACGGCGTCGTGGCCGCCCTCGGGGGAGCCGATGGCCCAGGGCACGCCGACGTCGTCGGGGCCGGGGGAGAGGGTGTTGTTGCGGCCCTTGCGGAAGGTGGTGCCGATGGGGTGGATGGGGGGCAGGTAGACGACGTCGAAGCCCATGGCGGCGATCGCCGGGAGGCGGCGGGCGGCGGTGCGGAAGGTGCCGTGCGGGACCTCGGCGGTGCCCTCGGAGCGGGGGAAGAACTCGTACCAGGCGCCGTACAGGGCGCGCTCGCGTTCCACCAGCAGCGGCAGGGTCTGCGAGGCGGTGACCAGTTCCCGCAGCGGATGGCGGGCCAGCACCGCATCGACCTCCGGCGTCAACGCCGCCGCCAGGCG
>NZ_JBEYVO010000099.1:0-1007 GCF_040644055.1 Streptomyces sp. NPDC047043
GAATGCCCCGGCAATCGCCGCTGTAGGGATGGGTTCTGTGGATTACTGGCCTCTGGCGAGTTCTACCATCGAGCAACGGAAGGCAACCACGCCCGCCGGACGCCGCAATGGCTGAAGTCGGGCGCTGAGTCCTTCTCCTGGCGTGCCCCAGGCCACACGCCGCCCGTTCGGGCTCAGTGTGGTCGACGGCTTCGCTGGGGAACACATGAGTGGGAAAGCGGATTGCCGGCTCGCACGGCGCCCACGGCTCCTGCCGCAGGTGCTTTGCCCGGCGCGTCTCCGGACGCCACCCAGTGAACTTGACATCTCTCCGGCGCTGCTCGCAGCACCGGTTGCCGTTTTTCCGCGGCGGACGATAGTTATCTGGTTGATTCTGCCAGTAGTCATATGCTTGTCTCAAAGATTAAGCCATGCATGTCTAAGTATAAGCAATTATACAGCGAAACTGCGAATGGCTCATTATATAAGTTATCGTTTATTTGATAGTACCTTACTACTTGGATAACCGTGGTAATTCTAGAGCTAATACATGCTAAAAATCCCGACTTCGGAAGGGATGTATTTATTAGATTAAAAACCAATGCCCTCTGGGCTCTTTGGTGATTCATGATAACTTCTCGAATCGCACGGCCTTGCGCCGGCGATGGTTCATTCAAATTTCTTCCCTATCAACTTTCGATGTTTGGGTATTGGCCAAACATGGTTGCAACGGGTAACGGAGGGTTAGGGCTCGACCCCGGAGAAGGAGCCTGAGAAACGGCTACTACATCCAAGGAAGGCAGCAGGCGCGCAAATTACCCAATCCCGACACGGGGAGGTAGTGACAATAAATACTGATACAGGGCTCTTTTGGGTCTTGTAATTGGAATGAGTACAATTTAAATCCCTTAACGAGGAACAATTGGAGGGCAAGTCTGGTGCCAGCAGCCGCGGTAATTCCAGCTCCAATAGCGTATATTAAAGTTGTTGTGGTTAAAAAGCTCGTAGTTGAACCTTGGGCCTGGCTG